>PMBY01000443.1:0-30437 GCA_003153875.1 Myxococcales bacterium | reverse complement strand
GCGACGTCGCGCAGGAAGCCGCCGTGCGAGCCGTCCCCAGGGGTGCCCGCCCGACGTTGGGCCGTCTGCACGACATGGTAGAAGAAATACACGGCCAGAGCGCCGATGGCCTCGATCTTGGTGAAGAGCGCGAGCGCATAGAGGATGGCCGCGGCAACCGGAAAACTCGCCGATGAATCGTGATGCCGGGGCCGCGTGTACAGCACCAGTGAGGGAAGCAGAAATGCGGCGGTGAGCAGTGACGACCGAGCCGAGAGGTAGTTGATCACGCCCGAGGTCGTCGGGTGCACGGCAAACAGCAGCGCTGCGATCAGGGGGATGGTGGCGCGATCGAGCAACGGCAAGTCAGGATGGAACTGCTGCAGAATGCGACGGCACAAGAAGTACAACCCCAGCACGCACGCCAGGTGCAGAAGGATCTGCGTCAGGTGCCACGACCAGGTGTCGTATCCGCTGATGGCATAGTTGAGCGCATGGGTCACCTGCAGCACCGGCCGGTAGTCGGCATTGGCCGGTAGACTGGTGAGGGTGCGGCCGTCGAGAAAATACTGCGGAATGAATTTCAGATTCCGCACGTAGGAGTTTTCCAGCAGGAGATGACTGCTATCGAGCGGATAGTCGTGCCGGTAGTTGTTTGAGAACACGGCAAACACGACCGCCGTCAGCACAGCGGCGTGTAGCGGAATGTAGTGACGGAGATAGAAGTTCTTCATTGGTCGCGGAGACCGCTGATGAAAGCACAAGACTGGAAATTGGCAAGGCGGCGGTCGGCGCGAGGCCGGGATCCCGCGTCGACCAGTGGTTGTTTTCGCTCGCCATGCTATCGTGCCTCGGTGCAATTGCCGCCGGCTGTTCTTTGCCTGACCCTGGCCACAGCCGTGGCAACCTGCAAGACGTCGCGCCTGCCCGCGGCGCCTTCCTGGATCGTCGACGACATGGTCGAGATCCCGGGCGGCACTTTCGCAATGGGAAGCGACAGCCGGGACGCGAATGAAAATGAAAAGCCAGTGCACTCCGTCAGCGTGAAGAGTTTTCGCCTCGACCGGACCGAAGTGACGGTGCAAGCCTTTGCCGAATGCGTGCGCGTGGGCGCGTGCAGCGAACCCGATGGCTTTCGCGAGGAACGCAGCAATTTTCACGTCTTCTGCAACTGGAAGAACCCGCAGGATCGCTCCACCCACCCGATCAACTGCGTCGATTTCAAGCAGGCCACCACGTTCTGCGCCTGGGCCCACAAGCGCCTGCCCACCGAGCAGGAATGGGAATACGCGGCGCGCGCGGGCTCAGAAGGCCGAAGCTACCCCTGGGGAAACGACAAGCTGGACCAGACTCGGCTGAATGCCTGCGGAAAGGAATGCCCGGACAACCTCGTGGCCAAGGGGTTTCCCAGATGGGAGCCCCTGTATGAGGTGGACGATGGCTGGCCGGAAACGGCGCCGGTGGGCAGTTTTCCCGCCGGCGCATCCAAACACGGCGTGCTCGATCTGCTGGGCAACGTCTGGGAATGGACAGCGTCGGAGTACGCGGCCTACGACGGCAGCCACGCCGAGAAGAAGCGTGTCCTGCGTGGGGGAAGTTGGGGCGGCGGCGATCCACGAACCGAGCGAAGCAGTAACCGTTTTCGCCTGGTTCCGACCAGTCGGGCTCAGTATCTCGGATTCCGCTGTGCCCGATAGTCGGTGCGAAAGTCAGGCGCGCTCACGGCGAGACTGGTGCACAATAGCCGCACCGACATGCGTCCCGTTCCGCGCTCCCTCTCTTCCGCCATGGGCAGCTATCTGCGGCGCATCGCCGTGCACCGGCGTCCTCTGGCCAAGATCCTGGTGCTCTTTCCCATCAAGCACTCCGCCTATCTCTTCTATCCCATCCTCATCAAACTCATCATCGACCGCTTCATTCCGGCGCGCCGCCTCGACTTGATCTTCGGCACCCTGGGGGTAGTCGCGCTCTTGGGAGTGCTCAATTACTTCTGCCATCGCGCCTATACCGTGTGCGAGACCACCATCACCAAGGGCGTGTCGCGTGACCTGCGCAATCAGATCATCGAGAAACTCCAGATCCTGTCGTTACAGTATCACGCCAGCCACGAGAGCGGTCGCTTCGTGTCGAAACTGCTGGTCGACGTGGAGCGAACCGAGCGCTTTGCCGAGATGCTCTTCAATACACTGCTGGCGTCTGTCATCACGGTGGTGTTCTCAGTGGCGGTGCTGGCGACCGACAACTGGAAGATGCTGTTGTTCTACCTCTTGTGCATTCCCTTCTACTTGCTGGTCTACCGCTACTTCAATGTGCGTTTCGGCCGTTTGCAGCACGCGGCCCGCATGGCCAACGAGGATTTGAGCCAATCCCTCAGCCAGTTCATCCAGACCTCGTTCCTCAGCAAGCTCCACGGCGAGGAGGAATTCGAACGCAAACGCATCGACGAGCGCAGCGTCGACATCATCCAGCGGCAGAAATCCATCCGCAAGACCATCGCCTCCTTTGGCATCATCACGGTGACCTTCTCGCAAGTGTTCACCATGCTGATTGTGGCGGTGTGTGCGACCCTAGTGATTCGCGGCGAAATGCTGATTGGGTCGTTGGTGTTGTTTCTGACCTACATCACCCAGCTCACCAATACGGTCACCAACATTATCAATCAGTTCCCCACCATCACCGAGTTCGCCGAATCGGTCTATTCAATCCAAGAGGTGCTCAATGCTTCGGAAGAGGAGCACAACCAGGGCAAAGAGAAGCCCGCCGTCATTGCCGGGCAGCTCGAATTCCAGGCAGTGGATTTTGCCTACGGCAAGGGGCCGCCGGTCTTTGCCGGCCTTTCGGTTGTGCTGGAACGGGCTGTTACGGTGGCGCTGGTGGGCGCCTCTGGTGCNNATCATCTTTCGCGGGACCGTGTACGAGAACATCGCCCACGGTCGCGAGGACTACGACAAGCAGGCGGTGCACGAAGCGGCCCGGCGGGCCAACGCGCACGACTTCATCGCGGCGCTGCCTGAGGGCTACGACACCATGGTGGGCGAGCGCGGGGCCACGCTGTCGGGCGGACAGAAGCAGCGCATCGCCATTGCGCGGACGATCTTTCGCCGGCCGGCCATCCTGGTGCTGGACGAGGCCACTTCGGCCCTCGACGCTGAATCAGAGCGCGAGGTGCAGAAAGGGATCGACGGCCTGCTCGGCGGCCAGACCACCATCGTGATCGCGCACCGACTGAGCACCATCTTCAAGGCGGATCGTATCCTGGTGTTCGACAAGGGAAACATCGCGGAATCGGGCACGCACGACCAGTTGATTGACCGGCGCGGCCTCTATGCCAGCCTGTTGCAGGTACAAATGGGGCTCGACGAGCGCAGCATTGGAATTCTGAAACAGACCGGGCATCGCGGGGCGGGGTAGGGTGCCGCGGCGGTGCGTGCGCGGGTGGGCGACCGCAGGGCGCCCCTTCCAAGACGTCTTGCAGGTGGCCGTGGGGGCGACCTGCGGTCGCCCCGAACAAGCGACGACATTTCACGGCGCTGGCCAAAGATAGCGGTCCCACCCGTGCTTGACCAGCTGATCTCAGCGTGAGAAGTTTCGCTTTCATGGCGCGAAGGAATCTGCCCGCGAAAGTCATCGAAGGCAAATGCAGGAGTTGACCCATGCGTGAGAAGCGAAAGCTCGCCGGAATCGGCCCGGATGCTGGAGGCGAGAAGCCCGAGGTCTACGCGGTCAAGTCCGGACCGCGTGGCCAGGACATGTCCAGGCGTGAGTTTCTCGGGAGCGCGACCGTGGGAACGGCGGCTGTCGGGCTTGCGGCCAGCGCTTGCACTCAGCGCCAAACGCCGATGGGACCGCACGCCTCGGCCCCGCCTGCCCCTGGAGCGGATGGCTCTGTCACCCACATACCGTTGTCTTCCGCTGACGCCGGTGGGTTGGTCGACAGCGGGGCGACAGAGATGGTCAGCGGAACCGCGTGTGCCGGTCTGAACGCCCACTCAGACTACGTCAGGGCGGTGGCGTTCAGCCCAGACGGGGCGCAGCTGGCCTCGGGCAGCGACGACAGGACCGTGAAACTGTGGGGCCTTCCGGCCGGGACGCTGCTGGCGACTCTGCGAGGGAATTTGGACTACGTCAGGGCGGTGGCCACCAGCCCGGACGGCAAGCAGCTGGCCTCGGGCAGCGATGACCACACCGTGAGACTGTGGAGCTTGCCTGACGGTGCCGCACTGATGACTCTGCCGGGACATTCCGACCACGTCGTTGCGGTGGCGTTCAGTCCGGACGGCCAGCTTCTCGCTTCGGGCAGCTGGGACTCCAGCATCAAGCTGTGGAGTTTGCCGGACGGCGCGTTGTTGGCGACTCTGCAAGGGCACTCGGATTACGTCACGGCAGTAGCGTTCAGCCCGGATGGCAAGCAGCTCGCCTCGGGAAGCGCTGACTACACCATCAATCTGTGGAGCGTGCCGGACGGAGCATTGCTGAGGACTCTAGGGGGACACTCGGGCGACGTCAGGGCGGTGGCGTTCAGTCCAGAGGGCGGATTTCTCGCCTCGGGAAGCGCTGACTACACCATCAAACTGTGGAGCATGCCGGATGGTGCTCAGCAGAGGAAGTCGCTCGGGCATCCGGGTGGGGTCAATTCGGTGACGTTCAGCCCGGATGGCAAGCAGCTCGCCTCGGGCAGCGACGACGAGACCGTGAGGCTGTGGAGTATGCCCGACGGCGCCCTGCAAAAGACGTTGCAGGGGCACGCGAGCGGGGTCTATTCAGTGGCGTTCAGCCCAGATGGCAAGCAGATCGCTTCGGGAAGCGCCGACTACACTGTCAAGCTATGGAGCCTGCCCTCGGGCCTCCCCGACCTGTGCCTGTTTGACCCAGCCGCCACCACCCAAGGCACAGCCGTGCGTTCGTACTCTGAGAATGATTCCGTCGTCACGGATGCGGTTTGCACATGCGACACGGTCTGCACCTGCAACACCGTCATGGTGCCGGCCGGCTCATCGCTGCCGTCCGGGAGCGTGTGCACCTGTGATACCGTCTCGGTGGGCAGTGCGCCGCCACCGAGTTCAAGCTGTGGAGGTGGGTACTGGTATCCAGACTAGATTCGTGTCGGCAGTCTGGAATTCCCGACCGCTGCGTGTACACGATTGCTCATCTGGATGGCGCCATTGTGTACCTTCCCCTGCGGCCGCTGGCGTTCTCTGCGGATCGGGAAACCGCCGATTTCGTCGCGCGACTGTCGACGGACAAGGTCAGTCGACGCGAGCTTGTGCCGCCGCTGCTCGAACACGTGGGTTTCTTCGCGCCCGATCCTGCGCCCCCTCCTGCGATCTCGCCCGTTAGCCGCTTCGAGCCCACGACCTGCGTGTTGTTGCTGACCACGGCCTGCAACCTGCGCTGCGTGTATTGCTATGCTGCTCCCGAAGCACAGGGCGAGCAACTCGACGTGGAACTGGGAAAGCGAGCCATCGACATCGTTTGCGACAACGCCCGCAAGCTTGCACAGTCCAGCTTCACCGTGGGCTTTCACGGAGGCGGGGAGCCAACCATGGCCCTGCCGGCCCTACGCGCGCTGGTGGCGCATGCCAGGACCAAGCCGCTGCCCTGTAGCATCACCCTGGCCACCAATGCCTATTGGGCCGAGCCACGGCGTCGGGAGGTTCTCGACCTCGGGTTCTCCAGTATCTCACTCTCGCTCGATGGCGTCGCGCAGGTGCAGAACGAGCAGCGACCGTCGCTCGCCGGGCAAAGAACCTTCGACACAGTCATGGGAACCATTGGCGAACTCGAACACCGAGGCACCCCCTACGGCATTCGCGCCAGTGTGACCGACCAGAGCGTGCACCAGCTGGTCGAGAGCATCGACTATCTTTGTCGCAACACCCAGTGCCCCACAATTCAGGTCGAGCCGGCTTTTGCCCACGGCCGGGCGCTACAGTCAGGAACGCATCTCACTGACCACAGTGTCTTTGTCCAAGAGTTTCTAGATGCTTACGACGTCGCCTGCTTTTACGGCCGGCATCTCTACTACTCCGGGGCTAGGCCCTGGGCCATCACGTCTCGCTTTTGCATGGCAGTGGACCAGGCACTCATTGTGAGCAGCCATGGCGAGCTTTCGGCTTGCTACGAGGTCTTCGGCCGCGGCCACGCACTGGCCAACGATTTCCTGTTCGGCAGGATCGAGGCGGACAAGCCTCTCGCGGTCGACTATCCGATCCGGCAGCGGCTTCTTGATCGGGTAGTGGAGCGCCGATCGCGTTGTCGCGACTGCTTCTGCTACTACACCTGTGCAGGCGACTGCATCGCCAAGGCATTCGTCCCGGGCGACCAGGGCCACCTGGAATTCGGCCGTCGCTGCCAGGTCAACCGTGCCATCAGCAAGGAGCTTCTCATCCGCCATGTGGAGCAGTCGGGAGGCGTGTGGCGCGGCGTCCGCAAGAAGGCGGAGGTCGACTGTTCATGAATCCCATCGGCCAAGCGGGCGAATCATATGTCTATGCCTTGCCGGTGTTCGATCACTATCTGCTCTACGCTCCGGTTGGCAAACTGGTGGCACTGGTCAACGCCGCTGCCATTCAAGAGGTCTGGGCGTACCTTGCGTCTGGACAGGTTCGCGACGGGTTGCCGTCACAATTGCAGGACCTGTTGCAGAAACTCGGTCCCGGCGAAGTGCAAGACCCGGTGCAGAGGCGCGGCCCGCTCGCCCCTGCCTTCCTCGGCATTATTCCCAGCCGGCGCTGCAACATGGCCTGCCGCTATTGCGACTTTCGCGACAGGGAGCCGCGCCAGCGGGTCATGGATCCCGCCATAGCGGTTCATGCCATCGACTTCATGGCGGAATACTGCGAGAAACGCGAACAGAAGAACTACCAGATCCAGCTCTTCGGCGGGGAGCCGTTCGTCGAGGATCGCGTGGTCGATGTCGTGGTTCACCATGCCCGCTTGGTAGCTTCGCGCATCGGGGTGTCTCCCTCTTTCGTGGTGTCGACCAATGGTCTGTTTGGTCCGGCCCGGCGGCGGTTTGTGGGCGACTATTTCGACCGGGTGGTGCTTTCGCTTGATGGTTTCCGGGAGTTTCACGATCGCAACCGCCCAATGTCTGTGGATCGCCCGAGTTTCGACGAGGTCGTCGAGACGGCGCGGTATCTGAGCACGGCACGGGCGCAGCTCTGTATCCGCTGTTGCGTGACATCGGAATCGGTTCTCGACCTGGAATCCATTGCGCACTGGTTGTGCGAGGAGTTTCATCCCGCTGTCGTCAACTTCGAGCCCATGACCGAGAGTCCCGAGTCACGAGAAGCCGGGCTCGCCCCGCCGTCGCCGTACGATTTCGCCAGGCATGCGCTGCGCTCCTGGCGGGTCCTGCGCCTGCACAACTGTGAGCCAGCCTCGGCCCCCATTCTGACCGACGGTCTGCAAAACACATCTTGCCCGGTGGGAAAGGACGCGGTCATCGTCCATCCCGATGGCCTGCTCGCCAGTTGCTACCTTCTGCCCAGCGACTGGGAAGCCCGCGGCATGGACCTGACCATCGGTCGCATTCTCGCTGACGGGACAGTCGACATTCGGATGCCCGACGTGCTCCGGTTGCGAAGGCTTGTCCAGTCGAAACCAGGCTGTGCCCGCTGCTTCTGCCGTCTGACCTGCGCGGGCGGGTGCCACGTGAACCGCAGCTATCCTGGCTGTCCCGAAGGCTACAGTGATAGCTGCCTCGCCATCCGGGCGCTGACGGCGGCCGCGCTTCTGGAAGATCTCGGGCAAGCGGATGTCGCAGATACTTTGGTGGTGGATGCAGCGGCGCTGGACGAGCTCTCCGCGCGGACGTCGGACCGTGTCGTTGACAGGGAAGAAGGGCCATGAGCGCGCGCGCCGTGTTCCAGCCCGATCCCGATACCCGGTTCGTCGTCGAGCCGGCAGGGGTCAGGCTTGTCCGCGGGTCGGCCGAGACGATTCTGGGGTACCCCGAGGCGGCGATCTGGGACATGGCAGTCAGGGGCTACGACCTGGCCAGGATTGTCGACTCTCTCCAGCACATCATCGGAGTCACGCCGGCGCACGCGCAGCAGATAGTTTTGGACACTCTGCAGATGCTCAGTGAACGTGGATTTGGCGGCAAGGCCGATGACTAGCGCAAGTCCTATAGCCGGCTTCGCGCCGGAATGCCTGACCATTGGATTGGGCAAAGACTGCAATCTCGACTGTAGCTATTGCTACGCCAAGGTGCGGCCGGGCCAGGCGACGCCGCTGCTGGACAAGCCCGAGTTTCTGGCCGCCATCCGGGCTGGAGCCGAACTGGTGGCCCGCACTTGCCAACGACAGGGTCGCCGCCTGTCTTTCGGTTTTCAGGGAGCCGGCGAGCCCTTTTGGGATTTTGATCGGCTGGTGGCTGCCGATGAGGCGGTACGGGCGATCGCAGCCAGCCACGGCTTGCCCGTGTTTTCGTACATCACCAGCAATGGAACCATGGGCGAGGATCCCTATCGCTGGGCCGCGCAGCGTTTTGATCGCATATGCCTTTCAGTGGACGGCCCGCCCCGGCTGCACGATCTGGCGCGACGCTTTCGCAACGGCGCACCCACGTCCGGCAAAGTGCGAGACACGGTGGAGCTGCTCAAGGCTTTGGGCAAGCCGCCCGCGTGCCGGGTCACCGTGACTCGGGACAATGTGGATGGAATGCTGGAGGTGGCCAGGTTTCTCTTTGTCGATCTGGGACTAGCGGATGTGCAGTTCGAACCCGTGTTCAGCCATCCCGAGCAGTATCCAGATCCCGAAAGCTTCGTGCGGGGCCTGGTCGGCGCGCGCGGGCTGGCCCGCCGCTGCGGCGGTGTGGCGTTCTACTCCGGCTTGCGCCCTGGCGAAGCGCATGGACCGTATTGCCAGACCACACGGCACGTGCTTTTCGTGACCGGGAATGGAACGGCGTCGGCCTGCCTGTTCCACGAGTGTGAGACCAGCGACAGTCCGTTTTGCGTGGGAGCGTATTCCCCGAAGGACGGCGTCTTCGCGATCGCGCAGCGGCGCATCGACGAGATCGAGGCCGCAGTGGCGCGGCTGCCGGATGTCTGCGAAAACTGCGCTATTCGGGATCATTGCGTGCGCGGATGTCCGGACTTCTGTCCCCTAGACAGCGCCTGCAAAGAACGCGACGTGACCCAGACCCTGCGCTGTCGTATCAACCGACTTTTGCACGCAGCAGAGCAGGGCCGAGGCAGCACGGTGCGCGTCGAGGCGAGTGGCCGCGACGCGCTTCCCGAGGTGCTGTTGGCCGCCCAGCGCGAGTTGCGCGGGCAAGGGAGGGTGGTTTCCAATACCGGCTCACACCTGGCTGACTGGGAGGGATTCGTCAAAGACCTGCGCAGCCGGGTGCCCTCTGCCCAGGTGGCCGACGACGGGGCCACCACTTACCTGGGCAAGCTGTCCCCTGGCTGCGGCCACTGCAAGCGCGGGACGTGGGACTGCATTTTCGTCACAAAGCAGTGCAATCTGGCGTGCAGCTTCTGCTGCTCGGTCAAGACCACCCCGCGCAAGGGATTTGCCTCGGCGCTCGGGAAATCGGTTGAACAGCTCATCCAGAACTATCAGGCGGTCGGCATTGGTGGTGTCAGCCTGAGCGGCGGTGAGGCCCTGCTTGAGCCCGAGCAGACTTTCCTTTTGCTCGAAGCGGTTAGCAAGCAGCTGCCGGGCAAGTATCTCTGGCTCTACACCAACGGGCTGTTGCTGCGGCCCGAGACCATCGAGCGTCTGGCGGACCTTGGCCTTGACGAAATGCGTTTCAATGCCGCGGCCACGGGTTACGACGATCCTATCGTGCTGCAAACCATGGCCCACGCAGCCCAACGGATCCCTGCGGTCACAGTGGAGATCCCAGCGATTCCCAGCGATGCGGACAAGCTGGTCGCATGCCTGATCTCTTGGTCCAATGCGGGCGTGACCTATCTCAACCTGCACGAGCTGATGCGCGAGCGCAACAGCCACTCGGCGGGCTTGCAGGGCGAGTTTCGCCAAGTGGTGCTCGGCGACGGACATGTCACGGACGTTTCAATTGGAAGCCGGGACGTCGCCCTGCAAGTCATGCAGGTGGTGGTCGAGAGGAAGATTCCACTCAACGTCAATTTATGCTCGCTTGCCAACAAGCTGCTGCAACTCCGGGGCCGAAGGGAGAATCTGGCGGTCCTGCGCGCCGCGCCCCACCAGCGCTTGGTCGACGGTGAGTATTTGGACACGGTGCTCGCCTGCACCTCACGCGACGACTGCCAGTTCGTGCACCCCGATGAAATTGCGCGGCTGCACAACGACGGCCGCGCGAGGCGCCTGTTTCTGATCAGGCGCACGGCGCCCCTATCACTGGACGATCCCGGGCGTCTGGTCCAGGTGGAGGAAGTGACCTGATGTGGTTTCACATTCGCCTGCTGGAGGCGTGCAATCTTCGCTGCGCCCACTGCTACGCCAAAGATCGTGACCGCTCTGCGCGCATGGACGTGCAGATGTTCCGCGATGTTTTGCGTACCGTTCTGCGCATCGATCCTTCGCGCAGGGGCAAGTCGGTCGTCTATTTGAGCGGCGGCGAGCCACTGATTCACCCCGACATTCTGCAGATGGTGGACGAGTCTTGCCGGCAATTCGACCGCGTGAACCTGCTCAGCAACGGGATCGGCGTCGTGGATGCGCTGCCCGGGCTGCTGCCCTTTCGGGACAAGCTGTGCGTGCAGGTGTCGCTCGACGGCGATCAGGCGACCAACGATGCCATTCGCGGGGTCGGCGCATACGACGCGGCCGTAGCAGCACTGAACGCTCTCAAGCAGAATGGGCTGCAGCATTGGATCAGCTACACGGTCCGCCAGACCAACCGGCACTGTTGCGAAAAGATCCTGGACGTGGCCCGCGCCACGGACTCGCACTTCAACAATGTGACGCCGTACACGGGCGAACCGGAGCTGATGATTGGCTACCTTGAGTGGAAGGAGTTCAAGTACCGTTTCAAGCGCCACGCCAGGCGACTAGGCTTGCAGACCGGCCATGGCCCCAATTCCTGTGGCTTCAACTACGATTGTGGGGCGTTCTTCGGCGGCGTGACCGTGAACCCCGACGGCACGCTGGTGGGCTGCGCCCGCACGAATGAAGTCGTGGGCAGCTATCGCGACATGCAACGCCACCTGCGCGACCGGCCGCGATCGATGCACGAGACCTGCATGAAGGCATGTTGGGGCCAGCTGCGGAACTTCAAATTGCTGACGCGGATCGAGTGTTAGCTTTCCGTCAAGGTCGCCAGAAGCTGGTCTTTGGTCAACTCTCTGTTGATGAAGCAACGGTCTGGGAGATCCTGCTTGCCCGCGGTTTCGGCGTGCAGGACCTTGGCAGGACAGTCCCCGGCACAGTGCCACTTGCAGAAGCAATCCTGGCAGCGCGGCTTGTCGAGCACTGAAAGGCGGAAAAGGCGCGCGCGGCGGTCCTCGTCGACAACAAACGAGCGAGTCTGCGAATCATAGCGGCCAAAGAAGAAGACCTTTGACAGTGGATCGTTGGCATCCGCGATTTCGTAGCAGCTGGTGATGTCACCGCTGGGCGTGACCACGGCCGAGTCGCCGCAGGCCTTGCAGAAGATATTGGTCAAGACATCGAGCCTGGCGCCTGAGTAGGAAAGGGTCCGGCCGAATGCCGCGGCCACCTTGCGGGCCTTGCGGAAATTGTCGACGAAATCCTGTGCGTCCGGCGTCCTGACGCCGCCACCGTCGGCGCGGCCGCGCGGAAACATCGGTTCCATTTGGATCTTTCTTGCGGCGCTGTTGGTGCAGAGAAACTGAGCGATTTCGTCCATGTGCGAGACAGTTGCGGCCGTGATGGTGCTGCGAATCGCATAGCGGAACTTGACCTGGTCGAAATGCTCAATGGTCTTCATCACCAAGGCCGACGACGGGCTGCCGTCTGGCAGGATTCGGTTGGAATCATGGATATCTGGAGGGCCATCCACGGAAAGCGTCGCGGAATCGATGTTTTCGGTCAGCCAGAGCCGCTGCGCGGGGTCCAGCACGCCGTTGCTGCCCACGGAAGTCAGCACATGAATGCCGAGGTCTCTTTCCCTGTCCCGAAGGTAGTCCCGGGTTCTCACGAACAGTGGCCACACAGCGCCCGGATCGCCGCCGTGAAAATTGACCGCCATGGTCTTCTGGCCCGCGCTAGCGGCATTTGCAAAGATTCGGTCGATGACACCGGTGACCATATCCCAGGGAATGGTTTGGCGGCTCTTTCCGCCATGCGCGTAGCAATACCTACACCTAAGCGTGCAGTCTTCGGTAAGTAACAGCGAAACTGTAGTCGGTCTAAACTGTCCGGGCTGCTGGCGCGCGCACAAATGGTGCTCGCCGGGCTCATCGACCCCGACGTCATCGCACTTGTCGCCCAGGGTTTCGCGCAATCGTTGCAGGGCAGAAGCATCCCCCTTGTTCGCCTGGCCCACGAGATTCGCCAAAGCCGCGTTTCCCAGAATCACAGTGTGGCGAAACGGGAAGTAGAAAATGTGCTGCCCCTGGTGGGGGATGGTGAAGACCTCCATGAGGTAGAGCTTGAATCTCAGTCGGGGTAGTAATACGAGCCGCCGCAACTACTGCCGCTCTGAGAATCGCAGGTGCAGACAGTGTTGCAGGTACACACGGAGTCGCAACTGCAAACCGTGTCGCAGGTGCAGCCCGTTCGGGCTCCGCCTGAAGGCGAGCATGTTGTGGTGGTTGTGGTCTTGCAGTTGGGATCCACAAGACTCGTCAGAGAAGCTCCGTCCGGGATGCTCCAAAGACCGATGGGCTTGTCGGTGCTTCCCGACGCGAGCAGGGTTTCATCGTGGCTGATAGCGACTGCTTGCACAGAACTGGAAGGCACGGTGAGAGTCTGCAGGAGGGCACCATCCGGCAGGCTCCACAGCTCGACGGTATCGTCGTAACTCGCCGACGCGAGCACGGTTCCAGCGGGGCTGATGGCGACTACTTTCACGGAGCCAGAATGCCCCGTGAGAGTTTTCAGGAGCGCGCCATCCGGCAGAGTCCACAGCTTGATGCCAGCGTGCTCACTCGCCGAAACGAGCATGGTTCCAGCGGGGCTGATGGCGACTGCATTCACAGCATACGCAAAATCCAAAGAGACAGGCAACGAGACAGGCGACAAGGTGAGCGTCCGTAGAAGCCCGCCATTGGGCAGACTCCACAGCTTGACGGTGTCGTCCGAACTCCCCGAGGCTAGCAGCGTTCCATCAGGGCTGATGGCTACTGTGTTCACAGAGCCAGCATGCCCCATGAGCGTTCGCAGAAGCACGCCATCAGGCAGGCTCCACAGGTCGACGGTGCTTGTAAAGGCGTTTGCCGAAGCGAGCAATGTGCCATCCGGGCTGATAGCGACGGACGTCACCCCAGTAGAATGGTCCGACGTGAGAGTTTTCAAGAACACGCCATCGGGTAGGCTCCACAGCCTCACGGTAGCATCTTTGTCACTCGCCGACGCGAGCATGGTTCCAGCGGGGCTGATGGCGACTGCACTCACAGAGCCGGTATGCCCGGTCAGAGTTTTCAAGAGTGCGCCATCTGGCAGGCTCCACAGTTTGACGGTGAGGTCGTCACTCGCCGAGGCGAGGAGCCTACCGCTCGAATCGATCGCCAGTGATCTGACTCCCCCATTGTGCGAACATGGAAATGTGCTTGTGCAGTCGCTCACGCGCTGTGTGGAGTGGGGGTTGCCATCCCCGCACCCCCCGATCGCCGCAGCCGACACGCCCGCCGCTGCGCCGACCAGCGCATTCTTGAGAAAGTCGCGACGTCCGCTCTGCGCGGATCCCATTTGCCCGACCTTGAAGACCTGCGGGGCCTCGTCGGCATGCCGCCTGCCGGCGATTTCAGCCACCCGGTCATTGTGTTTCTTGTCAGCCATGACTTGGGTTTCCCATGCGCGATCCGAAGGTCGCCTCGAATCTCAGTCGGGGTAGTAGTAGGAGCCGCCGCCCCCGCCTTCGGAATCGCAGGTGCAGACTGTGTCGCAGGTACAAACCGTGTCGCAGGCGCAAACCGTGTCGCAGGTGCAGGCCATTGTGGCGGGACTCGCGAAACAAGTGGCGTTGGGGTTTGTTTCGTCCAACGTGGGATCCCTCAGGTTTGTGCGCGGAGTTCCGCTCGGGAGATTCCAAAGTTCGATCGTCCCGCGGTTGTTTCCCGCAGCGAGCATGGTTCCGTCCGGGCTTCTGGCGACCGAACACACGGGAAGGGAATCGACCGAAATAGTCTTCAGGAGGGCGCCATCTGGCAGACTCCACAGCCTTATAGTGTTGTCGGAACTCTCCGAAGCGAGGAGTGTTCCGTCTGGGCTGATGGCGAGTTCCTGCACGGAATTGGTATGCCCTGTCAGGGTCTTCAGGAGGGCGCCATCTGGCAGACTCCACAGCTTGACGGTGTGGTCAGCACTCCCCGAAACGAGGAGAGTCCCACCGGGGCTAATGGCGACCGCATATACGGAGCCAGAATGCCCGGTGAGTGTCTGCTGGAGGGCACCATCGGGCAGACCCCACAACTTGACGCTATTGTCAGCACTCCCCGAAACGAGGAGAGTCCCACCGGGGCCAATGGCGGCTGCACATACGGGGCCAGAATGCCCGGTGAGCGTCTGCTGGAGGGCACCATCGGGCAGACCCCACAACTTGACGGTATCGCCGCTTAAGGAAGCGAGCAATGTTCCATCCGGGCTAAAGGCCCCAATTCCGGAATTGGAAGCCGCAAGAGTACTCAAGAATGCACCGTCGGGCAGGCTCCAGAGCTTGACCGTTCCGTCATCGAATCCCGGAGGGACCGTGATTCCGCGGCTTACCGAGGCGAGCAGGGTTCCATTCGGGCTAATGCCAACCGCGGTCACAGATGCAAAGTTCCCGACAAGCGTTTTCAGGAGGGCGCCATCGGGCAGACTCCACAGCCTGACGGTCTCGTCAGCGCTTCCCGAAGCGAGCAATGTTCCATCTGGGCTGATGGCCACGGCCGACACCGAGCCAGTATGCCCCCTCAGCGTCTTCAAGAGCGCGCCATCCGGGAGGCTCCACAGCTTGATGGTCTGGTCACTGCTCGCCGAGGCCAGGAGCTTGCTGTCTGATCGGATCGCGAGCGCGTTGACTGGCCCGCTGACTGCCCCACCGTGCGCCCACACCCATGTGGCGGAGCATTTGCTCCCGCGCTGTGAGGAATGGGGGTTGGGGTTGCACCCCCCAATCGTCGCCGCCGACACGCCCGCGGTGGCGCCAGCCAGGGCATTCTTGAGAAAGTCCCGGCGGCCGCTCTGCGCGGATCCCATCTGCCCGACTTTGAAAACCTGCGGGGCCTCGTCGGCAGCTTGCCCACCTGCGATCTGAGTCACCCGGTCGTCGTGTTTGTTGTCAGCCATGACTTTTCTCCCCTATGCCTGTCCCGATCTCAGTCGGGATAGTAGTACGAGCCGCCTCCGCCGCCGCCCACGTGAGAGTTGCAGCTGCAAACCGTATCGCACGTGCATTCGGCATTGCAGGTGCAGGCGGCCGCCACTCCAACGAAGGGCGAGCAAGGCTGGTCGGATGTTTCGGAGCTTGACTTGCTGCACTTTGGATCCACGAGACCGGACTGCGGAATTCCATCGGGAAAACTCCAAAGAGCAACGCCCCCGTCGCTGCCTGCCGAAGCGAGGAGAGTTCCATCTCGGCTGATCGCAACCGCGGACACGGGCGCAGCATGCCCGGTCAGGGTGGTCAGAGGTTCTCCGTTAGGCAGGCTCCAAAGCCTAATTGTCTTGTCGACACCTGCCGAAACCAGGAGTGTTCCATCGGGGCTGATGGCCAGCCCCTGCACAACAGAGGCATGCCCCGTGAGCGTCTGCACAAGCGCACCGTCGGGCAGGCTCCAGAGCTTGATGGTCGCGTCGTTGCTCGCCGACGCGAGCAGCGTTCCGTCCGGGCTGATAGCGAGGGCATTCACGTTCATTGAGTGCCCTGGCAGGGTCTTGAGGAGTGCGCCATCCGGCAGGCTCCACAGCCTGATGGTGTAGTAGCTGCCCGTCGAGGCGAGCAAGGTTCCGTCGGGACCAATAGCGAGCGCTGATGCGTGGTAGGTAGAATCTCCCAGCGTTCTCAAGAGCGTGCCGCTTGGGAGTGTCACGAGCTGGATGCTTGCGGTGTCGCCAGTCGAAGCCAGGAGGTTCCCGGCGGGGCTGAATGCGACGGCTGGTTCGCCTTGCCCGGTCAGTGTCTTGGCGAGCGCGCCGCCAGGCAGATTCCACAGCTTGACGGTGCCGTCCCGGCTAGCCGAAGCCAGCAGGGTTCCATCTGGGCTAATCGCGACCGCCTCCACCCAGTCGGTATGCCCCGTCAGGGTCGCCTGTAGCCCGCTCGCCGGTAGGCCCCAGAGCTTGATTTTGTCGTCTTCGCCGGCTGAGGCGAGAAGACGGCCATCGGGGCTGATGGCGACTGATCGCACGGGGGCGCTATGTGCTACGGCGTACGTGCTCTGGCACCAGCGGGTGGTGGATTCCGAGGAAGGCGAATTGTCCTTGCACCCCCCCATCGTCGCCGCCGACACGCCCGCCGTTGCGCCGACCAGCGCACTCTTGAGAAAATCCCTGCGCCCGCTCTGCGCGGAGCCCATGTGCGCGACTTTGAAAACTAGCGGGGCCTCGTCGGCGTCTTGTTCGCCAACGAATTCAGTGACTCGGTCATCGTGTCTTTTGTCAGCCATGGTTTGAATCTCAGTCGGGATAGTAGTACGTGCCCCCGCCCCCGCCGCCGCCCCCGCCTTCGGAATCGCAGGTGCAGACTGTGTTGCAGTTGCAGACCGTGTCGCAGGTACACCCCGCTCTTCCGCCGGAACGTGAACAAGGCGCCGCCTCGTCAACTTTGCAGGCGGGATCCGCCAGACTCGCTTGCAGAGAACCGTTGGGGAGGCTCCAGAGCTTGACCGTCTTGTCGTCGCTTCCTGAAGCGAGCTGGCTCTGGTTGGGACTGATTGCCATGGCGTTGACGCCCAACAGATGCCCGGTGAGTGTCTTCAGAATTGTGCCGTTTGGCAGGCTCCATAGCTTGATGCTTGCGTCGCCGCTTGCCGAGGCAAGCATGGCCCCGTCTGGGCTGATAGCGACGGCCTGTACACCGAAGGTGTGTCCCGAAAGCGTATTCAGGAGAGCGCCGTCCGGCAGGCTCCACAGCTTGATGGTGTAGTCGTCGCTTGCCGAGGCGAGCGTGGCCCCGTCCGGGCTGATGGCTATTCCATTCACCGAGGTACGATGCCCTGTGAGTGTATTCAGGAGAGCGCCATCGGGCAGGCTCCACAGCTTGATGGTCCCGTAGCTGCCCGCCGAGGCGAGCATCGTCCCATTGGGGCTGATGGCAACTGCGTGTTCGGAATTCCCTGCAAGTGTATTCAGGAGAGCGCCATCGGGCAGACTCCACAGCTTGATGGTCTCATCGCTGCTTGCCGAAACCAGGAATGTGCCATCGGGACTGATTGCTAGTGCATTTACGTAGAAGGAATGGCCTGTCAGTGTCTTCAAAAGAGCGCCATCCGGCAGGCTCCAGAGGATGATGGTTTCGTCGTTGCCTGCCGAAGCGAGCAACGCCGCATCTGGGCTAATGGCCACTGCCTTGACCCAATCGGAATGCCCTGTGAGTGTCTTCAAGAGCGCGCCATCTGGCAGGCTCCACAGTTTGACGTGCATGTCGTCGCTCGCCGAGGCGAGCAGTTTTCCATCCGAACTCATCGCCAGTGAATTGACGCCGGCAGTGTGCGAGGCAAGAAACGTGGCTGTGCACTGCGAGGTGCTGGGATTGCCGCACCCACCGATCGTCGCAGCCGACACGCCCGCAGCGGCGCCGGCCAGCGTATTCTTGAGAAAATCCCGACGGCCGCTCTGCGCGGATCCCATCTGCCCAACCTTGAATACCTGCGGGGCCTCGTCGGCATGCTGCCCGCCAGCGATTTCAGGGATCCGGTCATCGTGTTTCTTGTCAGCCATGATTTCTTTCTCCGGCTCTCGGTCTCCGAGGCACAATATCGAATCCCTGGATCTTTTGCGAGCGCGCAGGTCGCCCCGCACGTGGCTGGTGTGTTCCAGTCCGTCGCGCGGTAAAGTGTGCGCCCAGCATGAGCAACGATGACAGCCCAGACGTTGATCGCGCGCGCCGCGGTTTCTTTCGCGCGTTCGTGGCCGATGCCATGAGCAAGGTCCGGGAGATGCGTGGGGTGCGGCAGTTTCGACTGAGCGAGATCCACAGGCGGCCCGACCACGTGATCGCCGCCATGGTTCCTTCGTACCGGTACGGTCATATCCGTGTGCAGGGAAATCGACTGGTACAATGTGGGCGCGACGGTACGCCACAGACCACGTTGCTGGAACTGGGCGAGGAACACACGCGCCTGTTCTCGCGCTTCGACGGGGTCCGCAGCGTGGGCGAGATCGCGCGCGCCTGGGCGGCCGAGAAGGGGCTGGCCGAGGCAGACGCCTTTGCGCAAGTGAAGAGCTTCTTCTTGCCCCTGGCCAAACTGGCGGTGTTGGTCCCCATTTCAGGGCCAGATCTGGAAGACTAGCTTGCCGAACGTTTCCATCACGTCCGCGTGCAATCGAAGCTGTTCGTATTGCTTTGCCCGCGAAACCTTGACCGCGTACCAGGCGAACGGCGCTATGACTGTGGAGACGTTCGCGCTGGTGCTCGCGTACCTGCGGCGCTCGAACATCAACGAGGTTCGACTGTTGGGCGGCGAGCCGACGCTGCACCCGCGATTTGCCGAGCTGCTGGACATGGCCATGGCCGCGGGCCTGCGCCCGATCGTCTTCTCCAACGGGCTTGTGTGCCCGGAGTCACTCAACAAGCTGTGCGCGATCGAGTCGGGGCGTTTGCGGGTGATGGTGAACGCCTCGGCGCTGCTCGAGGGCGAGCCCGCCGAAGTCGAGCAGGTGCGCCAGACCCTGCGCTTGCTCGGGCGGCGCGCCATGCTGGGCGTGAACCTGCACTCGTGCCAGCCGCGGCTCGACGGGCTTCTCGATACCGTCAAGGAACTGGACCTCGTCCCGCGTGTGCGCCTGGGCCTGGCCCACCCCACGCTGGGCGGGAGCAACCAAAGCCTGCCGGCGAAATTCTACCGGCAGGTGGGACGGCACATCTCGGCGCTGGCGCACGCCGCTGCTGATTGCGGCGTGGTCTTGTGCCTCGATTGCGGCTTCGTTCCTTGCATGTTCGCAGACCCGTCGCTGCCGGCCCTGGATGTGGCCGTGTCCGATTGTGGGCGGCGGTGCAACCCGCTGCCCGACGTCCTGCCCGATGGACGCGCGATCGCCTGCTACCCGCTGGCGGATCTGGGCAGCGTGGCGCTGGACCAGACCACGACCGCCGCCGCCATCAGGCGTCACTTCCAAGAGGCGCTCGCTCCCCACGCGGCGCTCGGCATTTTCCCCGAGTGTTCCGCCTGCGACTTGCTTCACGACCGACGCTGTCTGGGCGGGTGCCGAGCGGCGGCTCTGCGGCGTCTGGCCCCGNNACCTTCTTGACGCTGACCTGCCTATTCTGGGACACTGCACACGTCCGACTTGTCACGCAATTGGTCCGCATTCAGGGACAGGGCGCAGCAGGTACGGGCGCGGTCACTAAGAAAGGAGCCGATACCTATGTCACAGCAGAATTTCTTTGGTCTTCGCGGAACCCTGTCTCTCGCTCTTCTAGGGGTGGTGCTTGGATGCGGCAGCTCGCCGCCTAAGCCACAGAATGCACTCCAGGCCGAGATGGTGGGCGCTCCCAAGTGGGCGCAGAGCAGTTGTCAGCTTGGTCTGCAAAACAAGAAGGCCATCTGTGGCACCGGCAGCGTGTCCGGCATGACCAACGTGGCGTTGGCCCGCTCGGCCGCCGAGGGCCGTGCGCGCACCGAGCTGGCGCGTAGCCTGCAGACGCGCGTCAAGGCGATGCTCAAGGACTATCAGGCAGCCACCCAGGGCGGGCCCGGGAACCTGACCGCCAGCGAGCAGCACATCGAAGACGTGTCGAAGCAGATCACCGATCAAACGCTCACGGGCACGCGCCTGGAAGACACCTGGATCTCGAACGCCGGCACCTTCTGGGCCCTGGTCGTGCTTGACACCGACGCCTTCAAGGACTCGATGAACAACATGAAGCAGCTCGACGAGCGCATGCGCGCTGCCATCGTGAAGAGGGCTGACAAGGCGTTCTCCGAGCTGGACGACGCCACGGCTCAATAGCCGACGTTTGTGCGCACCGCTTCAACCAGGGAAAAGGACATGAAGACAACAGTCTCCCGTCATTCTCTACTCGCTGCTCTATCGCTCACTTCGATCGTCACTGTTGGCTGTGCCGGCAGCATCACGGTCACCCGCTTGGCGCCTGCCGAGGTCAACTTGGCCGGGGTCAAGCGCGTTGCCATCACCAGCATCGGAGGCCCCGACGGCGAGACTTTTTCCACCCTGGTCAGCCAACGCATCCTCGATTCCAAACGCTACGAGCTGGTTGAGCGCGCCGAGATGGACAAGATCGCCGCCGAGCACCGCGGCGCGCTCGATGCGGCCTTTGAGCAGAATCAGGGCGTGGAAATCGGGAAACTGCTGCCTGCGGCGGCGCTGATATCCGGCCGGGTCGAAGAATCCAAGGCCAGCGACAACGTGACCAGCCGGAATGACAGCTGCACCCGGTATGAAGCCGGCAAGCTGCTGCGTTACTCGTGCACCCGCTACACCCGGTTGGTGAAGACGCGCTTCGTGACCAACGTGCGCGTTTTCGACACCAACACCAGCAAGGTGCTGGTCAGCCGGCGCCTGGTCGCGGAACGCAAGAAGGAGACCACGGCCACCGATGGCGATCCCGCGACCGTGGATACCGATGGGCTGCTGGATCAGTGCCGCAANNCAATTCCTCAAGATGATCGCGCCCCATCCCGTGCAGGAACATGTGGCCCTGGAAGAGAACAGCGCGCTGCCTGAGCTGAAGCAAGGCAACGATTATCTGAGGCACAGCGATCCGGGCACTGCGGTGGAGTACTTCGCTCGCGCCGTGGCCAAGGCGGACTCAAACCCATCGCTCAAGCCGGATGTCAAAGGCGCCGCCCACTACAGCTATGGTCTGGGCAAGGCGATGGTAGGCGACTACGATGTCGCCCTGGCCGAGCTGCACTTGGCCCAGACCCTGAAGCCGCAACCGGCGTGGATGGATCTGGAGATGCGCGTGCGTACTTGGAAGAAGGACGCGGACAAGGTCAACGAGCAGATGAAGGACGCCGCAGCCGCTGCCGCGCAGTAGACGCCAAAACCAGAAGCGGAGGCAGAGCGTGACAACGAAGAACTATGTGACTCTGGCCGCGTTGGTTCCCGCTCTGCTGTTCGTGCCCGCAAGGGCCGACGCCGGGTGTCCCGACTGGACTCGCAGCGGCCAGAGCCCGGAATACCCCCGGTCCCGTTATCTGGTGGGGCTGGGCGTGGCCGGCGGCGTGCCCAGCCAGGCCGCCGGCGAGGAGCCGGCCAAGACCTCCGCGCTGGCCGACATGTCCAAGCAGATCGTGGCGTCGATCTCGTCGACCACCACGGTCGAGGCNNATCAAGCTGCCCGACGCGCAGATCGTCGCGCGTTGTTTCGATCCGCAGCAGGCCACCATGTACGCGCTCGCTGCCGTGGACAAGGCAGTGGCACAACAGCGCGTCAGCGCGGCCGTAGACACGGCGGCCGACAAGGCCGCGCGCGAGATGAAGGCCGTCGAGGCGGCCATGAAGAAGCGGGCGCCCATGGAGGCCCTGCCGCACCTGCAGCCCGCGCGCGAGGGGATCGACGAGGTGGAGACGCAACTCATCGTCCTGCGCGCCATCGGTGGCAATTACAAAGGCACGGCCCCGACCCGCAGCCAGTTCAAGGACCTGGCCCGCTCCCTGCGGTCCAAGTTGCGCGTGACCGTGATCGCCACGGGCGAGGGCTGCAAACAGGTGGCTGCCGGCGTGGTCGAGCGGCTGACCAAGCTGGGTGTGGAAGTGCAGACCGCTGACAAGGCTGCGGGCGCTGTCGTTATCAAACTCGAAGTTTCCGAAAAGGCCATGGTGCCGTCTGCCATCGCTGCCGGCATGGCGGCGCAGGAGGCGGCCAACGTGGAGGTCAAGCGCACCGACACCGACGCGGTGATTGCCGGGTTCCAGAAAGAGGGCCGGGGCGTGGGCCGTGCCGAATCTGATGCGCGCAGCCGGGCTTTCACCAGTCTGGCTGGGCTCATCGGGCCCGCAGTCGAGAATGCGCTCAAGGGTCCTCTAGCCCTGGGCGCCGAAGGCGAGTAAACTCACAGTTCACCGCACTTGCTGCGCGGGAAGAGATGTAGTGCTCCGCGCGATGATTCACCAACCTAGGAGTGTCGGCGGCCAAACGCCGACGGTCGCTGGCTATGGCTGCGTGTTGGCGATGGGCATCCTGGGTTGTTGCCTAGCGTGCGGTAATACGGGGCCTGCTGGACCTCCATTGGACGCGGGCGGCGGCCACCCAACAGGTGGCGTAGCAGTTGGCGGCGCAGTGGGCGGCAACACGACGGCTGCCGGCGGCAGTAGCGCAGGCAAGACCTCAACCGGCGGCTCGGGCGGGCGCGACATCGGTGGCATTGTCGCGGGCGGGACTGGAGGCAGCGACATGGGCGGGAGTGAGACGGGCGGGGCTGGCGGAGCCGACACGGGCGGCGCGGGCGGCAGTGACACGGGAGGAAGCGACACGGGCGGCAGTGACACGGGCGGCAGCGACACAGGCGGGACTGGTGGCAGCGACACAGGTGGCGCTGGCGGCAGCGGCGCGGGCGGCGTGGATGCAGCGGCCGGCGCGCCTGCGCGCGATGCGGGCAGTGGCCCGCCTGATGCTCCGTCTGCACCCAGCTTCCTTCACGTGCAAGGCAATCGTTTGCTCGATGCCCAGGGGAAAAGCGTGCGTCTTACGGGCGTGAATTGGTTTGGGCTGGAGACCTCGAACGAAGCGCCCCACGGAATCTGGGTCCGCGACTATCGCAGCATGCTCAAGCAAATACACGACCTTGGCTTCAATTCCCTGCGCCTGCCCTGGTCCAACGCCATCATGCGCCCGGGTGCCGCGGCCGTCTCGGTCACCACCGTCGGGGAAGATCCCTACGACCACACCAATCCGATTAACGGGGATCTGGTGGGCAAGACGCCGTTGCAAATNNCACTCGCGCGAGCCCGACGCCTACGACAAGGAAGAGCTCTGGTGGAGCGCGAAGACCTCCGAGCAACAGTGGATTGCCGACTGGGTCACCCTGGCCACCAAATACAAGGGCAATCCCACTGTGGTGGGATTTGACCTCGACAACGAGCCGCACGGTGCATCGACTTGGGGCACAGGCGTGATAGCGACCGACTGGAACAGTGCCGCCGAACGCTGTGGCAACGCAATCCAGGCCGTGAACCCCGACGCGCTCATCATCGTCGAGGGCGTGAGTATTGTGGGCACGGACGTCTATTGGTGGGGTGGCAATCTGAGCGCGGTCCGCACCGCGCCCATTCACCTGACCCATCCTGAGAAGCTCATGTATTCAACCCACGAGTACGGCCCCGAGGTGCACGACCAGACCTGGTTCAGCGACGCCACTTTCCCCGCCAACTTGGCCAAGGTGTGGGACCAGCATTTCGATTTCATCATGACCCAGGGAATTGGGCATCTGTTGCTGGGTGAATTCGGAATCAAGGACCGCACCGCCGACGCGAACAAGTCGGGGCAGTGGTTCGATACCCTGCTCAAGACCGTCGGCTCGACCTACTCATGGACCTTCTGGTGCTGGAATCCCAACTCGGGTGACACCGAGGGAATTTTGCAGACCGATTGGCTCACCCCGCAGCAGTGGAAAATGGACGCGCTCAAGCCCTACCTCGCGCCGATGATCGGGAAGTAGAAACCAGCCTCGCTGAACGGCTACGAAAGATCTTACATAGCTTCTGCGTCCCCTGCATCGGTGGCGGTGCCGCCGTCGGGGGTGACAGCCGCGTCGTCGCCGTTGCTCGTGGCAGCGTCCGGTCCGGGCTCGGTGGAAACAGGAGGGGGCGCGTCGTACAGCTCCGCGCTGTTGACACTCAACCCGTTGACACCCGACTCTCCGCCGGCGATGAGGACCTTCCCGGTGCCCAACAACGTCGCTGTGTGGCCGTACCTGCCCACGGTCATATTGCCGCCTGCTGCGAAGGTTCCAGTGCCTGGGTCGTAGAGTTCCACGCTGGTGAGCTCTCCGGCGCTGCCGTTCCACCCGCCGCTGATGAGCACGTTCCCGTTGGGCAACAAGGTCGCCGTGTCGAGATACCTGTCCAAACTCATGCTGCCGGTGGCCGCAAATGTCGCTTCCGCTGGGTCGTATCGCTCCGCACTGGTGCCGCCACCGCCGGCGATGAGCACCTTCCCATCGAGCAACGAAGTGGCCGTTTGATAAACCCTTGCCGCGGTCGGGGTGGCGGCTGCGAATGTCCCGGTGCTTGGGTCGAATAGTTCAGCGCTTGGGAGGCTGCCTGTTCCGCCAAAGATGAGTACCTTCCCGTTGCTCAACAGGGTCGCTGTTTCCCCAGCCTTGCTCCACCTCATGCTGCCGGTGACTGCAAATGTCCCGGAGGTTGGATCATATAACTCCGCACTCGCGTCGCCCCCGCCCGCGACTAGCACCTTCCCATCCAACAGCAAAGTCGCTGTGTTGAGGTACCTCGGCACGGTCATGCTCCCAGTGGGGGCAAACGTCCCGACGCTTGGGTCGTACAGCTCGGCACTCGTGACAGCCGCCGAGGCATTCCATCCCCCGGCGATGAGCACTTTCCCATTGGCCAACAGGGTCGCCGTGTGCAGGTACCTGTACACGGTCGTGCTGCCCGTGGCTGTGAAGGTTCCGGACCCAGGGTCGTATAGTTCAGGCGTTCGGCCTCCTCCGCCGACCATGAGCACCTTTCCGTTGGGCAACAAGGTCGCCGTGTGGCCGGTCCTCGCGACGGTCATCGAGCCGGTGGCTGTGAACCCTCCTGTCAACCCAGCACCCGTCACCACCACCGTGGCGTCCGCCGTCAAAGATCCGTTCAAGGTGAGCCTGTAGGTCGTTGACTGGTTGGGAGTCACCACCTGCAAGGTCTCACCTAGCACCGAGCCAATGCCTTGATCGATGGATAGCGTGGCGGCGCCCGTCACGGTCCAGCGAAGTGTGCTGCTTTGACCGGCGGAGATGGTCCCGGGCGCGGCCGTGAAACTGATGATCGCAGGGGTACCTGTGGTCGTGCCCGTGGTCACAGAGGTACCAGCACTGTTGTCATGCGGGGCGCAGATCCTGACGGCCTTCCCAATGAGGTCGGTGGCGTCGAAGCAGCGTTGGCCGCCGTAGGGGCAAGCAAAGGAATTGCAGGTCAGGTAGCATTGACCGTTGACACACGCGAGGAAGTTGTTGGGGTGAGCCGTGTCCACGGGACAGTCGTAGTCGTCTTCGCACCCCGTGGTGCAGAAAGATCCCGAGTAGCCCGAGGCGGCTGGAAGAATCGTGGCTTCGCAGAATAGGTCGCCAGACAGGCCACGAGCGCAGGAGTCTCCCTTGGCGCAGGAAGAGTAGGGAGGGTCGCTGGTGGGCGTAGAGGGAGAGTGAGCAGCGCAGCCCGTGGCCATGACCGCGCCGAACAGCATGCAGGTAGGAAGTCGCCAGGTGTTCATTCAAAGCTCCAGTTGGTGAAGAATCGGCCGACGATACCGAACAGCGTGGCGCAGCGCAACGCCGACTCCGTCGAGCTGACTTTGGCCTGAAACACTTCAGTAGGCTGGGCCATCGAACCAGCCAGCAGACGTCCGTGGTGAGGAAGAATCTCTGGCGGGAGAATGCCATGACATATCTGAGGGAAATCTGTGGTGGAGTGTTGGCTATTGGATTGCTGACCGTGGCCGCATGTTCAAGCAGCGTCACGGGCGCCCCTAAAACCGGGGGCACAGTGAACGCTGGCACCACGGCCACAGGTGGACAAAGCGCGACCGGCGGCGTTACAGCGGCCGGCGGACAGAGCGTAACGGGTGGTGTGTCCGCAGCCGGTGGAGAAAGTGCGACGGGTGGCGTGACGGAAACGGGTGGGGTCAGTGCGACCGGTGGGGTGACCACGACTGGTGGGGTGGGCGCGACCGGGGGCGTGACTGCGGCCGGCGGGGCAAGCGCGACCGGAGGGGTGAAGGCAACGGGCGGCGTGACCGCGACAGGCGGCGAGAGCGCAACCGGGGGCGTGACTGCGGGCGGCGGTGTGAGTGCAACCGGCGGTGTGAGCGCGACGGGCGGTGTGAGCGCGACGGGCGGCGTGAGCGCGACGGGCGGCGTGAGCGTGGTCGGCGGGACTCATGCGACGGGTGGAGTGAGTGCAACCGGCGGTGTAAGTGCGACGGGTGGAGTGGTCGGCGGGACTCATGCAACGGGCGGTGTGAGCGCGACGGGTGGGGTGAGTTCCACAGGCGGATCCCACGCTGCCTGTCACGCGGCAGGCACCCTCACTGCGGTGAACAATGGAATGACAGCCTGGTCGATTGATGGGGTGGACAATCCCACGCTGACGTTCTGTCGCGGAAGCACCTACGTCTTCGCTGTGAATGCCCCAGGGCATCCCTTNNTACATCAAGACCGTGAGGTCGAACCTCACGGGCAACGCCTTCACCAACGGGGTGACTGGGAATGGAACCACGTCGGGCGATGTCACATTCGTTGTCCCCGCCGATGCGCCGAACACGCTCTTCTACGATTGTGCCGTTCACCTCGCGATGGGCGGAACCATCAACATCGTCAACTAGCTGCGCCAGCGCCAAGCGTGCCTTGGGAGCACGGTGCTGATAACCTATCGTGCATGAAGCACCAGCCGGGATGGTTGGCGATCGGTGTGGCGGTGCTATTCNNGTCAGTGGTGGTGATCTATCTGGGCTCGGCGGTAGCGTCGGCGGCGCAAGCATCGGTGGCGCTGGTGGCGGTAGCACGACAAGTACGTTTGGGGGCACGATGAGCAACGGCAGCGCGACCAGCTCCACCGCGATGGGGACCGGGGGCACGGGCGTGTACCCGGCGATCGTCAGTTTCACTGCCTCGCCGATGGCGATTTTGGTGGGTGAAGACAGCACGCTCAGTTGGACGGTGATTGGCGCGGCCACCCTGTCCATCGATCCAGGGATTGGCTCGGTCCTGGGCACGACTTCGCAGGTGGTCGCGCCCAATCAGACAACAACTTACACACTTACCTTGAATGACTCCGTATCGGCGCAGGTGACAGTGGTGGTTCTGCAAGGAGTCTTCGCGTCGACGGACAGCATGAACGTCTTCACAAGGATCAATCACACGGCGACCTTGCTGTCGAACGGGAAGGTGCTTATGGCTGGCGGAATGGGCGAGGGCGGGTACCTCGCAAGCGCGGAGCTGTACGACTCGGGACTCGGGACATTCGCAGCCACCGGCAGCATGGCCGAGGGAAGGGACGTACACACGGCGACGCTATTGCCGAGCGGGAAGGTGCTCATTGCCGGCGGCATCAACATGGGCGCGTATCTTGGGAGCGCAGAGCTATACGATCCAAGCGCCGGAGGGTTCACAGTCACTGGCAGTATGACCGCGACAAGGATGAACCACACGGCGACGCTGNNCGCAGAGCTGTACGATCCAAGCACCGGAAAGTTCACGGCCATTGCCAGCATGACCGCAGCCAGGTCGAGCCACACGGCGACGCTGCTGCCGAACGGGAAGGTGCTCATTGCCGCTGGATACAGCGACGGCAGTTACCTTTCGAGCGCGGAGCTGTACGACCCGGACGTCGGGAAGTTCACAGCCAGCGGCAGCATGGCCGTGGCCAGGTCGCACCACACGGCGACGCTGTTGCCGAACGGGAAGGTGCTTGTCGTCGGTGGAGAGCACGCCGCTGGCGGGTACATACAAGCCCTCGCAGGCGCAGAGCTATATGACCCCGCGGCCGGAACATTCGCCGCCACTGGCAGCATGACTGTGCCGAGGGATTTCCACACGGCGACGATTTTGTTGGACGGGAAAGTGCTCATCGCCGGCGGAACGAATATCGGCGGGGAGCTCGCGAGCGCGGAGCTATACGACCCCGCGGCCGGGACATTTGCCGCCACTGGCGGCATGGCCGTGCCCAGGGAGTACTACACCGCGACCTTGCTGCCCAACGGGAAGGTGCTCATCGTGGGGGGGAACTTCGCGAGCGCTGAATTGTACGAATAGTTGGCGCTGCTACAGCGACGCCGTGCTAGCGAGGCAGCGGCGGAGGCGATGGGGCCGGGCATGCCACCGGCGGCGGCGGGAAGGGTTGCTGCAGCAGAAGCGGCGGGGCAGCCGGTGGGGGAAGCGGCGGGGTGATCAGTGCGTCCGGTGATCCACACACGTGGGTGATTGTCTCGCCACAGGCTGAGCCATCAGGGCACGCGCCGCAGGCGAGCGTGCCGCCGCATCCGTCGCCGATGGTTCCGCAGTACCTGTCGCCGCTCGGGGCGTCGCAGGTCGATGCCGTGCACACCGATGACGGCCCGATGCACATGCCATCTTCGCAGAGCCAACCGGTGTTGGCGCAGGTGCTGCTGCAATGGACAACCCCGCCGCAACCGTCACCAATGTCACCACAGTACTGATTTCCCGCCGTGTTGTTGCAGGCGGGCGGCACGCAATGTATTCCTGTAGAACAAAGGCCGAATTGGCAGATCCAGCCCGGGTTCGGGCACTTCTGGCCACAATCGAGCGTGCCGCCGCATCCGTCGCCGATAGTTCCGCAGTAGTTGGCGCCGTTCGGGTTTTCGCAAACCCACGGCGTGCAGACCGAAGGCGGCCCGACGCAGAGGCTATTCTGGCAGATCCAGCCCGACTGGGCACAAGTGCTGCTGCAATGGAGAGTTCCGCCGCANNGCGTGCAAGGCACATAGGCCTTGCAGATGTTGTCCTGGCAGACCGAGCCCACCCTCGGACATATGGTCGGGCAGTCGAGCGTGCCGCCACACCCATCACCGATGGTCCCACAGTAGTCGCCATAATCACAGGTCGCATGATGGACACAGGTAATTGGCACGCAAGCATCAAGCCTAGGTTCGGCGTCGAGAGAGCTGCTGGAATCCGGAACTTGCGGCGCGTCCCTGGCCGAATCTGGGATGGCAGCATCGCCCGCCGGTGCATCGGGAACGCCTGCATCGCTCGCCGTGTCCAGTTGCGGTTGCGCTCCGCCGGAATCCAACGGGCCGTTCCCCACGTCGGCAGCAATCACATCGGAAACCAGGGCGCTGGCATCGTGGCCAGGCGTGACCCTCAACGCGCGCCCGCCGCAGCCCGAGGGGCCAGCGAGGACAGCCGTCGCAAGACAGGCCCAACAGTTGACCCTGGCCTGACTGCCCTTCGTCATGGCCAACAGTGTACACGGTTTCCGATGCAGCCTGCGACTTGCCTGGAATTCACGGCTTGGGGCTGCGGTCGCCGCGTCTCTCGTGGCGCTCGACGTGGTCCTCAATCTTGCGCGTGGCGATCTTGAGCAACGCCGCTACCCCGGATTGCACGGCGGTCTCGAATTCCTTCGCTCCCTGTGCCACAGTGTCGCCACTCTCAAGGAATTTGCGCTTCCATGCCGCGCGCGCGGCTCGGCGTCGCTCGCGCTCGCGCTCCTTCTCTTCGCGGCGCCGTTGCCGCAGAACCTTGTCATAGGGGAAGATCACGTGCCGCACCTGCAACGCCAGCAGGGCCCCGCTGCCCAGCAGCGGCCAGACGTACCAGGTTCCGCCAGTGAAGCGAGTGGCGATGAAGTAGAGGAACACATTCAGGAAGGAGTAGCTGACGGCCGAGGCGGCGAAGCGCTTGAGCTGGACCGCCCGCTCGGCCGCGAGCTCGTGCGCGGCAACCTGTCGGGCCTGGTCCTGCGTACGGGACTGCGCTAGCTCCGCGGTGGCGCGCTCCAGAGCGTCGCGTTCGATGCCCGCCTCGGCCGCAATCTCCACCAGCTCGGCATGGCTGAGCGCGCGCTCACGGGCTGCCGGCTGGCTCAGGGCGCGCCTGATGATCTCGTTGATCTCTTCCTGGGTGTAATGGGCCTGCGGGTCTGCCATGAAGTCCCGCCATTGTGCCCCCGGAAAGCGCGGTTGTCAGTAGTACAGGGTTGAGGAGCAGGCGGCCAGCATACAAGCGAGCAGACCCGCGACCCGCAGCCGGCTGAAGCAAGGCCCGCGCTCGCTTGAGCCGCGGTTTTCGTGAAGGATCGGGCACCCAGAACCCCTGTTGTCAGGCGGGCGGGCCCTTTCGGGATGGCTTCCTGCGCAACGACCCATTCGGTGCGCCATGTCGAAGCTCTCGGCGCCGTCCCTACATTGTTCAACTGACCCGGATCTATCTGGAACAGCTACTGGTACCCGAGGAGAGCCCACCATGCGAAGACTTCTTCTGGCCGCCGTCATCCTTTGCTATCCGCTCACCGCCAACGCGGCCCTGACGCTCGCGGAGGTCCGC
>PMBY01000194.1:16842-35417 GCA_003153875.1 Myxococcales bacterium | reverse complement strand
GGCGTGGTCGGCGTGGCGATCTTCCCCGAGCGCCTGTACCGGCCGCCACCGCGTCCCATCTATCCCGCCATCCCTTATCGAGACGGCTATCACCGCCGTCTCGAAGACTTCGGCAGTAGCGGCGTCGACAAGGATGAGCTGGGCGCCGCCCCGGCTCCTCGGGCCAGCGCTTCTGCGCAGGCGCCGCTCGCTGACAAGGCGCCGGCAGAAAGCGAAGCCAAGGGTGCGGCTGGCGAATCGTACGCCCCGCGAAAATCACGCCCGGGTCTGGGAACCGAGTTCGGCGAAGCCGTCTCGTCGCAGATTCGCGAGGTCGAATTCACGCGCGCCAATCCCAGCGAGCCCGCCGCGGTCATCGGCCTGCGCTACAACGATCGCACCGGACTGATTGCCATGGGCATTGACGTCGACGGCCCCTGGTGTTGTTCGGACGATTCACAGTTACGTCGCGCCGCTGACCCATTTCCGGTGTCGCACACGCGCTATGCCCGGCCTCCGTCGGGCTGGCAGCAGTATTGACCGATGGGCTTGGGACGGGCGGCAGTGCCCTGTAGACTGTCGCTCGTCCCATGACCGATGAGGCTCTCATGGCTGCCTACCAAAAAGGCGACCTGGCGGCGTTCGCCGAACTGGTGGCACGCCATGAGAAGCGCTTGTGGAATTTCCTACGGCGTTTTGTCAGGGACGAGGCGACGGCCGAGGATCTTCTACAAGAGGTCTTTCTGCGCGTGGTGAGGAACGCGGCCGACTGGCAACCCTCGGCCAAGGTTTCCACCTGGCTCTTCACCATCGCGCGCAATTTGTGCACAGACCAGGCCCGGCGGGCCGAGTTCCGCCGGGCCGAGTCGCTTGATCAGGTCAAGGCCGGCGAAGGAGATTCGGGTTTGCGACGGATCGATCGGGTTGCGGCGGCTTCGGGCGATGCGGAGACTGAGGTGATGGGCCGCGAAATCGCGTCGTTGGTCGACCGCGCTGTCGGCGAGTTGCCGGTGGAACAGCGCGAGGTCTTCCTCATGCGGGAGGTGATGGACATGTCGTTTGCGGAGATCGCGGCGCAAGTAGGCGCCAGCGAGCCCACGGTGAAGAGCCGCATGCGCTATGCCCTGCAGCGCTTGCGGTCCAAGCTAGGCGAGCTACACGAAACCGCGGGAGCTGCTGCTGCCGAGGGGACGCCATGAAGTGCAGCGAAGTTTCTTCTCTGCTGGTCGATTTCCTCTATGACGAGATGCCTGCGGCCGAGCGCCGCGAGTTTCTCGCGCATGTCGAAGGTTGCGCCTCGTGCAGCGCCGAGGTGAAGGCCACGTCTTCGACCCTGGGACATGCGCGGGCGGCCCTGCGCGGACCGCTGGCACAAGACCCGCCCGCACGCGTCCGAGCGCGGGTGCTGGAAGCTGCGCAAGCCGCCCTGGCAGCCAAGGCCTCCGACAGCGCCAAGCCACGGACAGCGCGCGCTCCCGAGCCCGAGGGCTTTTTCGCGCGTCTGTGGAGAACGCCCTGGCTGGTTCCTGCCCTGGGCGCGGCCGGCGTGGCAACCGTGGTGTTGCTGGTCAGGGTCATCAAGAACCCTCAGGTGATACCGGACCAGAAGCCTGCGGTGACCGAAACACTGACTCAGCCTCCGGCTGAGCCCCCGGGCTTGCATCAGGCCCAGCCGCGCCCCGAGACAGAGTCCAAGCCGCTGGCCGGACTGGCGCCGAAGCGGACGCAGCCGAAAATGCCAGCCGCGGAATTCGATCACAACTCCGACGCCGAGTCGAAACATGCGGCGAGCGCTGGCAAGCCCCACTTGGCGACGCGTGCGCGCGACAACCCAGTCACGGCCGGGAGAAAACTTGCGCGATCTGCGGATGAGCTTTCGGGAGCGGGCGGCGAAGCCCCTATGCTGGCTCCGCTCGGTCAAGCTTCTGTGGGCAAAGGGGGTGGCGCAGCATCGATGCCCTCTCGCAAGGACGAAGAAAGTCTAGGGGCTGTGGCCAAGGCCGGACCTGGCACAGTCGCCGCAGAATCCCCCTCGACCAATCGCTGGGCCGAGCCGCCACCACCGCGCGCGGTCGCTGCACCAGTCGCCTCGGCCGCCGCGCCTGCTGCCGCTCAGCCCGCGCCGGCCAAGAAGGCGAAAGCCTTCGCGAATCTGGACGAAATGCAAAAGAGCGCAGCCGACCAGGGGCTCTCTCGCTCGGCTGAACGAGAAAAGGCCAAGGCGCCGATGCGTCTGCCTCCAGCTGAGCACGCTGCCCAGGCCGAAGGGCCGGCGGACAAGAAGGGGGCCAACAAGGAAACCCTCTCCTTCGAGGAGCGCGTTCGCAAGGCCGAGAAGCTCTTTGCCGAGAAGAAATGGGCAGAGGCGGCGGCCGCGTTCCGCGCCCTCATCGCACAAGCCCCTTCCAACCCGGCGGCCAAGACCTGGCGGGAACGCGTGGCCGCGGCCGATCAGGCGCAGGAACAGGCGCGCGCCGCGAAAGCCAGGAAAGCGGCCTCATCAGACGATGCCCTCGATGGACTGTAGCGCTTCGTGACCCACTGATATCACTCCGGCCACCCCCTTCGGGGGCTTCGGGACGGACAGCCCACCCCACCTGCCCCCGCGCGCTGCGCGCGCGCCCGTCGCGGCCACGACCACGACCTTCAGCGACTATCGCAGGATTGGGGTCGAGCTTGACCGGCGCGAGCCCAGGCGCTATCGAACTGCTATCGTGCTTTCCATTCGCCGAGTTCCTCTTCTTGCTCTAGCAACCGCCTCGCTCCAGTTCGCGTTACCCCGCGCGGCTTTGGCTTGGGAGGCTGCCAGCGACGCTTCCGGCGCCGTCGAGATCCGTGATAGCGGCAAGCTGGTTGCAAGCTTCTCGCCCAAGACACCCAAGGACGGGCGCGGCCAGCCGACGATCCGGCATGTCTCGGTGGCGGGTCACAGCGTTCTGGAAGTACGCATGCCCATTCTGGGCGAGGGCCCCAAGCGCGAGGAGGTTTGGGTCGCAGAACTTCCTTCGAAGAATGTCATCTGGTGGGACCAAGCTGGCGCGCACGACATCGACGGCGAGACTTCGCAACATATTGTCGTGACCGAGAAAGCCATCGAGGAATTCCAAACTGCCGGCCGCCTGTACCGCTGCGACGGTGTGCCCGCGCAATTGTTTCGTCGGGCCTGGGATTTCGCCAACCGGCGCTTTCAGCCCGAGCCCCCTGGCCTGCCAGCAACCGCAGCTTCCACTATCAAGGCCCACCGGGGCGATGTGCAGATGCCAGCAGGCAAGCCCTTGGGTGGTTTTCACTTTCATGCGGCCTCCGGCTCGGCCGGGGCAGCGGGCGATGCGCACCGCCTCTCCGCGCCTGCCGCGGTCAACGACGACGACCCTTCCACAGTATGGACGGCGGACCCCCACCAGGGCCGGGGAGAGTTTTTTACCGCACGCTCCAGCGCGGGATTTTCCATCACTGGCCTCAAGATCCTGCCTGGCGACACCCGGAGCGCGCAGGCCTTCGCGGCTGCGGCCCGCCCTCGCCGTCTCACCCTGCTCTTCGGTCGTGGACCGGAACAGAGCCTTGACGTCGATCTGATCGAGGATCCGGATGGCGGCGGCAAACGATTTCGACAGCCGTTCTGGATCCCTTTGCCCAAGCCCGTGGCCTCGGGGTGCCTGACGGTGATGATCCGTGAGATCACAGCCGGCCGCGCCGCAACGACCGTCGCTGACCTGGCCGTCATGACTGAGATCGACGGGCCGCAAGCTGTCGACCGCCTGGTGGCTGATCTGGCTTCCGGCACCTCTTGCGAAACGCGCCGGCCTTTGCTGGCCTCGATCGGTGGAGCCGCCCTCGACAAGGTGACGGCAGCCCTGGCCGCAAGCCCGCCGGGACAGGGGAGAGCCTGTCTGATCGAAACCCTGGCCACGCTCATGCCCTCGCCGCTCCCGACGGACGCACAGCCCATCGCCGCACAACTCGCCTCGGCGCTGGCCGCGGCTCTTCATCGCGGCGACGCCCGACGAGGAAAAGATCGTCATCGCGCTTCTCGCTCGCCTGCCAGAGCCACCGGTGCCGGCAATCGCGGGCCTGCTGGCCGACGAAAAACGTGGCGAGCCGGATCGGCTGCGCGCGGCGCGCGCCCTGGCGTTGCTCGCCCAACCCGAAGCCCGGCAGGCCCTGCTGGCCGCCCTGGGCAAGGGTTCGTCCTCCCTGCGCACCGGGCTGCGCGAGACAGCCGCGGGGGCCAAACCGCCCTTGGCCCGGGCCGCGCTGGATGCCCTGGCAAGAGTTCCGGGTTCGGCGCAGGGGCAGCGTGCCGATCTGCTGGTCGTGCTCGCGGCCGCAGCCACGCGCGAGCCGGACCAGGTTCCCGCTGCTGTCGAAATTCTGCGCGCCACACTGCAGAGCACGAGCTTCGAGGAGCAAGCCCGCGCCATCCAAGGGCTCGGCATGATTCGTAACCCCGCCGCCATCACCGAGCTGGCGGCCTTCCGGGACCGCGCCACGGACGGCGTGCTCCGCTTCTTCGCCACCCGCGAACTGGCCGGGATTGCCGACCCGGAAGCGGGCAAAGCCCTGCGGGGCGCCCTGCTGGACAGCGATCCGCGGGCGCGCGAGGCGGCGGTGTTGTCGCTGGGTCAACGTCACGACCAAGAGATGGCGCCGCAGATCATCGAGGCTGCCAAGCAAGAGCCATGGCCGAGCGTGCGACGGGCCCAAGTGACGGCGCTCGGCGATCTGTGCGTGCCCGACGGAAACAATCTTCTGCTGCGCGCCTACGAAAAGGATGTGGAAGACATACGCATGGCCGCACTGGTGGGACTGGCCCATTGCCGGGATCGACGCGCGTCCGCCTTGCTGGTGCGCGTGCTGGGGCGCCTGCCTGAAAGCGCCGACATGCGCTCGCTGGCCGCGCGCCTGCTGGCCGACATGAAGGACCCGCGCACCACCGCACCCATGGCCGCGACTCTCAAGCGCCTGCAGAAAGAATCGCAATCCGATCTGTCCTTGGAAGGCACCATCACTGAGACCGTGATGGCGCTCGCCACCGTCGGGGGAAAGGATTCCGTGACCGCCGCCGCGGCCTTGCTCACGGATTCTCGTCCTTCGCTGCAGAAAGCGGCGGTGCAAGCACTGGGCAGGCTGTGTGATCCCGGCACTGGTGTCGCAGCCCTGCGCACGGCCGCGCAAAGCAAAGACGAATCGGTTTCTGTCGCCGCCACCATGGCCGCCGAACATTGCAAAAATCCGCACTAGGCCGTGGGTTCGCGCGGCTAAGAGGAAACACCGATGGACCAGCTACAAGATCTCCTGGCCCAACTCCGCCACTTCGTGGCCGAGCGGGACTGGCAGCAATTTCACGATCCCAAGAACCTGGCCATGCTGCTCGCTTCTGAGGCGGGCGAGCTGCTCGCCGAATACCGATGGGTGTCGAACGACCAGGCCGACGCGGCGTCGCGAGACCGAGACCGGCGGGCTCGCGTCCTGTCCGAGATTGGCGACGTGGGCATTGCCTTGCTGCTGCTGTGCGAGCGCATCGGCGCGGATCCCGTCGCAGCCATGCGGGCCAAGCTGGAAGTCAATCGGACCCGGTACCCGGCCGACGTCGTGCGGGGGAAATCGGATCGACCCGTGCTGAAATAGAACGAATCCCATCGCGCAGTTGACCCCGGCGACCGGTTCGTGCCACAAATTAAGATCCCATGATCAAGTATGCGCACGTTCAGGAATGGGTTGACTCGATGGCCGCCATGTGCCAGCCGGATAGCATCCACTGGTGCGATGGCAGTGACGAAGAACGACAACGTCTCACCGCCCAGGCCGTCAAGACCGGCGAGCTGATCCAACTGAACCAGGAGAAGCTGCCCGGGTGCCACTTTCACCGGACAGCGGCCAACGACGTGGCCCGCACCGAACACCTCACGTACATCTGCACCAGTTTCCAGGGTGACGCTGGACCCACCAACAACTGGATGAGCCCACGCGAGGCGTACCGCAAGGCGCGTGACATCTTCACCGGCGCCATGAAGGGCCGCACCATGTACGTGGTGCCGTTCGCCATGGGCCCGATTGGCTCGCCTTTCTCCAAAATCGGCGTCGAGCTGACTGACAGCATCTACGTGGTGCTCAACATGCGCATCATGACCCGCATGGGCAGCGAGGTGATGGATGCGCTTGGCCCCCAGGGCGAGTTCACCAGGTGCCTGCACAGCAAGGCCGATCTCGACGTCAACCGTCGTCTGATTCTGCACTTCCCCGAGGACAACGCGATCTGGTCTGTGGGCAGCGGCTACGGCGGCAACGTCCTGCTCGGCAAGAAGTGCCTGGCTCTGCGCATTGCCAGTGTGCTGGCCCAGCGTGAGAAATGGCTGGCCGAGCACATGCTCATCCTCGGCATTGAGGAGCCCAACGGCCATATCCAGTACGTGGCGGCCGCGTTCCCCAGCGCGTGCGGCAAGACCAATCTGGCCATGCTGTTGCCGCCTGAGGGACTGAAACAGAAGGGCTACCGCATCTGGACGGTGGGCGACGACATCGCCTGGATGAAGGTGGACACCGACGGTCGCCTCTGGGCAGTCAACCCCGAGATGGGATTCTTCGGGGTGGTGCCCGGTACCAACTCGCGCAGCAACTCGGTCGCGATGGCCACCATCAACCGCGACACGATCTACACCAACGTGGCGCTCAAGCCTGACCGCACCGTGTGGTGGGAGGGTCACGACGATCCGCCCCCGAGCGAAGCCCTGGACTGGCAAGGCCGACCGTGGAAGTCGGGCCTCAAAGACAAGGACGGGAACGCAATCCTGGCCAGCCACCCCAACAGCCGCTTCACCGCGCCCTTCACCAACTGCCCGACCCACTCGTTCCGCTACAACCAGCACCACGGCGTGGCCATCGACGCCATCATCTTTGGCGGACGCCGCGCCACACTGGCGCCTCTGGTCTACCAGGCGCTCGACTGGAACCACGGCGTGTACCTGGGCGCCAGCATGGCCAGCGAACGAACCGCGGCCCAGTTCGGCGCCCTGGGCGAGGTCCGGCGTGACCCCATGGCCATGCTCCCCTTCTGCGGCTACAACATGGCGGACTACTTCGGGCACTGGCTGGACATGGGCTCGCGGATCAAGTTCCAGCCCAAGATCTTCCATGTGAACTGGTTCCGCACCGACGAGAGCGGCAAGTTCCTCTGGCCGGGTTTTGGCGAAAATCTGCGCATCGTGGAGTGGATCCTCGCCCGCTGCCGCGGCGAGGTCCCGGCGGTGAAGACGCCCATCGGCTACGTGCCCGATCCGAAGGACATCGACATGACAGGCCTGGAAATGCCTAACGGATCGATGGACAAACTCTTCGCCATCACCCGCAAGGACTGGTTGGCCGAAGTGGATGCGGTGGGGCAGTTCTTCGACGGTTTCGGCACCCGCATGCCGGACGAGATGTGGCGTCAGCACGAGTTGCTGCGGGCGCGGCTTCTGGCCAAATAGCCCGCCAGCGAAGAAATCGCGCGGCGCAAACCCCAGACAAGAAAATGCCCCCGAGGGTCATCCCCGTCGAGGGCTTGTCTTCTTGGGCGTTCGCGGGGCTGCTGACGCTTGACGAGGCGCCGATGAGCCCAGCCCGGTGGCTTGCTGCCGGGTTACTTCTTCTTGCCCTTCTTGGCCGCCGGAGCAGGAGCCACAGCTTCGGCCGGCTTGGCCGCGCCTGCCTTGGCCTCGTCCAGATCCTTCTTCAACTTCGCCGATTCGGCCTGGGCCGCGGCGAGCCTGGCATTGGCTGCGTTCAGCTCGTTCTGCTTTCCGGTGAGGTTCTTCTGCGCTGTCTCAGCAGCCGTCTGAGCGGCCTGCAGGTCTTCCTTGCACTTCTGGTCCTCGCACGCGGTGGCGATGAAGAGCGTTCCGCCAAGGACGAGAGACATGACGGCCTTTAGTGTTCGAGTCATTGCGTATCCCTACCTTTCTTTTTCAGAGGAGCGGCTCCCAGCGCGCTCCGACAAGATTCGACGCAGTCTTACGCACTACGAGGCCTGCTGTCAAATGCGTCTCCTTCGTCCAACTCGTGGCAAAATGCGTTCCTCTTCCCATGTCGCCCTGCGCTAGCAACCCCGATCCAGTCGCTCCACCCAAGCGCACCGCCAGAGTGCTGGCTTGGCTGTCGCATCTGTCATTTCGAGTCCGGTTGCTCAGCGCGGTCTGGTTGCTCTTTTCTGCTCTGGTGGCGATGCATATCCACGGATCGTCGATCGCGCTCTCCGCCAAGCTGTGGGCTCCGCAAGAGGCGGAAGATCACTACCTGGCCCAGCCGATCCTGAAGGCCCTGCAGGGCAGAGCGCCCTGGCTGCAAGGTTTTCTCATGGCCAAGTCGCAAGCCATCCGCAGCGACGAATGGGCGATTTCCAGCTTGTGGTCACTGGCACAGTTCACGCACAAGCCTCGTTTCCCAGTACGCAACACCAACATCGGCGACGGACAGAACATGCTGCTCATCTCCTGGGTGCCGGTTCTGCATCCCGCCAGCTTGGTGAGGCCTGTGACATGGGGCTACCTCCTGTTTGGTTCACAGGCGGGGCTGGCCTGGCTGTGGTGGTTCTCTCCCTTCTTCTGTTTCACCACGCTGTATCTCGCTCTTGAGATCGTCTTTCCCAACCAGCGATTTCTTCCGCTCTTGGGGGCGTTCTGGTTCTGTGCCTCGGCCTACCCCATCTGCTGGAGCAACTTTCCCGCTTATACGGTGGGCTTCGCCGCCCTGACCATGGTCGGTCTTCATCGTCTGCTGGCCGCGCGCTCTCTGTCCAAGGGCGTGTTGGCCGCGCTGGTCACCGGATACGCAGGCGCCGGCTTCGTCATGCAACTCTATCCGCCGTGGATGGTTCCTCTCGCCTACGCCTTCGGCGCCATGCTGGTCGGGGTGATCATCCGCGACCGGACTTGGCAGGGGCTTTCGCGCCGTCAACTCGGACTGAGCAGTGCTCTCGCGGCCAGCGTGGCGCTGGGTCTGGTCGGCTGCTATCTGCTGGCTGTTTGGCCTGATTTGCAGGCTCTGGCCACCAGCGCCTATCCGGGCCGGCGTCGCCTGAATGGGGGCGACTACACCCTGGCCCAGCTTTTTGGCGCTGTGTACAACTTCCAGACCACTCGCATCGCGCCCATCGGAAGCGCCGTATTCAACGCCAGCGAATCGTCGGGCTTCATCCTTTTTCTTCCTGCCGTGTTGTTCGCCGTGCTCTTGTTCACGCGGGCTCGGCGACGCTTGGATCCCGCGGGCTGGGCGCTTCTGGGATTGGGGATCGTTCAGGTTCTCTACTGTCGCTTCCACTTTCCCCACTGGCTGGCTGACGTCACGCTGTGGTCCCACACCCAAGGCTTTCGCTCGCAGCTCGCCATTGGGCTGGTTTCCATCGTGTTGAGCCTCTACCTGTTGAAGCCCGATCCCCAGCCCCAGCCACTCACCCGGCGCGAATGGCTAGCCGCATCTGCCGTGGTTCTGGCGACGGCGGGCTTCTTTCTCTGGATCGGGGTGTCTCTGCAACACATCAGAAATGTGTTTCCCAAGACGGTCCCGCTGGGAGGCGGGTGGTTTCCCGTGACCATGCAGCTGGTGACGGCCCTCCTCGCGCTACAAGTCCTGCTGCTACTCTTGGGCAGGCGCCGCATCTTCGCCGGCATTCTGGCCGTCGAGCTGTTGGTGACGGCAGGCAACTTCAACCCCCTGTCAATCGGGTTTCCCCATGTCGAAGCCTCGCCGCTTTACAAGGCCGTGCACCAGGTGGTGGAGGAGGAGCGCGCCCAGGGATTGCACAGTCTGTGGCTCGCGAGTGGCGGCCCCCCCGAACCAATGATTGGCACGCTGCTAGCCACCATGGGAGCCCGCGCGTTGACCGGCGTCCTTTTCCATCCGCAACTCGCGCTGTGGCGCGCGCTCGATCCCCCGGGCGCGTTCGAGCCCATTTACAACCGATACGCGGAAATCGCCTACTATCAACTCCCTCTCGACGACGCCCGCATTGAGTTCAAGACTGCCAACGATGGCTCGTTCAACCTGCGTGCCTCGCCCACCAACCCTCTGCTCAGACGTCTCGGGGTGCGCTACGCCCTGACCTACGCCAAGGATGGGTCGCTCACGCAGCCTCCCTTTACCCGCCTCTACTCCGGCAGGGACAAGCCCTTCCGCATCTGGCGGTTGTTCCCCGAAAACGAGTGACCGGAGGGGGCCACCGCTTTTCGCGATTCACCGTGGCCAGATGCGCGATCCGGAGTTTCACCACAGAGAGCACAGAGATCACAGAGACGGATGGGAAGAAAAGAAGGGTTCGGACCCGGATCCGGAACCCTTTCCTTCCGGCCTCTGTAGCCTCTGTGCTCTCTGTGGTGAGATCCGGAGCGGACTCGCGGGACACGTTGTGGCTGGCATGCCTACTTTGGCAGGGCTGCCAGCGCCTGCCTGAGGGCCTCGCTCTTGACGTCGATCTCTAGTCCGCGCTCGAACATGTTGCGAGCCTTGGGCAACTCGCCCGCCTCCTGGTGCAACTTGCCCAGTGCGAGGTAGATCTGCGCCTTGCTCAACCCCACGGCTTTCTCGTCGAAGCTCTGTAGCAGCAAGGTGCGGTAGTACTTGCGCGCGTTCTCACTGTCATTCTGTTCGACCGACAGATGAGCCAACGCCGCCAGCGTGGCCGCCTGTGTGGGATCGATCTGATACGCCGCCAAGAAGCGCTGCTTGGCCGCTGCCAAATCGCCCCGCGTCTCGGCGAAGCCGCCCAGCAAGCACTGCAAACGCGCCACGTTCTTGGGCTGCTTGGCCCGGGCGAACTGATCCGCCAATTGCGAGAGCGCAAATTCGCCCTCATCGACCCGCCCGGCCGCGATGAGCGTCGTGCCCAGCCGTTCCTGCACCACCACATCCTCGGGCGACAGGCTGAGCAACCGCCCCAGCGGACCCACCGCCTGATCGGGTCGAGCCAACGGCCCAGCGTACAGGGACGCCATCTCTGAAAGCAACGCCTTGCGCTTGCCTGCGTCGCCTTCCAGCCCCTCGCGTGCCTCCAACACTTGCACCAGTTGCCCTGGGTCGTTCGCGGCCCGGGCCATCTCCTCCAAGGCCATCACCGCCACCAGGCAACTGGGATCCTGATCCAAAGCCGAATGGTAGAGAGCGGACACCTCGTCGGTCGCGGTTCCAGTGGCGGCCCGCACCCTGGCCATGCGGCACAGAAGCATAGCCCGGTCTTGTGACGACGATGCGATTTCCGTGGCCCGTCTCAGCGCTTGGGCGGCTTCGTCCCAACGTTCGTCGCTCTCGTAAATCTGCGCCACCGCCAGCAACGACGGGAAGTGACGGGGATCGCGGGCCAGCACGGCTTGCAGGGCTTCCAGCGCGCTGTCCGTGGCACCCAACTTCTCGCCCCAAATGCTGGCCACGGAAACGCGACAAGCCAGTTCCGCCTCGGCATGGCCGGTGCGCGCCTCGATCTCGGCCCGACGCTCCAGCACCTCGATCAACTCGTGCCAGCGCTCGAGCAAAGCCAGGATCCGCTCGGTCTCGGCGAAGGCTTCGCGATTCTCGGCATCAGCATCCAGCACCTGGTGCAAATACACCAGCGCGCGGTCCGCATCATTGAGCCGATCGGCCGCGTTGTGCGCCAGGCGGGTCAAGACCGGAACGCAGCCCAGTCCGCTCACGGCAGACAACTGACGCAGCAGCGCCTCCTCGAGCGCCGTGTAGTCGCCGCGCTTTTCCTCGATGTCGGCCAGGGCCGCCAATGCGACGGTGTCTTCGGGCGCGAGGTCGAGCGCCTCGCGGAACGCGGCTGCGGCGCCATCGAGATCGGCCAGCGGCCCGGCCTTGAGCGTGCCGATGCGCAGGTAGAGCGCTGCCCGCTGGACATTGTCGTCAATCACGTGCGACTTGTCGGTCAAGGCTTCGACCAATCCCTCAAGCTGGCCTGCCTTTTCGTAGAGCCGGGCCAGCTCGTCGAGAGCCTGCAGATTGGACTCGTCGCCCTCTCGTCCCGACCGCCAAGCGGCAATGGCCATCGCGAGATCGCCGCTCTCTTCATGCAGCTTCGCGGCCTCGCCAAAGAGTGCCAATCGGCGCGTCGGTTCTAGCTCCAGCGCGCCCCGCCGCTCAAGCATGGCTGCCACATTCCGTTCATCACCCCGACGACGATAGAGCGCTTCCACGGCCTCCAGCGCCGCGACGTTCTCCGCATCGACTTCCAGCACGCGCGCAAAAATCCGCTCGGCCGCGGCCTCGTTGCCGACACCCCCGGCCATCAGGTACTGGCCGGCCGCCCGCATCCCCATCTGGGCCAACGTCGATCCGTCGAGAGCGTCCAGCACTGCCTCCAGCCGAGAAGCGGCTTCGACGGGCGTGCCCGCCCTCTCCGCCACCCGTTCGAGCTGGTCGGCTGTGTCGAAGGCGTGGGGATCCTCCTGCAGCGCACGGCCCAGGGCATCCAGCGCACGCGGCAGGTCGCCCAGACGCGTTTCCGCCAGGTCGGCAATTCGTCGCCAAAGTCCAGCCCGCTCAATGGCATCATCAGTGCGCAAGAGCCGCGCCTCAGCCAGTGCCGCCACTTCGACGAAGTCACCGCGCGCCTCGGCCAACGGTTCCAAGATGTCGAGCACGGCCAGCAGCGGCTCCGCGCCGGCGGCCAGCGCACGCAGAGCTGCCAAGGCCGCAGCCTGCGTGGGCACGCGTTCCAGCGCGGCCCGGAAGGCATCAATGGCACCGTCGAGATCGGACAGGTGGTGCAAGCGCAGCTCGCCCAAGGCGGCCAAGAAATCGGCCTGAGTCGGCCCGTGCATCGCGATCTCGGCCTGGCGGGCCAACACCTCTTCCAGTTCGGAGTGGCGCGCCAGTCCGCGCAGCAGAGACTCCAGATGTCCCAACGCCCCGGCTTCACCGCCCGGCATGCCAGCCACCTCGCGCCAGAGCTCGACCGCGCGTGCCGGATTGCCCAACGACTGTTCGTACAAGGCAGCCAGACGCGAGGCCAGCCAGCGTTGCACTTCGGTGTCGTAGCTGCCTTTCAGGCAGTCCTCGTAGATCTTGGCCAACTCCGGCAGCGCAGCGTGTGCGCCAGCCAGACGTTCCAGTGCCGTGCGCGCGGTGGCATCGCCGGCGTCTTCGGCCAGTGCCCTGGCCCACACGGCGAAAGCTGCGCCTGCATCGTGCAGATCTTCCTCCGCGACCCGCGCCATCTCGGCCAGTGTCGCCAGCCGCCGCGCCGTCTCGTCTTCCCCGAGCAGACGCAGTTCCAACAGTTCCACCAGCGCGCGCCATTCCTGCCCGGCCCGCAGCACCGGCTCCAGAACGGCTATGGCTGGCACGCGGTGGTCCTCGTGGCGCGCCAGCTCCCAAAGCGCCGCGCGTGCCTGTTCATGGCTGGGCGTCCGTTCGAGGATGGCACGGTATCGTTGCACAGCGCCCGCCACATCACTGAGTTCCGTCTGCACCAGTTGTGCCGCTCGCAGCGCCAGCGCGTCTCGCTCCTCGGGGGTGCTGGCCCCGCGCGCACGCGCATCGAGCACCTCGACCAACTCGGCGTGCTTGCCCTCGCGGCCATAAATCTGGATGAGGAAATCGAGAGCCTCGGCATCGTCGGGATCAATGTCCAGAATCGCGCGCAGCTGGCTAGCCGCCTCCAAGGCATCGTTGAGTTTGTCGTCATGCAGGTGGGCCGCCTGGAACCACAGCTTGCGCAAAGTCACCACGTCGTGACAGCCCTCGATCTTCCGCTGCAGCACCTCGGCCAGGCTGCTCCAGTCGCTTCGCTCGCTGTAGAGACGCTCCAAAGCATTGAGCGCTTCTGCGTTTTCCTGATCCAGGTCCAGCACCGCACGCCAAGCCGCGATGGCCTTTCCCGGCTGCCCCAGCACGCGCTCGTGCAGCACGGCGACCCGCTTGGTCAACTGCTCGCGCTCGCGCGCCTCCACCACCACCTCGGCGTGCTTCTCCAGGGTCTCGGCCAGCTCAGCCGAACGGCCTGCAGCCTCGAGTAGACGCTCGATGGCCAGGAAGGCCTGCTGATGATCGGAGCGTGAGGCGATGGCTTCGCGCCACGCCTCGATGGCCAAGTCGGAGGCCGCCAACCGCTCCTCGAGAATCCTGGCCTTACGCGCGTAGAGATCCGCGCGCAGGTCGGGAACCAGAGTCGCCTCGATGCCCTTTTCCAAGATGGCCACCAAGCGTTGCCAGCCGTTGGCTGCGCTGGCCAGACCTTCCAACTCGGCCAGCGTCGCGGCGTCCGCCACATCTTCGAGCCATGCCCGCCCCAGCGCATCCAGGGCCTCGGCCGCGCGACCGAGCTGGACTTCCGCGGCCGCCTTCTCGCGCAGGGCTGCCACCCGGCGAGGTGGATCCTCGACGGTCTCCAGCCGAACCTCGAGGATATCGGACAACTTGCGTAGGTTACGCAAAGTCCGGTAGGCGGGTTCCAGCAGCTCGGCCACCCGCACCCGCTGCTCCAAGTCTCCCAGCATTCCCTCGAGCGCCGCGATCGCGTTGGGATGGCCCGGGGTGCGCCCCAGCACTTCGCCGTAGTAGTCGACGGCGAGCGACGCATGACCCAGGTTCTTGCATTCCACCTCGGCCAGCTCCAGGGTGATGGCGTCCTTGGCGGTGACTTCTTGGGCCCGTCCCAACATCCACACCAAGTGGTCTCGCAGATCCTCCCAGCGCTCCGCGGCGGCCAGAAGCTGTTCCAGTGATGCGGAAGCCAGCGCGTCGTCGGGATCGATTTCCAGAACCGCGCGCAACGAATCCACCGCCGCGCTCCCCTGCGACAGGTTTTCCTCGCTGATACGGGCGCTGCGACGCAAGAGATCGGCGCGTTCTGCGGACGACTCGACCATGCGCACCTGCTCGTCGAGCAGGTCGCGCAACTCGGTCCACGCCTCCCAGCGCTCCAACGCCTCCTCGAACAGCTCGGCGGCGGCACGGTTGCCCGGCTGGGCCTCGAGGTAGCGCCGGTAGTGCCGACGGGCGTCGTCGCGATCACCCAGTTCCTGGTCGTAGACTCGGATAGCCACGCGCACCAGCGCCAACACCTCGTCGGGGTTGGACAGCTCGTTGTCGAGGAACTCGTCGAGCAGCTTGCCCAGGTCACGCCAGCGACCCAACTTGGGCGCCAGGCGCAGAAGCTGCTCCAGGGCCGCCCTCTCGGTCGCCTTTTCCTGGAACACGCGTCCATACCAATTGAAGGCTTCGTCCAGATCCTCGATCTGCTCCTCGTAGACCTGCGCAATCCGCTTGGTCCAGGTCAGACGCTGTTCCGGATCTTCGCTGTACTTGAGTCGCAGGCTGTCGATCCCCACCAGCTCTTTCCAGGCGCTGCGCCGGATGTAGACCGGCTCCAGCAGGCTGGCGGCCGTCATGCGCGCCTCGGGATCTTCCAGCAGCTCCTGCAGGATCTGAATGCTGGCCGCGTGATCCGGTTCACGCTCCAAGACCTGGCCCAGATACTCGAGGGCGCGCTCGCGGTTGGCCAGCTCGATGCGCTGGATTTGCGCCAATCGGAAACGCAGCTCGATGTCTTGGTCTCGGCTCAGATCCCGTTCCAGCCGGCGTTCGATCAGGTTCACCAGATCGTCCCAGCGGCGCAACTCGACGTACAGAGCATAAAGTGCCGCTACCGCCTCCGCGTCGCCCGGCGCCAGCGTCCAAACCCGCTCCCAGGCTGCGATCGCCTCGTCCTGCCTGGCCAGGCGAACCGCCAGGCTGCCCGCCTCGCGCCGCAGGGCCACCTCGACACTGGGAATGTCGGCCAAATCCGCTCGCCGCAAAATGACTTCGTAGAGCGAGGCCAGATTCGCCTGCTCGCGATAGATTCGTTCCAGTGCCCCCAGCGCTGCGTCGTCATCCGGTCGCCGCTCGGTGATGCGGCTGAAGTAGTCGATGGCCAAGGGCAAGTCGCCCAGAAGCAGGGCGTGCTCGGCGATGGATCGCTGCACGCGCAGGCGGGTTTCCTCGGCCAAGACGTCGGGCTCAATCGCGCGATAGAGATCGATGATCTCGATCACATTGTCGATCCCCGACGCCAGCGCGAGCCGTTCATAGTGGTCGAGCAACTGGCCCAGATTGGGATCGGAGGTGCCATCACGAATAGCCGCGGCCCAGGTATGCAGGGCGGCTTGCTTGTCGTAGAGCTTGTTCTCTTCGATCTCGGCCAGGCGAGCCCGGTAGCCGGCGCGCGCCCCCGCGTCCTCGGCCAGTTGGATGAAGACGCGCAGAACGCGGGCCAAGCGTGGGCCATCACCCGAAGCCCGGTAGATGGGCTCCAGGGTTTCGGCCGCCGCGAAACGCAGCGAGATGTCGCTGTCGTCCAGCAGACGCTCCATCTCGGCCAACGCGTCGGCTTCGTTGGGAGCCAGCTTGAGAATTTCGCGCCAACGTTCCATCGCCTCGGTGCGCCGGCCCAGATGTCCCTGCAGAAGCCCGGCAATAGGACGCAGCAGATCGATGCGATCTCGATCGGTAGCCGCCAGCACGAGCAGCCGTTCTAAGATCTCAAGGTGCTCGGCCGCCGCCCCTTTGCCGTGATACAGACGCGCCAGCGTGCGGAGTACCTCCACGTCGTCGGGTGTGTCGTCAAGCACCGGGCGGATGGTGGCAATCGCCTCATCCGCATCGTGAAGCTCGGTTTCCAGAATGGCAGCCATGCGCTGGCGCAACTGGTTGCGAGCCGCCGCCTCGACCATGTCCGCCCGGCGACGCAGAAGCTCGACCCGCTCGCGCGCCTGGCCCGACTGCTGGAAGATACGTTCCAGGTTCTCGAAGGCTTTGTCCGCTGCTTCGCTCTCGCTGTCGAGTAAGCTGCGGTAGCTGGCCACGGCAGCCGGGAGATTGCGCAGGGAGTTCTCCTCCAGATCAGCAATACGCAAACCAAGCGCGGCCCGCTCGCGATGATCTTCGGTCCACTCACTGCGGGCTCGCAGCACGTAGACCAGGCCCTGGATGTCCGCCGTCTCGGCGTAGAGAGTCTCCAGCGCCGCAGCGGCCGCGGCACCGGTCCGCGCGTTGCTGAGGTCCAAGTCGAGCACGCGCCGCCAGGTACGAACGGCCGCGCTGCGATCCGCGAGCGGGCCCTGGAAGAGCCGGGCCGCACGCGACAGCAGGTCGGCGATTCCGCCGATGTCCGAGGAATCGCGTTTGCCCGCGAGTTCCTGGTACAGCGTCTGCAGCTCGTTCCAGCATCCCAGAACACCCGCCAGCCGCTCGGCCTCCAGCAAGGCCGGCTCGGAATGCGGATCACACGCCAGCACGGCGCGCCGGGTTTCCCAGGCCGCACCCGGTGACTGCAGGCGCGTCTCCTGCACCTCGGCCTTGCGCACCAACAAGGCAACCGCCACCGGCCCCTCTTGCCCCTCGCGCTCGATGTCGAGGATTTCCACCAGGCGCGCCCAATTCTCCGCCGCCGCGTACAGCGGTTCCAGCATCATGGCCGCACGTCGGCGCTGTTCCGGATCGTCGAGCACCCGTTCGGTAAGCCCAACCGCGCGGGCATGACCCGGCGCCAGTTGCAAGACTTCAGCCAGCAGATCGAGCGCCGCGCTCGCGTTGCTGAAGCGGACCAGCGCGATCTCGGCCCGACGGAGTTTCAACTCGGGCAGTTCCTCGCGCGGCACCAGATCGGCCTCGTGGACCAGCAGCTCATCCAGATCGCGCCAACGCTCGGCCGCCGCATAGTTCCGTTCCAGAACGCGGCAGGCGCGCAGGTCGGTCGCATCCAAGGACCCGATCCGGCGCAGAACTTCGGTCGCGTGGTCGCGGTCGTAGAGCAACGCCTCGTCGATCTCGACCGCCTGCCACAGCAGGGCCAGCCGTTCCTTCACGTCGGGCAAGTGCTGCTCGCGCGCCTCGATCAGATCGCGCAACGCCCCCCAACGCTCACCATCGCGCACCAGCCGCGCCAGCGCGCGATAGGCACCCATGTGCAGCGGATCCAGTTCCAGGACGGCACGCAGGGCTGCCTCCGCCTCGCTCTTCCGGTCGGGCTGGCGCTCCTCGACCTCGGCGATGTGCATGAGGAGCTCCTGCCGCAAGGATGGCTCCTCGACGGCAGCCAGCACCCGCCGCGCAGCCTCCGCGAGAGCAGGCAGCTTGCTCGCCTCCACCGCCAACAGCACCAGCCGTTCACGCACCGACGGATTGGCCGGGTCTATCTCGAACACCCGCAACAGCGCAGCAAAAGCGGCTGCCGCATCGGCCAGCGGGCCTTGGTACAGATCGGCCAGCAGCTCCAAATGCCCGCGCCGCTCGTTCCCATCCGCGGTCACCGAGACCAACGCTTCCAGCATGCCCGCCCATTTGTCGAAGCGCTCGGTCAGCTCGTAGTAGGGCAGCAGCCGTCCCGCCACCTTGGCAATATCTTCTTGCCGAACCCCACCTGCGGCGAACAGCCGCTCCAAGCCCTCGACCGCCTCGGCTGAGATGGAGTCAACCTCCAGAACCTGCAGGTACGCGTCGGTGGCAGAGGCCGGCTGGGCCAACGAAGTCTCCAGCAGTCGCCCCATGCGCAGAAGAACCGCCGCCCGCTCGGTGTCGGCGCACAAGCCAACCTGACGGGAGAGAGCCTCGACCAAACCCCGCAGATCCCCCACCGCTTCCAGAACCCG
>PMBY01000194.1:0-16814 GCA_003153875.1 Myxococcales bacterium | reverse complement strand
AGAGCTTGAGCAGGGCATTCTCGGCCTCGTCGTCGCCAGACACCAAGGCCAGGATGCGCTCGGCGAATCGCTTGAGATCGTCGGGACGATCCACCCGCTCGCCGGCAATGAACAGGCACCGGCGCAAGAGCGAAATCTGCTCCTCCGGGCTCGGCCCCTCCGCGCCTTCGCGGTCCAGCCGGGCCGCCAGCAGGCCCAGCAGCGCCTCCCACTCTTCGGCTGCTTCGCCCATGCGTTCCAGATCGGCGCGCACGTCGGCATCGGTGGGGGCCAGGCGGTAGGCCCGGGCACACCACTTGAAAGCCAAGGACTTGGCTTCCAGCTTGACCTCGCAGATGAAGCGCGCCCGCTCGAGGATGGCCAGGCTCTCGCCCAGCGAGAGCGCCGGCGCTGACTCGGGACCGAGCAAGATCTCATAGGTCGCCACCAGGCGGCCCCAACGCTCGGTCGCCTGGTACAGATCGACCGCAGCCCGCGCCACCGCGCGGTTGTCGGGATCGGTGGCCAAAATTCCTTCGTAGGCCTTGAGCACGCGCTCGGGCTGGTTGAGCTTGTCTCGGCCCACATCGGCCACTCGCCCCAACAGGCGCACGCGCAAGGCCATGTCGGTGGTGCGTTCCGCCACCTGCGAGAGCACCTCGCACAGCTCTTCCCACGCGCCCCGCCCCGAATAGAGCTCCTCCAGAGAATCGAAGTCACCCAGCTGGGTGTAGGCATCGCGCAGGGCACGCAAGACGCGCGGGTTCTCGCTCTGGCTGCGCCGCACGCGCGCCAGCCCCTGGACCGCGGCCGCGGGTGCGCCCAACTTCTCGAACAAGATGAGGCCGCGCTTCTCCAAAAGAGCGCACCCTTCGGGAGTCGCCTCTCCGCCGACTGACTCGGCCAGACGCCCGAGAATATCCGCCAAGGCGGGCCAGCGCTTCTCGCGTTCGTAGAGCACCGACAGCGCCACGACCGCGTCGCGATCCTGCGGGGCGAGCTGCAGCACCTCGTTCCACAAGCCTATGCCCTGGCGCAAATCGGCCAGGCGCTCAGACGCCAAGGCTGCCATCTCGGCCAGCCGGACCTGCCGGGCACTCGCGTCCAGCAGGGGCAGCTCGCGGCGCATGAAATCCAGCAGCGCGCGCCAGGAACGTGCGCGCACATAAATCTCGCGCAAGGTGGCCCGCGCTTTCGCGTCGCTGGGCGCCAGCTCAAGCACTTTCTCAAGCGCCGCCACGGCGTTGTGGTGGTTGTTGAACTTTTCCATCCACAACTGCGCCACGCGGTGGTACAGCGCCACCTTCTCGGCCGGCTCTGAACTGGTCTGCGCCTGGCGTGCCAGAATATTGGCCAGGTCACCCCAACGCCCTTGCGCCTGGTAGCGCTCAGCCAGCGCCGAGAGCGCCTCGGCATGCTCGGGACGCAGGGCGAGAATGGCCGAGTAGGTGTTGACCACCATCACATCCAGCTTGAGGTGATCGCGGTAGATGGGGATCATCTCCAAATAGAGCGCGACCTTGTCGTCCACCGCATCGGACGGCAGCGATTCGCAGCGCTCCTTGAGCAACTCGAGCAGGGCGTTCCACTTCTCGGTCTTGGTGTACAGGCGGCGCAAGGCACTCACCGCCTCCGGCAATCCCGGCTTCAGGCGTCGCAGGGCCTTCCAGGCGTCGACCGCCTTTTCCAGAAGCTGCGGCCGGCGCTCGGCCAGCTCGGCCATCTCGATGCCGTAGCGCACGCGGGCCTCGGGGTCGGATTCGGCCTTCTGGACCTGGCCCAGCAGAGCGAACAACTGGGGGATCTCGTCGCGCTGCAGGTGATACTCTCGATAGAAATCGAGCACCGGGGCCACGGCGGGCATGGTCTTGCGAGCCCGACGGAAGCACGCCTCGGCCTGGGCGATCTGGTTCAGGCGCTTCCAATAAAGCTCGCCCAGGGCGATGAGAATGGGCCCCTCGGCCACACCGCGCTTGGCCGTGCGCAGCGCCGTCTCGTAGACAGCCACCAGCTCGGCCCATTGCTCGCGCGCACTCAGGATGCGCGCCACGCCGTGCAGTGCGCGCTCGTGTCCGGGAGAAACGGCCAGTGCCTCGCGGTAGTGTTCGAGGGCCTGGTCGATGCGGTTCATCTGCTCAGCTAGACGTCCCGCCGCCGCTCGAGCCGCGGCCACATCCTGTGGATTGCCCGCGGCTGCGATGCGCCGCTGAAGGTGCTCCACCAACTCATCCTTGCGGCCGGCCCCGCGAAGCAGTCGTTCCAGCAACACGTCAGCGCGGTGGTGGTGAGCATCCAGCGCGAGGCTGCGACGCAAGAGAGATTCGCCTTCGTTGGTCAGCGGACGGTAGCGTAGATACAACTCGCCGGCGGCAGCCAGCAGAGGGGCGCCGGTGGGGCTGTCGCCCGCCTCGTCCACCTGCCGCACCAACGCATCGGCCCGCTCCTGCCAGCCGGCCTCTTCCTCTTCCAGCACCCGCCTGAATTCGACGGCCGCCGGGTGGTTGCGCGCGATCTCCAGCGCTTCGTTCAGGCACGCGTGGGCCGATTCCCACTGGCACATCTCACGGTGGAGCAGACGCGCCTTCTCAACGAACAGGGTCGCGCGGCGAATCGGGTCTTGCCCCCAAGCCAGCTCCAGGTCGAGCAGGCGCAGGCAAGGCTCCACGTTTTCCCGATCGGTGTGCCAGGCCCGTTCGGAAGCCAAGGCCACCTGAACGGAATCTCGCTCGGATGCCGACACCTCGCCGGGTTGCAGGCCGGCAAGCAGCGCAAGCGCCTGGCCGTCTTCTGGATCCGATCTGAGCGTCGCAAGTGCGGTCAATAGGTCGTTGTTCATGGTTGCGATCCAAGTCCCGCGCCCGGAATGAGCCTCTGGTTGGGCGGCCCCTGACTATACCTCTTTCGGCCCGTCCAAAATCGGAATCCCGCGAGACTCTGAAACGTTTTGCCGCAAGCGGGAAGGGAGGCCGGCGAGGGCGCGCGCAGCGCGCGGGGCGGGATGGGTGGGTGGGCGTCCCGAAGCCCCCGAAGGGGGAACCGGCCACCGGCCCCGGCCACCGGCTGCCGGCCCCGGCGCCACCCGGCCACCGACCTTTCGCGGTTCCCCCGACCCGCCTCTCTGTGTATGCTGCCCCTTGCTTCTCCCCACAACGGAGGTCCCCATCATGAAATCAGGGATGCATGGCAAGTCTGCATTTTCCGCGGCCATTCTTGGCGCAATGCTTCTATTCCCCGGCTGCGAGCAGAAAGCGGCCGGGCCCAAGCCCTGCTGTGATCAGCCAGACATCCCCGCAGGTGTCGCGAAGTTCACGATTGTGGCTGATGACGTGTCCGGCCCGGGCGATGGCCTCAAGGTCGTGATGCGCGCAGCGCTCACCCAGTCTGCCAAGCGCGACCAGATCTATGGCCCGCTCAAGGTGCTGTACGCCTACGCCATGAAGCGCTCGCCGCTGGAGCCCATTCACGTCGAAGGCTGGCTGTATGCCAACGAAAGCGCGGCCAAGGACGGCGGCGAGGCGAACGTCATCGCCAAAGTCATCCGCCTGCAGAGTGACCAGGCGCCGCGGTGTGAAAACCGGGTCAAGTACGACTTCCCCGANNCACATCGCTGTGAAAAAGAAGGTCGCTCGCTACGACGAGAAGTTCACCCACAAGACCAGCTACACACTCGATCAGGCCCGCGCGGCCATTGAGCTCACCTATCCGTTCCTGGAAATGGGCAAAGACGAATACGTGGCTGAGCTGAAGCTGAACTCAGCGATGGGCACCTGGGCCGAGTTCATGACCAGTATGTTCAGCAAGGTTGACGGGTTGAAAGAACTGACCTTCAACGGCGTCTACAAAGACGAGCCGGCCGTCAAGATCCGCGTGACCAGGGAGCAATTCGACAACATCCTGGCGCGCCTGCAGGAACAGATCGCGTCTCACGCCGCCTTCACCTTCCAGGTCATCGGCATGGGCAAGAAGTCCAGCGAGGCGGCCGAGAAGGAACAGGAGAAGTTCAAGGCCAAGAGCTACAAGGCCGCCCTGGACAAGCTGCCCAAGGACCAGGTGATGATCTCGCCCAAGCTGAAATGGGTTAAGTGATCGCAAAGATTGCAAACGCGCGCTGGGCGCGCCAGTCTGCACCCGGTTCACGATGCCCATCATCTCGATTCCCGGTGCCTCCGCTTTTACCCCTGCCCGACTGGCCAAACGGCTAGCCAGGATTCAAGCAGCCAACCCGCAGGTGACGGCACTTGCCGCCGAGTTTGTCCATTTCGTCGAGACGACCTCGACACTGCCCGACGCTGACCGGCTCGTGTTGGCGCGCGTGCTGCGCTATGGCCCGCGCTCTCAACGCAGCAGCGTTTCCGGCCTGCGCTTGCTCGTGGTTCCGCGCATCGGCACCATCTCGCCTTGGTCGTCCAAAGCCACTGACGTGGCCCACAACTGCGGCCTGGAGCACGTGCGCCGCATCGAACGCGGCATCTGGTACACCGTCGCGGGGCCGGTGCGCGACGAGGCTGCGCTGCGGGTTGCCCTGCACGATCGCATGACCGAGTCCGTACTGGCGAGCGAAGCCGAGGCTGAGCGGCTGTTCGCCCACTCCCAGCCCCGGCCGCTAGAGACCATCGACGTGCTGGGCGAAGGCCGCGCTGCCATCGAAACCGCCAATACAACGTTGGGCCTGGCGCTGGCGTCCGACGAGATCGACTACCTGGCGGAGAGTTTCCGGGCCCTGGGCCGCAACCCGACGGATGTCGAGCTGATGATGTTCGCCCAGGCCAACAGCGAGCACTGCCGCCACAAGATCTTCAACGCGGACCTCATCCTCGACGGAGAAAAGCAGCCCCAGTCGCTCTTCCAGATGATCCGGCGCAGCAGCGAGGCCAGCCCGACCGGCGTGCTGTCGGCGTACAAGGACAATGCCGCGGTGATGGAGGGTCCGGAGGCGAACCGCTTCTTCCCTGCGCCGGAGACCAACACCTACGCCTTCCATCGCGAGCCGGTGGGCATCTTGATGAAGGTCGAGACGCACAACCACCCGACCGCGATCTCGCCTCACCCCGGGGCGTCCACCGGTTCAGGCGGGGAAATTCGCGACGAGGGCGCCGTGGGCCGTGGGTCCAAGCCCAAAGCTGGGCTCACCGGATTCACGGTCTCGAACCTGCGCTTGCCCGGGGCCGTGCAACCCTGGGAGAACGACTTCGGCAAACCGGGCCGCATCGCCTCCGCGCTCGACATCATGTTGGAGGGGCCCATCGGAGGCGCAGCCTTCAACAACGAATTCGGCCGCCCCAACTTGGCCGGCTATTTCCGCACCTTCGAGATGCAAGTGCCCGGTCCTGCCGGTCCCGAGGTGCGCGGCTACCACAAGCCCATCATGATCGCGGGCGGGTTCGGCAACATCCGCTTGCCGCACGTTCACAAGGCCGAGGTGCCGGCAGGCGCGGCTCTCGTCGTCTTGGGCGGGCCGGCCATGCTCATCGGCCTGGGCGGCGGCGCGGCCTCATCCATGGCCTCGGGCGCGTCCGAGGAGGATCTCGATTTCGCCTCGGTTCAGCGTGACAACCCCGAGATGCAACGCCGCTGTCAGGAGGTCATCGATCGCTGCTGGGCGCTGGGCGAAGCCAATCCCATCTACTCGATCCACGACGTGGGCGCAGGCGGTCTGTCCAACGCCCTGCCCGAGCTGGTGAACGACAGCGGCCGCGGCGCCCTGTTCGAACTGCGCAAGATCCCCAACGACGAGCCCGGCATGTCCCCCAAGGAGATCTGGTGCAACGAGGCGCAGGAGCGCTACGTGCTGGCAATCGCGCCCGAAGGCCTCGGCCGTTTCACCGAGCTTTGCAGCCGCGAGCGTTGCCCCTTCGCTGTGCTTGGCCAGGCCACGGCCGACGGCCGGCTGGTGCTGACCGATGCCCACTTCGGGAACCGGCCCATCGACATGCCGCTCGCTCTTTTGCTGGGCAAGCCACCCAAGATGTTACGTCGGGCCGAACGCGTGCGCGCAGCCAGGACGCCCTTCGTCACCACCGACCTCGACTTGCGCGAGGCGGTTCTGCGTGTGTTGCGCCTGCCCGCGGTGGCGGACAAGACGTTCCTCATCACCATCGGCGACCGCACGGTGACTGGCCTAGTCTGCCGCGATCAAATGGTGGGTCCTTGGCAGGTTCCGGTCGCCGACGCTGCCGTGACCACCACCAGCTACGGCGGCTACACCGGCGAAGCCATGGCCATGGGCGAGCGCACACCGCTGGCGCTGCTGGATGCGGCCGCTTCCGCGCGCATGGCGGTGGGCGAAGCCCTGACCAACATCGCCAGCGCACCCATCGCCAAGATCGGCGACGTGAAACTGTCAGCCAACTGGATGGCCGCGGCCGGACATCCGGGCGAGGACGCGCGCCTCTTTGAAGCCGTGCGCGCCGTGGGAGCCGAGCTGGCTCCGGCCTTGGGCATCGCCATCCCCGTGGGCAAGGACTCGATGTCGATGAGTACCGTGTGGCAGGACGCCGGCCAAGAAAAACGGGTCACCGCGCCCTTGTCGCTCATCGTGAGCGCCTTTGCCCCGGTCGTGGACGTGCGCCGGGCCTTGACCCCGCAGCTTCGACTGGACCAAAGCGACACCGAGTTGCTGCTGGTGGATCTGGGCATGGGTCGTCATCGGCTGGGTGGCTCGGCACTAGCGCAAGTCTATGGCCAGCTCGGTGACGAGGCGCCCGACCTCGACGATCCCGCTGTCCTCAAGACCTTCTTCTCCACCATTCAGCAGCTGAACAGCCAGGGTCTGCTGCTGGCGTATCACGACCGCTCGGACGGCGGCCTTCTGGTCACGCTGCTGGAAATGGCTTTTGCGGGCGGATGCGGGCTCGATGTCGATCTGGCGGGGCAGGCGTTCGCAAGCCCGGCCCTGCTCTTCGCCGAAGAACTGGGTGCCGTGATCCAAGTGCGCAAGTCGGACGTGGCAGCGGTGCGCGCGGCCTTCGCTGGTTCGGCCGGGCACATCCATAGTATCGGGCGCCCGGTTGCCGGTACGCGCATCGTGTTCCGTCGTGGCGATCAGCCTCTGTTTGAAGACACACGCGCGAACTTGCGTCGGGTCTGGTCCGAAACCACCTTTGCCATGCAGAGCCTGCGTGACGATCCGACTTGCGCCCGCGAAGAGCATGAGGCCCGCTGCGATGAGAACGACCCGGGTATTTCTGTCCGGCTGAGCTTCGATCCGAACCAAGACCTGGCCGCGCCCCTGGTCGGTCGCGGCGCACGGCCGCGCGTGGCCATCCTGCGCGAGCAGGGCGTAAACGGTCAGATCGAAATGGCCGCCGCTTTCCACCGCGCGGAATTCGAAGCCGTGGATGTGCACATGAGCGACATCCTGAGCGGCCGCATGGATCTCGACTCGTTCCGCGGGCTGGCGGCCTGTGGCGGTTTCTCCTACGGCGACGTGTTGGGTGCGGGCGAAGGCTGGGCCAAGTCGATCTTGTTCCACGCCCGGGCGCGTGCGGTGTTCGAGCGCTTCTTTGCCCGGCCCGACACCTTCACGCTCGGTGTGTGCAACGGATGCCAGGCGGTTTCCAACCTCAAGGAAATTATCCCGGGCGCGCAGGACTGGCCGCGTTTCGTGCGCAACCGCTGCGAGCAGTTCGAAGCGCGCCTCGCGCTGCTGCGCATCGAGGAGAGCCCGTCGGTGCTCCTGCGCGGCATGACGGGCTCGCACCTGCCCATCGCGGTAGCCCACGGTGAAGGCCGCGCCGAGTTCGAATCCGACGCGCACCAGTCCAGGCTGGAGAAGGCCGGCCTGGTAGCCGCGCGCTTCGTGAACCACTACGGCGCCATCGCCAGCCGCTACCCGGACAACCCCAATGGCTCGCCCTCTGGCATGACCGCGCTGACCACGCCCGATGGCCGAGTCACCATCCTGATGCCGCACCCCGAGCGCATGTTCCGGGCGGTCCAGCATTCCTGGCACCCCGACAACTGGAAGGAAGACGGTCCCTGGATTCAGTTGTTCCGAAATGCGCGGGTTTTCGTGGGCTAGCCACCCGGCGCTGCCAAGCGTCGCCCAGAATTCCCCGACAAGCCGCAGCCGATCCTGATCTATGATGGCGCCCATGCCGGTGATGATTGCATGGATGCTGTGGGCCGCTGCGCAAGCAGCAGGTGGCCCGGTTGCCAAACTGCCCGCTCCGGTCGCGAAGGAAATGGCTGCGGCCGTGGTGGCGCTCAACCGGGTATTGGGCCTGGAAAGCTGGCCGGCCCAGGGCGTCCCATCGTGCCTTGACCGCGGCGGCCTGGAAGCCACGGCCAAGGACGTGAGCCCGGAAGACACCAAGAAGTGCGCCGACACCGCGCTCGACGAGGGTTTCCCCGAGCTGGGCAAGTCCTACGTGATCGGCATTCCCTTGGCCGGCATCGGCCCGGTCACGGTGTTTGCGATTGGCCTGGGCGGTGCTGACGGCTGGGGCGCCTATTCTTGCGACGCCACCCGACCCAAGTGTCCGCCCACCAAGGTCGACGGGCCGTCCAAGCAGGCCAAGCGGCTTGCCGACCGCTACCGCCGCGCCTGCGCCGACAAGGCCACCATCTGGCTTCCCAGCCGCGAAGGCGTGTGCGGGGCAGGCCCAGGCCAGAAGCCAGAAACCCCGTAGGCAAGCAGGCTGCAGCAAGGGCAACCTGACTTGCGTTTGCTGTCAGTATATGCAATCCGCCCTTCTCTCTGGCGGCGTGGCATTATGGCGCCATGAATCGCTTCTTCGCTTTTGCTCTGACGGCGCCCGCGGCACTACTTCTTCTGACCCCGCCGGCCCGCGCCTCAAGTGCGCTGGAGATGCTCGGTTCGCCTACTGGTGGCAACGCGCTCACGGCACGTCTCTTCTCCCGCAATGCGGGAGCGGCCTACTTCAACCCGGCGCTGTTGCCGGCGGCGACCTTCAAGCTGGAAGCCGGCTTCTTCGGCCTGGTTACGCGTGGCAAGATTCGCCTCAAGACGCGGCCTGCTGGCTCAGATGTGCCGATCGCGGTTTACGACCCGGAACTGTCCTTTGCCAACGCGCGACCATTAGCAACCCAGGACTTGGCCAACCCGCGCAGCAACACCGACGAAAACGACCATGTGCTCTATGCGGTCGTGGGTTTGGTCCGCCCGTTGGCAGGAAAATACTTGGTCTTCGGCTTCTACAGTCTTCTGCCGGTCAATAGCTTCCTCGACGAAAAGGGGTTCTTTGCCGATGAGCGGGAACAGTACTTCTCGAACAAGCTCTATTTTGAACAGCTGGGCGACCGAGCAACCGCAACCAGTTTTGCCTTTTCGCTGGGTAGTCAACTCAACGACTGGCTCTCCATTGGTGCCGGCATCGACATCGCGGTTGTCACCCAGTCCAACACGGCGGTGTACATGCCAGACGCGGGTGACCAGACGCACGTCTACCTGGACCCGAACATACACACCAACAGCAAATTCAAGCCCTACCTGGGCCTTGCCTATCGGCCCTCGCCGCGTGTCACGCTCGCAGCCACGTTGCACCTGGGCACCAGCAACGACACCATCGGCCAGAACCAAGTGCGCGTGCGGAACGACACCAGCCAGTACGGGCCTGGCGTCAACTACATTCCGCAGACCTATGTGCTCACACAGGGTAACGAGCCGGCGCGCGTAGGGCTGGGCGCCAGTCTGGCCAGCCGGCGTCCGGTTGAAGGCGGCCGTCCGGCGTGGGAAGTGGGGCTGGTGGCAGTGGGAGAGCGCTGGTCGCAGTACCGAGACCGACACGGCGAATCCCCGGTGGACGCCTGGCACAACACGGTGAGCTTGGTTGCAGGCGGCAACTTTGCCTGGCGCCAACGCCGCCTGTCGTTTGATCTCGGCTATGTGCCTTCGCCGGTTCCCGATCAGACGGGCCGAACCAACTACGTGGACAACTCACGCATTGTTTCGAGCGCCAGCATCGAATCGCCGGTCAACCTGCTGGGCCGCGAGATTGAGGCGGGCTTCTACCTGTTCGGCTCGGTGTTTGTCCCGCGTTCCGTCGACAAGGATCTCAATCGCACCGACGCCAATGCTCTAGTCGACGAATTTCCTGACAGCACCGTCAACAATCTTACCCACTTGCCCGATCCGCGCGCGGCTGGCCTTCAGACCAACAATCCTGGCTACCCAGGCCTCGACAGCCACGGCTACATGCTGGGGGCTGGGTTCTCCCTGCGCATCGCGCGCTGAGACTTCCTAAATTCCCGACAGCCCAAGCAGGCTCTCGTTCGCGCGCACCCAATCGCAATCCACGGCCCCGGCGTCTTCTTCGGGCACCTTGACCATGACGAAGCTACTGGCGCATTCGGCCGGATCGGCGCTCGATTTGGACAACTGATACAGTTTCTTGATGCTGGCCGGGTCAGACTCGACCACCGACTGGTCTGACGCGAAGATCATCCCGCCTTCGATCCGATCCGCGGCCACCGCCAGACCGTGAAGCGTGGTCGTTTGCCTCTGCACGCTCATCAGGCTGCCAGACAAGAGAGCACCGGTCAGGTTGACGGTGATCCCAGGGAAGCCGTCGTTGTCGGTGTCGACCACGCGTGGATCGTTGGCATCGGTAGGCAGGGCGTCGTGGGCCGGGTCGGCCAGATTGGCGCCCGCAACCTCGATCGCTGTGGGGAGCGTGAGCTCCAACTGTCCTGAGCCATTGTCAGCAAAGGCTCCGCTACGCTGGATCGGGAATGCAGTATGCCCCCAGGCCTGCGGAACAACCACCTTGGCCGGGTTGGCGGAGTCGTCGTTCTGGATTCGGTCGCAGTAGTGGCCGGCAACGGTGACGTCGCTCCCGGTCTGGGCGACCTGGACCAGGAGCACGCCAATGGACTTGAGGTGGAAGGGATTCGAATAGGTCGGAGCCGTGACGGTCTGGGCCCCGATGGTCTCAAGTACCCAGGTACCTGAGAGATCCGTCACCGACGGCACCGCAGGTTTGCTGGTGCAGAGCGGAGGCAAAGCCCCGCCCTCAGCATTCTCAACCCCAGCGTCACCCCCTGCCGATACCGCTGAACCCGCATCACCACCTGCCTCCGCGCTCTGAGCCGCATCGCTGCCCGCGTCTGGCGTCGAGGTGGCTGGGCCAGTCGAGCTACCACCGCAGCCAGCAAGCATCCCGGCCACCAACGCCAGGAGCCGAGGTACACTCAAGAATCCAGTTGATTGAGTCATTAACGCGCAAGATATCAGATCGACGGCTCGGAGCCTGTATATTTCACGTATGAGCAGCTGTCTTTCCACCCACCCCAGCCGCTGGCCGCCCAGTGTGCCCGCCATCGTGCTCATCTTGCTAGCCATGGCGATCTTGGCCCCGGGCACGGCTCACGCGGAGGCATTCTCCGACGCTGCTGGGCGCGGAGTACTGAGCGCATTTCTCTTCGCATTCACGGCCGGCTTCCTCACCTCGCTTACCCCTTGTGTCTACCCGATGATTCCCATCACCATCGGCGTGTTCGGCGGTCGCGGCGGGGTGCCGCGCATCCATGCGGTTGCCTTGGCCACGCTGTACGTGGCGGGAATCGCCACCATGTTCGGCACGCTGGGCACCACCTTCGCGCTGCTGGGAAGGGCGTTCGGCACCTTCTTGGCCAACCCCTGGGTGGTGGTGCCCCTCGCGCTCTTCTTCTTCACCATGGCGACATCCATGTTCGGCGCCTTCGACTTGGCCCTGCCGTCGCGGGTGCAGCAGTGCTTGGCGCGCGTGGGAGGCCGCGGCTTTCTGGGAGCTTTTCTCATGGGCCTGGTTGGCGGACTGATCGCCGCCCCGTGCACCGGGCCACCCTTGGCCGGAATTCTCGCCTATGTCGCAACCACGCGCGATGCCGTGCGGGGTTTCCTATTGCTGACGACCTATGCGGCGGGAATCGGCGTTCCTTTCTGGGCCATCGCCGGGTTCTCGCTGCACTTGCCGAGGTCGGGCGCCTGGATGGACGGCGTGAAGAGTCTCTTCGGGATCGCGCTCACCGTGGCGGGCCTGTACTACCTGCGGGTGGTTTTCCCCCCGCTGACACAAGTGACTGGCCGTTCTCCCGCTTTCTTGGCCGTGGCGGTTGCCGTAGTCGGATTGGGAATTCTGCTGGGCGCCGTCCACCTGTCGTTCCACGCGGCTTGGCGCACTCGCCTGCGCAAGGGGCTCGGGATCGCGCTGACAGTGGCCGGCCTGTTCGCCACCATCAACTACATGCTGACTCCCAAGATCGTGTTGACGTGGTTGCCCACCGAAGCCGCCGGTCTGGCCCACGCCCGGGTCAGCGGGAAACCGATGGTGATGGATTTCACGGCCGACTGGTGCCTGCCCTGTCGGGAATTCGAAGTCAGCGTATTTGCGCGGCCCGAAGTCGCAGCCTTGCTGAAGGACTTCGTTCTGGTGAAGATCGACCTGACCCGCGAAGACCAGGACGATGCTCTGCCTGTGCTGAAAGCTCGATACGACGTGTCCACCTTGCCAGCCGTGCGTTTCCTTGCACCGGGCGGTCAGATCGTGGGCCGCATCGACAACCTGGTTCCCTGGCATGTCGCAAGGAGCGCCCTGATCGAGGCGGCAAGAGCAGCGGAGCGCAGGTAGCGACGCCGCGGCTCACTCCCATTGTGCGGCTAGAAATCCAGGCCGCCGGCAGGAATCGAACAGGTATTGACCCACGTCCCCCCCCAAAAGATTGTGGCCTGGGGGTAGGTGCCGGCGCTCACGTCGATCACATTGTAGCCGGCTGTCTTGGGCGCGGGGATCGGATAGCCCCCGCAACCCAAGGGACCACCATTGATCGTGATTGTCCGGTCGCCATTTATGTTCGCGCAACCCCAATTCGTGATGGTATCGCAACTGACGTAGCAGATTCCGTTAAGGGAGCCGATCGCGGGCGGGTGGCCGGCGTTCACCGCATTGCCCGACCACACGGTACAACTCCGCGGCGCTGTCGAGACGACGCCCGAATTGGCCGAGCTACACACGCCATTGGCGTTGCGGGCAACCACCTCGTAGGAGTATGTCGTCCCAGGGGCCCCGGAGGAGTCGATGTATGGGCTGTTGACAACAGGTGCCCCAAGCGCTGTGAACGGCCCTCCGGCAGGCCCACGCTTGACCTGATACGACGTCGGGCCGTTTGTCGAGGCGGTCCACGACACCGTCACCCGCGATATCCCCGCCGTGGCCTTGACGCCAGTAGGAACCGTGGGCGAGCTACAGGAAGTAGCTGACACAGTAGTCGAGTTGCCCGACACACAGGTGCCACCCGCATTGCTGGCATTGACCTCGTAGTAGTAGGTCGTGCCGTTGGGGTTCAGCAGCTTCAGGGCCGTGCCCAGATCCGTGAACTTGACAGGAGTCTGGTTGGTGCTCGCTGCGCTGAACGGTCCAGTCGCACTCGTCCCGCGCAGGACGGTGTACCCCGTGGGCGCAGGACCAGTAGTCGCGGCAGTCCACGACACGAAGATATTTCCGCTCGTGGGATCGTTGGGGTCTGGAATAGCCGCGACGTTGGTCGGCTTGTCCGGCGGAGCACAGACTGGCTTGGCAGAAACCTCGGTCGAATTGGGCGAGGTACAAGTCCCATTGCTGACAGTCACGACGTAGTAATAGGTTGTCCCATTGCTGACGGCCGTGTCTATGGTGCCCGCCGGGTTCGGGTTGGGAACCACGGTGCCATAGGGGCCGCCGGCGGCTATGCCGCGCGAAACGACATACGACAGCGAACCGGCGTCCGAAATGGGCCAGGTGAGCGTCACCTGCTGATTGCCTGCCATGGCGAGTACGCCCGTCGGTGCAGTCAGTGCACAGACTTGGTTCGGTGTGGCGGGAACCGCAGTCGAAGGAGCCGAAAGGCAATTGCCGTTGCTCGCGCTGACCACGTAGTAATACGTCGTCCCGTTAGCCAGCGACGAGTCGGCCAAGGTAGTCCCGGTCGGAACCGGGATGTCGGTATGGGCATCGGCGCCGGCTGTCGTGCGCGTGACGACATACGACTTCACGGTTCCGGTCGTCGGGGCAGTCCAGGAAAGGGTGACTTTGCTGTCACTCGGGGTTGCCTGCAAGTTGGTCGGGGCCGACGGCGGCGTACACACCGGCGTGGCAGAGGACTCGGACGAGGGGGCGGAGAGGCAGAACCCATTGTTGGACTTCACGACATAGAAGTAGGTCGTCCCGTCGGTCAGACCGGTGTCCGTTATGCCCGTGCTGGTTGGCGAAGTGAGAATCGCATACGGACCGCCGCTCGTCGTGCTGCGCAGAACCTGATACGAACTCGCGCCGCCCGTCGAGGCAGGCCACGAAAGCGTCACCTGGCCATCGCCTGCTGTGACCGTGGGTTTGCCTGGCACGGAGGGCGGCGTACAGGCCGGGAGGGCAGACACGACTGCGGAATCGGCCGAGAGACACGCGCCGTTGTTGGCTTCGATCACGTAATAGTAGGTGGTCCCGTTGATGACAGTGGCATCCGTGAAGCTGGCGGTGCTGGACGTGAAAACCGTGTCGAAGCCAGAGCCTGAGGTCAGGCTGCGCTCGATGCGGTAGGAGACGGCGCCCGCGGTCACGTCCCATGACAGCGCCACCGAGCCGTTGTTGGCCTTGGCCTTCAGGTTGGCCGGCGCAGCCGTCGGTGTGCAGCTCGGCGCACCCGAAACCTCCACCGAGTTGACAGAACTGCACTTTCCATTGCTGGCTGTGACCACATAGTAATAGGTCGTCCCGTTCGAGACATTGATGTCCTCGTAGCCGCAAGCTGTTGTACAGGTGGTGACCGTGGTCGCCGACGTGTAGCCCGTCCCGGGCGTTACACTGCGAGCAACACTGTACGAGGTGGCGCCCGCCGAGGCCGGCCATGTGAGGCTGACCTGGGCTTTGGCCGAGGCAGCGGTCACGGTGGGCGCAGCCGGTGGTGTGCAAGGATTGACTGCCGCGACCGAGGCTGGGACAGAGTTGTCAGACTCGCAGGTCGCGATGGCGTTGATGGAAGAGACGACGTAGTAGTAGGTCGCCCCGCCAGCCAGGCCGCTGTCGGTATAGGGAGAGCTGGTGGTCGTGGGCTGCGTGCCCAGGATTGTGTAGCCCGACGTGGGCGTGGCGCTCCGCTTGACGTTGTACCCGGTGGGCGCGCCTCCCGCAGGAGCGGTCCACGAGATGCTGGCAGTGCCCGCGATGGTCCCCACCGCCGCCTTCGCGGCCGTAGGTGCGGCAGGGCGCGCGTATATGACGTCGGCAGGACAGGACACGCTCGTGCCGGTGCAAACCTCGGCCGGGTCACATTGGTTTGAGTCAGTGGACGGACGGCAGGTGCTTCCGGGCGGAACCATGCCATCGGCAGGACAGGCGGGGTCGGTTCCCGAACAGCTCTCGGCCACGTCGCACGCGCCCGCGGCCTTGCGACAGAGGGTGCCCGCGGTCATCACAGCATCGACTGGGCAATCGGGGCTGGAACCGGTGCAACCTTCGGCGATATCGCAGTCGCCTACGGCCTTGCGACACACGGTCGTCGTGGGCGCGTACTGGTCGGCCGGACAGTCGGCGTGGATGCCATCGCAAACTTCATCCAAATCACACAGACCNNGCGGCACGTCCAACACGCGGTCACGTGCGCCATCGGACACTCCGGCCTCGGAGCCATGCAGAGCCGGCGCATCGGTGACACGATCTTGGCCCGAGTCGTCGTTCTCGTCGGCGTCTTGGGCTTCGGCAGCCGCGTCCACGGTGCAGTTACTGCCGGGCTGCTCGCACTTGGCGACCTTGCCGGGCTTGTCCACGTTGACGCAAGCTACCATCCACACCAGGGAACCGGCCCAAGCAAGGGCCACGTAGCTGCGCATCATGAGTCGTCACTCCCAGCGAAGTTAGTGATGTCTGAAACTAGATCGGCTCATATTGTGGGCAGGGCAACGCAACCAGCACAAGACTTTTCTTTGCTGCCTCCGAGGCGGAAGCGTGTCCGACAGCGGATCGGATGCGTGGGGGGCGACCGCAGGTCGCCAGGTAGCGCCGGCCCGGCTAGAAATCCAACCCGGTGCCTGGAATCGTGCAGGTGGTGCTCCAAGTGCCCCACCAGAAGAGCGAGGCGTAGGCATGTCCGCCGTTCGGGTCGGCGGCGGACACGTCGATCACGTTGAAGCCGGACGTCTTTGCCGCTGGGATCGGCAGCGTCCCGCAATTCAACGGACTGCCGTTGATGCTGACTGTCCGTGTCTCCGTGTTCGAGCAATTCCAGCCCTGAAAAACATCGCAGGAAACGAAGCAGACTCCGCCCAACGTCCCGAACGGGCCCGTCTGGCCGGCCCCCGCCCCAGGCGACGGGTTGGTGCCCGATACGACTGTGCAGCTCCGCGGCGCTGTCGAAACAACACCCGAGTTTGCCGAGCTACACACCCCATTCGGGGCGTTCCGGGCAGCCACCACATAGTAGTAGGTCGTCCCGTTGGTCACGCCCGCGCCCGAGTCGACGTAAGGGCTGGCGGTTACTGTGCCGAGCGACGTGAACGGCCCTGCGGCGGCAGTCCCACGCTTGACCAGATACGACGTGGGGCCTTTTGTCGAGGCAGTCCACGACACCGTCACCCGCGAGATTCCTGCCGTGGCCTTGACACTAGTGGGAACCGTGGGCGAGTTGCAGGACAGAGCGGACGCAGCACCGGAGTTGACCGACGCACAGGTGCCACTCGCATTGCTGGCGCTNNCCACGGTGAACGGTCCAGTCGCGTTCATCCCATACGAGACGGTGTACCCCGTGGGCGTCGGACCAGTGGCCGCGGGAGCCCACGACACGTTGATATTGCCATTGCTGTTGTCTGCGACTGCCGCGACGTTGATTGGCACCAGCGGGGGCGTACAGACCGGCTTGGCAGGAACCTC
>PMBY01000482.1 GCA_003153875.1 Myxococcales bacterium | reverse complement strand
TCGCCGGCTCCCGGAACGGGCTCGTTCGATTGCTGGGAGCAAGGCGCCAGCCCGGGTTGCGAAACTGTGAATGCGCCCGTCCCGAGTGGTTGCAGCCGCATTTGTCGCGCAATCTGCGTGTAGGGCCTCCCGCGCCGCAGGTGGCCCTGGATGACATTTCGAGATGGCCCCAGTATCCTGCCCCCATGCCAGAGGAGAACTTCCCAGCCAAGCCGAAGCGTCTGTTCACCCGCCGCACGGTGCTGACCGGAATTGGCGGCGTGGTTGGCGCGGGTGCACTGGGGGTCGGCGGGTTCCTGCTCGTCGACAAGTATGATCGCTTCGTCCGATCGGCCGACCGCACAATCCGCGATCATCGCGTGGAACTTGCGGCCACTCGGCCGCGCATGGTGATCGCTCGTGGTTTGAACCCGGCACGCAGTGTTCGCGCGGCCGTGGAGCGCCTGGGAGACATGTCCGCGTTTGTTGGNNAACAGGGCGCCAACACGCATCCGGAAGTGGTGGCGGAAGTGGTTCGGCTTTGTCGTGAGGCTCGCGCCAAGCGCGTGATTGTCAGTGATTGTCCCGTTCGAAGATCCCGCGCGGCCTTTGAGCGCAGTGGCATTCTGGCCGCTGCGACAGCAGCCGGCGCAGAAGTCATTTTTCCCGAGGACAGCCGCTACTACACCGTGGAGATCTCGAAACGCGTGGGCACCTGGGACGTGCTTGAGCCCTTTGTCATTGCCGACAAGATCATCAACATTCCGGTGGCCAAACATCATGAGCTCACCGGCGTCACCGCGGGTCTCAAGAACTGGCTGGGCATCACCGGCAAGACCAGAATCACCTTTCACTCGGATTTGCAGCACTCCATTGCCGAGCTGGCCGCGCTCATGCGTCCCACATTGACAATTGTGGATGCCTCCCGCGTCTTGATGGAACACGGTCCCTCTGGTGGCAACCTAGATGACGTCAAACCCACGAGGACCATTGCCGCGGGTGTTGACCCCGTGGCCCTGGATGCGTGGGCGTTCACTCTTTTCCCGAACAAACCCGTTCCGGAAAACCTGCGCATCGCGGAAGGGATGGGGCTGGGACAGGTCAACTTCGCCGCGCTCTCGCCGGAAGAGATCATAGTCGGCTGAGGGTGCCTGGCAGATGCTCTCGATTGCCCCTTCGACACTTTGAATGAAGCGATCCCCTAACCCCGGCTGGCGTTCCTCGTATGCGCTGGCCGCAGCAACGTACTCCCTCAGCACGTCCGGGTGCAACGCGTGCTTCATTTGTGAAGAAGGGCTCTCACCTGCGCGGCCGCAACCTCTCCCGGAACCGCCTCGGCCTTGTCAGACCGCACTTGGTTGCGACGGCGAACCGCTTCTGCCGCCCAGGAGGCGCGGACTTCCTCGTCCGCGAGCGGATCAAGGCTTTCCACAAGGCGATCGGCCAACAGTGCGCGCGCGTCAGCGGGCAGTGCCTGCATCTCCTCGGTCAACTTCTCCGCCGGGATGGGCATGAACCAAGAGTATGGCGGTCCAACCCTGCTGGCAACCCCCATAGGCATTAAGCGAGGCCTGACGGAGAAGTCTGTGACCCCTTCTCCCCGGTCGGCCGGGGAGAAGGTTGGGATGAGGGGTCCGGCCAAGCGCGGCCCCTCTCCCCAACCCTCTCCCCGCTTCGCGGTGCTACGCGGGGCGAGGGGGTGAAATACTTGGGCTTCCGCTGGCCGGCCGCTTAACGCCTATGCTGGCAACCCCTAGGCTGACTCAACAGGCGAGGAAGCAGCCGGCAGCCCTACGTCCTCCGCAATCCGGTGGCACCATGGAGGAGCAGGTCGAGAACTGCAGCTTTCCGATCGCGGGCCACCGGGACGCGAAGCTCGCGCGCAGGTTCGTTGCCGACGACTACCACAGTCTCGCCGTCCTGGTTCTCAATGGCACGGACGTGGGCCGTGTGCACCAGCCATTGGCGATGGACGCGCAGAAAATCGCTACCGAGCGACACTTCGATGGCGGCCAGCGACAGGTCGACGTCGAAGCGGCCGCGTGCCGTGTGAACGTACATGAGGCGCTCGGCTGCCTCAAAGGCCCAGACCTCGTCGCGCGCAAACAAGACCAGGCCTTTCTTGCTGCGTGCGACAATGCGGTCGGGGACCGATCGGGGCGCGGTCTGGGCAAGCCGCTGCTGGAGTCGTGCCAGGCATTCCGTCACCCGATCCTCGTGAATCGGCTTGAGCAGATAGTCAGCCACGCCGAGTGCGTACGCCTCGACCGCATGTTGCGAAAGCGCCGTGGCCAGAACGAAGAGCGGTGCTTCGGGCGTGCCCGCGAGGGTCCGGACCAGATGCATGCCGGCCTCGTCGCCATGGCCGTGGCCGAGGTGAATGTCCACGAAGGCGACATCGACGACGATACCACCGGGAGCTAGCGCCTGCTGTGCCTCCGCGAGCGTGGCCACCGCCGCGACCACCACGGCCTGCCCGGAGGCGTGCAGCATCTCGACGAGGTAGTTGCGCGCCGCCCATTCGTCCTCGACCACGAGCGCGCGCAACACGCGTAATTTCGCTTCAATCTGTGAGGCCATCAGCCGCACCCCCGCGCACCAGGGATCTCGATCGTGGCGCGCGTGCCTTCAGACGATGATTCGAGGCGGAGACTGGCGCCTGGGTGGGCGACACGGATGCGTTCGCGAACCATGCGCAAGCCAAGTCCTTCCTTGGTCCCGGGCGGTATTCCGGGTCCATTGTCCTCGACAATGAGTTGCAGTGCCGTATCGACAAAGCGCGTGTGAAGAATCACGACGCCGCCCTCATCTTTTGACGGAACGCCGTGTTTGACGGCGTTCTCGAGCAGCGGCTGCAGCAGCAGCTTGGGCAGCGGAACGGCCGTCGTCTCCGGGGCGATATCCCATTGAAAGCGAAGGGAGCCTGCATGCCGTACCTCTAGGATCTCGGCGTAGCGCCGCAGCCAGTTGATGTCGGCCTCGAGCGGCCGAATCTCGGGGGACGATTCGAGTGCGTCGCGCAGGAGATCGCCGAGCGCCGCCAGCAGCCGGCGAGCCACCAGCGGCTCGTCGACAGTAAGGGCGGCGACGGCGTGGAGCGTGTTGAGCAGAAAGTGGGGCTCTAGACTGGAGCGTAGCTGCGCGAGTTCTGCCTCGCGGCGAATGTTGTCGGCAGCCAGGCTGCGCAGGTTGGCGTCGCGGATCACGGCCGGGAGACAAAAGACCAGCGCCCATAGTCCCCCGATGCCGAGGCCGATAGAAATGGCGAGAGCGAAGGCTCGCAAGTTGCTCATCGCAAGGTCGGAGTGCAGCCGGACCGCGAGGGCACCAAACAAAATGGAGACGAGAACGCCCGCAACCAGCATGACGATGCGGTCTGCATTCCGGTTTCGCAGCCAGCGATAGCCAAGCGTCAGAACAGCCGCCTCGAGGACCATCACGGCAGACGGAGCGATTGTGTGGAGCCACGACGTGCCTGCGAGCGCGTCGTGGAGTGAGTGAGCGACGGCAGCGAGCGCCACGGCCCCGAACGCAAGGGCGAGATGCCAGGGACTCTCGGATCTCCGGCCCGACGGCCGGTCGGTGTCGCCGGGAGAGCCACCTCGAACGACGGTGTCGGACACGTTCAGGCTACGATACTCCCGGCGAAGTCTCCGGTCGAGAAGCCACGCGATCGGCACCTTTGACAGGAGATTGGCGTGCCCATGAGCGAAGGCCGCGCACCATTGCACGCCAGCGGTGGCCCACATGGTGCGCAGTCAATGCCAGCGCCACGAGTCCAGCGATATTGTGGATGTCGACGAGCTGGTGCCTGATGGGGTGCAACTGTCCGAGCGGGACCGGGCCCGCGAGCGGCGCCGAGCCTTTGGCGAAAAGCCAAACCACGATTCCGGTCATCGCGACCGTCCCGAAGGTCAAATACAGAATCAGCTCCGAGACCATTGATTGGGAAACCCTAGGAGGGTTTCCAAACCTTCCCGCGATGGTTCGCGCCGAGCAAAGCTCGGCGGCTTCCCACGCGACCCGCGATTTGCGCTCTCGAGAAAAGCTGCGCCGCAGACGTGCCACGAACCCCTTCCAGTTGAGCGCGACGTGAAAGCCGATCCCGGCCACCACGATCAACGCGGACAGCCGGTGGATGTTCAGCCAGGTGAGGCGCGTGAGTCCGACCGCGGACGTGCGAAAGGCTCCCTTGCCAACGTGGAAGTCGAAGAACAGAAACATTCCGCTCACGAAGGTCAGAAACGCGGCGACAAGGACGACGACATCAACGAGGAGCTTGAACTGATTGCGAGGCATGCCCTCATCATAGGAGCGTTCGCCGGGAGGCCGGGCCGCCCAACCGACCAACCGCGCTTCCTTACAGACGAACCGTAGCCCGATGGACACCGGCCGCAAGTCGGTAGAGCGTCGGAGGGGTCGCACCCAGGCGTTGACCTCGGGCGCGAGAAAGGCAGAGGCGCCCCACGCAGTTCGGAGTACAATCTGAGGATGGCACATCAAGTGTCCGCTCAGGCCGAGACCAGTCCGCGCGTGACGGTCGAGGAGTTGGCGGCGACCAAACGGCGCCTGCAGCCTCTTCTTCCGGACATGGACCCTGGCGATCTCGATCTGATCCTGACCAGCCTGCTGCGCCCCTTCGGTTCCGGGCGTCGTTTCTTCCTGCGCGAGGTTCGTCCCGGTGTCCGCGTCTTCTGACGAAGCCTTCGTGCTCGAAGTACTCGCAGCCTTGGAACAGACCGGGCTTGAGGCCCTTGTCGTTGGCAGTGTGGCGGCGGTTCTGCAAGGTTCTCCCGTCACGACCCAGGATCTGGACCTTCTGGTGCGCGATACGCCGGCCAATCGTCAAAAGATCGAGATGCTCGGCCATTGTCTCGGCGCTCGCCCACGAGAGGTATCCTCTCTGACCAACGTTTTGCGCATCGACGCCGCCTCTGCCCCGGTGGATCTGCTTTTCGATCGTCTTCCTGGCGAGCTATCTTTCGAATCGCTCCGTTCGCGAAGTATTGCGATCGATCTGGCAGGCCGTACCGCCACTGTGGCCAGCCTGGAAGATGTCATTCTCTCCAAAGAAGCCTCCGGCCGGCCCAAGGATCACGCCCAGCTCCCGATTCTGCGCGACACCCTGCGGGTGAAGAAGGCGCTTGCGAAGACCTGATTGAATTCTTACTGACCGTCGCCGCCTAGATGATAGAGCCGGATGGAACTGCCCACCATGGCCACCGGTGTGTACTTCCGCAGCCAGGCGAAAGAATTGGGCGGAATCTCGTCGTCCTTCCAAGCCGACTTGGGATTGCAGGGATCTTTCAGCAAGGTGAAGAAGTTGCGCTGGCGATAGTAGTTCTCGCTGAGCGATACCATTTGTTGGTCCTCGGATCCCAGTCCGCCCGCGGCGGCAGGCGCATGCCATGGAGGTAGGGCAACGCCGCAATCGCCAGCCGGGGCAGCGGCGGATTCTCGGTCCACATGGTGTAGCTGCCGAATTGCCACCACTCGAGTCCAGCCGCGAGGTGATTGCTTTCGTCGAACGTGCCGGAGAGCGAGCGGCGATTGCTGTCAAGGCAGAGCACTCCGACCAGCGCAATCGCCACTGTGCCCACATGAAGGCCAAGACGCCAGGGTCGAGAAGGTGCGGCAGGAGTTTCCACGGGGCGAGTCTCGTCGGGACCGTGCTTTCTCTGCAAATGAAATCAAAACATCGGGCGCATTATGATTGCCTCCTGTGGGCAATAGACAACCAAAGTCGAGCTTGGTTCCCAAATCGCCCGCCAGTGTGGCGCGTTCGACCAGATCAGCGTGCGCCGATGCGAAGGAGGAAATCCCCGGGCGTGACAATCTGCAGGGGCCGATACCCCGCGAGCATGATGACCTTCAACGGAAGGAGGTCGCGACGGTCATCGGTGACCAGAAAATGCGCGCCGCCCTCGATGTCGGCTGCGACGATTGGGCGATCCTTGAGGTCGCGTGGGACCTTGTCGAGATCTCTGTAGGCGCCAGGCACGAACTCGCACGTCTCTCGCAAAGCACCCACGATGGCGTCTATTTCATTGTTCTCAAGACACCGAAGGGCGCGCACATCGGGCTCGCGAAGAGTCCTGCGGACCTCGCCAAGGATATAGTCCGAGACCAGGGGCCGGAAGTCACCGCGCACCAGAGCGTCGAACACACGAACCGCAGCCGCCTCGCGCCGCCGCAATATGCCGCGAACGAGGATGTTCGTGTCAACGACCGCTCTAACGAGTGCCCGCGGCACGCCGGACTCGCTTCACGGCTCGGTTGACCACGCGGTCGACATGACGATCGGAGGCCTCGTCGTTCCGCCGGCGCACTTGGTTGACGAGCAGGCGCAGCCTCATCTGCGGCGTCATCACCGCCTCAAGCAGCTGAGCCTTGTCTTCAATCGGCAAAGCCTCTATGCGCTCCTTGATTGCTGCCAATCCGCGCGTCATGGACACAGTCTAGCACGCGTGACGGTCGATGTGGCGCTTGTTCTCCTACCAGTCGGCCTCGACCGTGCCACCGGTGAACTGCATGCTCGCCGGCGTGTATTGATGGACCTCGAAGGCGTTGCCGTCGGGGTCTTTCAGCCAGATCTGCCAGGTATGGTCGCACCCGAGTTTCTTCTCGGTGACTGCGATGCCGCGCATTTGCAGGTCAGTCATCAGGCGGTCCAAATCCTCGGTCTCCAGGCAGAAGTGGATGAGGCCGGTGTTCACTGGCTTTTCCAGCTTCGCATCTTCGAATAGCTCGATGAAAGCCGAGTCGGCGAGCTTGAGGTAGACGCCGAAGAGCGCACCTTTGCGCGTGAAGCGAAACACAGGAACCAGTCCCAGGCGCGTGTAGAAGTCCAGCGACTGCTGCAGATTTCTTACGTTCAGGCAGATGTGCGCGATACGTTTGAACATGATTGCCTCCTCTCGGTCTACATTAGACCACAGCCAAGCGAATCTGTTCCCGCCTGACTCGGCGGACGATCCACAATCTGTTATCATGTCGGCGAGGTGTGCGATGCCAGTAGTCGAATCCAGGGGGGCATTCCTGTTCTCGCCACGACGGCTCGGCTGCTTTGGGGTCTGCTGTTTGCTGGCGGTCGTCCTTTGGGGCTGCTCGCATCCCTTTCGCTCAAATACCCCGAACCCCGGGGGCACCACGGCTGGCGGTGGTGCAAGCGCCGGCGGCCTGGCGGGCTTCGGTGGGACATCTGTCTCAGGCGGTCAGCCGGCGGCCGGAGGCAGCGGGGGAACGAGCGCTCCTGCGGGCGGCACGACCGGCATGCTGCCAGCAGGAGGAAACACAGGCGCCGGCGGAACCAGCGGGACAGGTGGATCGGTCGAGACGGGCGGCGCGACGGCGCCGCAAGGACCTTTTGCAGCGACGGGCAACATGACCGTGGCAAGGCTTGGCCACACCGCGACGCTACTGCCCAACGGAAAGATCCTCATCGCCGGCGGCTGCGGTGACAACAGCGAGTACCTCGCGAGCGCAGAACTATACGACCCAGCGGTTGGGACATTCACGGCCACCGGCGGCATGACCGTGAGAAGATGTGGCCACACGGCGACCTTGTTGCCCAACGGAAAGGTGCTCATTGCCGGCGGAGACACACTGGACCGGTACTTGCCGCCGAGCGCAGAGCTATACGACCCGGGGGTCGGGACATTCACGACCGCCGGCACGGTGGACGTGGCAGGGCTGGGCCACACGGCGACCTCGTTGTCCAATGGGAACGTGCTCTTCGCCGGTGGACTCTGGTGGGCTGCCTTCATCGACGGAGGTGGTGTCTTGGATGTTTTCGCGAGCGCGGAGCTGTACGACCCCAGCGCCGGGACGTTGACCGCCACCGGCAGCATGACCGTGGCTAGGTATGATCAAACGGCAACCTTGTTGTCGAGCGGGAAGGTGCTCTTTGTCGGTGGATACGATTCCGCCTCAAGCTACGATGTCACCGCCAGCGCGGAGCTATACGACCCCAGCGCCAGCAGTTTCACCGTCATCAGCGGCGCGACCGCGGCGAGGGTCGGGCAAAAGGCGACGTTGTTGCCGAGCGGGAAAGTGCTCATCGCCGGCGGCAGCAGCGAAGTTCTCGACAACGACTTCTTTGCGAGCGCGGAACTGTACGACCCAGCGGCCGGGACTTTCGCTGCGACCGGCAGCATGACGGTGGCAAGATTTGGCCACTCAGCGACGGTCTTGCCGAGCGAGAAGGTGCTCATCGCCGGCGGAGCATCCAATGATTTCACGACGCTCCAGAGCGCGGAACTGTACGACCCGGCGGCCGGAACATTCGCTGCAATCGGCAACATGACCGCTGCAAGGACTGGCCACACGGCGACGCTGCTGCCGAGCGGAAAGGTGCTCATCGTCGGCGGATGGAACTATGACAACACCACTCTCGCGAGTGCGGAGCTATATTAGTAGTTTTCCGAGTCGGGCAGGACTTCGTGGTTCCCAACTTGTTGCGCTCGCACCTCGGGCCGTCCAGAATGTCTCTCTGGAAGTTTGTGCTCCACCGACCTAGACGGATTCCACGAACATGACGAAGGACAAGAACACACTGGGCAGCGCGATCTTTCGTGCTGTGGCCGACACGGGACTCACCATAGTGATGTCCGCTCCGGGGACGCCCGGTGGTCCAGTCGTCAGCAAGGCGGTGAAGCAGCTGATCCTTGCTGCTGAGGCAAAATTCAGAGAACGAAACGCGCGAAAGTTCGAGAACTGGTTACACGAGCTAGCCGTCCGTCTGGAACACGCTTCTCCCGACACCACCGTCCAGCTCATCGAAGGAAATATCGACAAGCCTTGGGTCCACGGCCCTCTCGAAGATGTGGTGCGAGCCATTCGCGACGGCATCGACGAAAAGGCCCTCTCCTATCTGGCCCAGTTGGCCGCGTGGCAGCTTCGTGACCACATCTCTCCCGATCGCTGGTCGCGCCGAGCCGTCGCCCTCCTGGTCGATTGCGATGCACATCTGGTAGAGGCCCTACAGCATCTGACCGAAAACTTGTTGACACACTGGCCACGTGGATTCGACGGCATGGTCCGTGTTGCCCTGGGTGGGCCCGTTGCGGCTTCGTTCGAACTGGTACAGATCATACCCCAACAGATCTCTGCGGTGAGCACGCCCGTCTACGAGCACACGTGGCGCCCCCATCGCCTCTACCCGGAACTGTTTGCCCTGCTCCGCACCTACCAGTTTGCAGCCGAGGAAGGGCATGAAGGAAAGATGCTGATGCGGCGGGGTGAGGCCGTCTACTTGGTGCGTTTGTTTCTGGGGTCAGTCGCCGCATCGAAGTTTCCTGGCGCCGAAGGCAAAGCACCGTAGCCAGGCCGCCAGTTGCTGTTCTTCTACAGCGCGCTCGGACGGTCCTGGCGCGCGGCCGCCACGCTCGGTCCGATGTCTTCGCGCGAGGCCAACTTGCGCCAGACCAAGGTCGGATCGCTAAGTCGGATGACCAGGCCGGTCTGCTGCCGGACGGCGCGCTCGATGCTGGCGGAGTCAGGACGGGCAGTCGGTGTCTGCACGACCTTCAGCGAATTGGCGCCCACCGCTCCGCCAGGCAAATAGATGGCGCCATTGCCGAAATCAACGACAAAGGCAATCACGCCGGGAATGATGCCCAGGAGAATCCAACAAGCGTCCATGACGGCCACACCCGTGTCGACGCGCGCGTGGCTTTGCTGTCCCCGCCGCTCGGGATAGAGAATCGTGCCGCAGCCGAGCGAGAGGCTGAGTGTAGTCATGGCGCATAGGGAAGCAACGCCGCGAAGAAGACGCGTGTGGTTCATGGGATTTCCTTTCGTAGAAGGGTCAAACAGAGTCGAGTTGGATCTTGCCTTCTTCATCGACTTCACCTCTGCACCGCAGCCCACAGACGCTGGGCCGCAGCCGCACTGGGAGCGCCTTTCTCCACCAGCCGTTGTTNNGTTCGCACGTGGCCGTCCTCGTCGAGCAGGAGCAGCGGCGGCACGCCCTCCTTGAACTCCTTACGCATCTGCTTCTTCGCCGTGTCTTTGAAGGAACTGGCCGTCATGTCCTCCAGAAAGACCAGGCGCCCCTTCCCTTTGGGCTGCGCCGCGGGAAGGAGATCGCCCCAGACCCGTTGCGCCTTCTCGGTATGGTAGGTCGGCGCCGTTACCACCAACACCAGCCCGCCTTTCAGAAGCTCGCCACTGGCGTGCTCTTTGCCATTCGGATCGGCAAGGACAAACTTGGGCAGAGAAGCCCCAGCCGAAGCCTTTGCCGCAGATGTTTCACGCCATACCATCGGTCCAACCAGCACAAGCAGCACAAGGATCGATGTTGTCGTTCGTCTCACATTGCTCCAACCGTCCATTGATAACCTCGCTCATGGTCCACAGTTGATTACGGATGATCCTCCACCACCCCGGGCGGGTACACACCTGGCAGCCCGCTGGTGCCCCTGGTGCCCGGCGTCCCTGGTGGCCCGGGTGCGCCTGGCGGACCTGCCGCGCCTTGAGGGCCCGGCACCCCAGGCGGCCCCTGCGGCCCGGTGCTCCCGTTGCACACCGAAACTGTGGTCGAGTTCTCGAGCGTGCCGTTATGGTTCTGGTCAAGGCCAAACTCGATGCTTGACCCTCCCGCTTGGCACTGGCTTCCCGGGCTCACCGCTGTCACGTGGACGGCGGCACGCGGGATATTCAGGTTGGCCTCGACCCACGTGCCTGTATCACCGCGACAGACGTTCAATTTGGACTCGTTCCAACTGTACCGCACCTGCCCGTCCTGACTCGGCCCACAGCTCGGCCGATCTGACCTAGGCACAGCGAGCGGCTGTATCGCACGCTGGCCATTTGGCAAAGGTGGGGCCAGCTGGTCACGGCCCGAGCACGCCGCCGCGCCGGCCAGAAGCGCCAATCCCATCACCGCCAGCGCAGCATCATTTCGACTGCCATCGCGATCTCTCGTCGTAGGAATCACCACTTTCCTCCAGTCCCAGGGCGTGAAAGGTCCGCCCCACCTAGGGACTTCTGCATTCGGCATGCCGCCGCCCAGTCAGACCCGAACCGCCTCGTCGCCGCCGCGGTCCTCGTTGGTCCTCAGCTCAAGCCTTGAGAAAAGTCAACAGATCCGCGTTGAGCCTGTCTTTGTGCGTGTCGGTCAGGCCGTGCGGCGCGCCGGGATAGACCACCAGCCTGGCGTTCTTGACCAGTTTGCTCGACGCTAGCGCACTGGCGCCGATCGGTACGATCTGGTCGTCGTCGCCGTGCAGGACCAGCGTGGGCACGTCGAATCTCTTGAGATCCTCGGTGAAGTCCGTCTCGGAAAAGGCCTTGATGCAGTCGAGCGCGCTCTTGTGACTGGCTTGCATTCCCTGAAGCCAGAACCGGTCAATCAGGCCCTGTGAAACCTTCGCGCCCGGCCGATTGAAGCCGAAGAACGGCCCGCTGGCGAGGTCCTGGTACAGTTTGGACCGGTCGGCGATTGCGCCGGCACGAATACCGTCGAATACATCAATAGCTAAACCCCCGGGATTGGCCGCTGTCTTCAACATCAGTGGCGGAACCGCCGACACCAGTGCGGCTTTGGCCACACGCCTCGTGCCGTGGCGGCCGATGTAGCGGGCGACTTCGCCCCCGCCCGCGGAGAAGCCGATCAACGTGACCTCCTGCAACTTCAGCGTGTCCATCAACGTCGCAAGATCGTCAGCGTAGGCGTTCATGTCGTTGCCATCCCAAGGCTGACTGGACCGGCCATGGCCGCGACGGTCATGCGCGATGCAACGATAGCCGTGGGACGCCAGGAAAAGCATCTGAGCCTCCCAGCTATCCGCATTCAGAGGCCATCCGTGGCTGAATACCACCGGCGGACCCGAGCCCCAATCCTTGTAGTAAATCCGCACGTTGTCCCCGGTCGTGATCGTACTCATGTGTTGTCTCCCATTCTCTAGTTCGTGCTCGCAGCCTATCGGCCGCTGGCATCCCACGTGCAACTATGATGCTACGTCTGCCACCGTCTGAACCACCGCCAATGCGGGGACGACGAGCGGATTGAAAGGTATGGCTTCAAATGAAAAGACTCTCGATTCTGCTGCTGCTGGCTGCCGTCGGGATGAGCGGATGTTTCTGGGGGTTCCGTGGGCGCGGGAGGGGCGAAGGCCCGGGGAGGGGGGGCGAGTATCGAGGACACGATGAGGGCCGCGGTCATTACGACCATGGTGGGGGCCACGACGAGGGCCGTGGTGGCCACGACCGCCACTAACTGACTCTGTGTCAGGAACCGCCAGTCGCACCTTCGTCACCTCGTTGAGCGCATGTTTTGCGCTCTTCATCCATTTGCATCCTCCTCTGCCTCCATCAAGATGAAGTACCGATTCACTCAATTTGAGTGAATCGGTACACTGCGACGCCACAAGGCACCTCAGCCGCCGTAGATCTCGAGTCCGATTGTGACACGATACTGCGAAAAGGTGAACGGAACGCCGCTGAGCTGCGGGGCTGGGATCGCGAAGTTCAGTGGATTGATAATTACGAAGAGGAGCCTGGACACCTTCCATTCGAGTCCCAACGGGCTAAGCCCCGCGTAGATCCCCATACTGCCCTTGGGGGCACCGTACAGGTCGATCAACAAGCGGGAGAATCCCAGATTGGCCGTGGTGCGAAGGTTGAATTTCTCGTAGGCCAGCGGCAGCCGCAATATGACGGTTCCATACCCATTGAAAGCGCCCGCGCGTACGGCCGTGCGGCCGTTGATGGCAATCCACGGGTTCCATTCCGCATCGAGCCCGAAGGTCCAATGTTTGCTGAAACGGAGGCGAGCGCCGAGAGTAACCGCGGCGGCCGCGTAGGTGTACGATCCTGAGCCGCCCAGATAGGCACCCAGGGCCATCTTCGAAGGATCTTTCGGACCCGGCTCCTTCACCGGCGTGGTCACAGGGGGCGGTGGGTTGTGCTTCTCTTCCGCGGCGGCGGCGACGGCGGCGGCGGTAGCCTCGAAGCCCGGTTGGGCGGCCTCTGACTGCGCGAACCCACGGCTCGGCAGGAGGCTTGCGATGAAAAGCAAGGTCATGCCGACCATGGCGCGTCGTCGTCGCCGTGCCTGTCTCAGCAAGGCGAGCAGCCCGAGAAGGACTGCCAATCCCGAAAGTCCGCTCCGGTTCCCTGGCCCGCCCACGCTGCAGCCGAGCAGCGACCCATTGCCCAAGTTTTCAGGCGCCTGTTTAGGCGCGTTGCACCAATTGTTGGTGAACGTGCAACCCTCCGGGTAAGGCGCCTTGCACCCAACGTTGTCGAGAGTGCAGCCCTCCGGGTAAGTGAGAGTGGAACCCGGCGCGTAGCTGAGATAATCCTTCAAGATGGCCTCCACTGCAGCGATCTTATCGGTTTCGCTGGGATCGAGCGTCGCGCGCAAGACTGCCGTGGCTGCTGCGGTCGCAAGCGTGCGCCGCTGTGTCCGCACGTCGTTGGGATCGACAATATCACAGCGGTCCATCTCGCTCGAGTGGGGTGGCCCGTTGGTCGCCTCGTCCCACTTCCCGTTGGCCTTGTCCACCCAATCCATCACGACGGTAATCTGCATCCCTTTAGCCGTGCGATAGGTATGGGTGAAGCTATCCTCGACAGCGTGGATCGCCTGCCCCATACGCACATAGTAAATCGGGAGCAGGGCATCCACGTGATGGCGCAGGGCCAGGTAGAGTGGAAGCGACGTTCTCTTGGTGGGGTCAGGCGTGCCGTTGAGATCGAGCCCAGTGAGGGCCTCCCCAACCCGTTCGATGATGAATGCGTGACACTCATCGATTGCCGTGTTCGAGCCGCCGGGCTCCGGCTCATTCGCGTCGCGGAGGCAATGCTCGTGCTGCGCGCCCGGATCGCCATGAACCAGCGGCAACTGGCTGAGATCCATGGAATCTCGCCCCTTCAGATCGTTGTCGCGGACGCCCACCAGCAAGGTTGCGCCACCCAGATCGGTCATGCCGTCCGCCGGGGTAAACTCCAAATCGTCGATGAGTGCCTGGTCGTTTCTGTCCGCGGGAAGTAGAGGCGCCGCAGCTGCCCTGATTGCGGGATCAGGGTCACGCTGGCGCACAGCTAGGAACGCCTCTGTCGTGATGCTTTCATGGCACCCGGCGGTGACAATGGTGGAGATCGTATATGCGTCCGCCGACTTGGGCCTGGCTATGAGCCACCCCACGAAGATGGCACAGGCTACGACTGCTGTGAGCACTCCGCCCTTGAAGAATCTCTTACGTGTCATGATGTTCTCCTTGCAGCACGCAGAGCCACTTTGCGAGTGCTGGAGAGCACTCGCAAGTTGGCACCGCTCACTTGGCGATCAATTCAAAATGGTTGATTTGAATCAGGTGACCCGACGGCCTTGGATCACCCGTATCACCACGACGACCACCGCCAGCACGAGCAGGATGTGAATGAATCCTCCCAGTGTGTACGAGGTCAGTAAACCCAATCCCCACAGCACTACAAAAAGTATAGCCAAGCCCCACAACATGATTGCCTCTCTTTCTGATCTGTAACCTTTGCAAGTTGCGCGCCGGCGACACAGTGGGCGTGAACCCGCTAGAGTCCGCGCATCGATTGCGCGGCTTCACATGCGCCCTGGAAGGTCAGAATCGGACGTTGACCGCCATGCCGCGCTGACCACCGTCTCCCGCTACCGGTACGATTGCAACCGGTGAGCCGTGCAGCGAGGGGATAATCACCCCGACCGACGATCCCACGATCGCCCCACCCACGGCGTCGGTGATGAAATGCATGCCGCCGAGAACCCGCGCTGTGGCCACGAAGCTCGCGATCGCGCCCCCAACACCTAGCACGATCCAGTTTGCCCTCGAGTGGGGGTGAAGCCGTCGCATGGCCACCAACGTGGACGTCGCGATCGCGAAGCTGATGGCAGCGTGACTGCTCAAGTAAGACAGCCCCGCATCGGCGCCATTGCGAGCGGAACCCCCTTGGCCTCCATAGAGAAAGGGACGCGGGCGGCCCGCCGCGAGCGTCAGAACGGAAGCGACGGCGGTTGCGGCCAGCCCCGACTCGGCGATCACGACGGCGTCGTTCAGGCCCGGCCAAAACCCCTCGTCCACGAAGAGCAAGGTCGCGGCCCCGACGCCGATGGCGTAGAGACCATAGTCCGAGGCAGTTTGCCAGCCGGGGCTCCAATAACCGGCAGTCGTGCGATCGAGCGCATTGAGATCGCCGCGGTTGCAAACCGGGGCGCCCGTCGATCCGCAGAACGCCGGCTGCGTGCGGACCAGCCGCCCACCCTCGAACACGAGCCCGATCGCCAGGATCGGCACATCGATCTCGGCGTAGAGTTGGAAGGCTGGGCGCAAAGGATTCTGCGGGCTCGGAACGATGGGGGTGAGTGCGGCGGCCTTGGCGGTCTTCTTGGCGTCCTTGACCTTTTCAGGCGAAGCCCCGGCCGATGGCAGCGCGATGGGCGAACTGTCCGCAGGCGCGGGCGCGACCGTGGGCGCGTCCTTGTCGGCCGTCTGGGCTTGGGCGACGCCGACCGATCCAAGCCACGCCAAAACGAGCGCGGAGCAAACGGCCCGCCCCGGGGTCACCACTCGGTGCCAGCGGCCTTCCCGCCCGTCACCATTCCGTGCCGCTCGCGGGCACACCTTCGCCATATTCTGCATGATGACCGCAGGAGGCCTGCAAGTCCTGCGCCGCCGCCGCGGGAGGGCCGGCTTGAGCGTGTCTTTCCTAGAAAGTCACAATCAAGACCATGCCCGACCTATCCTTGGCAATCAAAGGTGCGATTCCCATGCGAACCCCGGCCAATGGGAAGCCCAGGTCACCGCGACGGTACTGGCGCAAAGCTTCGACGGCGCCGACTGGCTGAGTGAAGATCATGACCTCCCCTGTCGCAAGGCCGGTCAGCAGGCTGATGGTCGCGCTGGTCCAGTGGCCAAAACCGGCGCCGATGATAAAGAAGATCCCGGCGTTGACGACGACGTTGCCGCCGTGAAAGAGCAGGCTCCGCCCCCGATCTTCATTGGCTGCATCTCTGTTCAACAGTTTCTCCGCCTGGGCAAGTGCAACACAGGAATTTGTTTGCGAAGCCTCGGCCTCGAGTTCGTCAAGGCGCTTCTCATCACCCATGACCTTGAGCGGTGTGAAGACCAGCGGCATCACACCAATCAGCGCGGCGCTGCCTCCCACGTACAGATCCAGCCCCGAAGCGTGGGATACCAAAGGAGCCGCCACGAATTGGCCCGTGGCGAGGGCCGAATAGATTGTGCCCCAAGAGTAGCTCCAAATACGGGCATGGCTGGCGTCGACGCGCAAGCGCTCGTGAATGAAGTGGAGACGAGCTTCTGCATTCAGGTGCTGCAGCGCTGGCTCCCCGCCGACCAAAGAAGCCGTGCATTCGTGGCCGAGCGCCGGCCTCGCGCTCAGGACGAGAACGAACCCAAGAACGCGCCCAACCCAACCCATTGTGCATCAAGCATAGCAGGAAAGCACCGGCTCATGGATCTCTCTACGCGGAAACCCTCAGAACCGAATTGCATCCGTCAAATCCGTCGTACACCGACTCCGGGTTATCCGGGTCGATTGTCAGCTTCTCCTTGTTGAGCAACAACTTGTACTCGTACTTGCCGGGCGCCAGAAACAATTCGACGTTGAAGCACTTCTTCAGTGGATCCCAATTCATGGGCTCAGCCGCTCGATCCCACCCGTTGAAATCTCCCATGACATGCACGCAATGATAGGTCTGGGCCGCGGTCGGGCCGAGCGAAAGGACGGCTGAAGTTTTCGGCCTGGAGAAGCACACCTGGTTCCGCCCGCCGCGCTTGGCCTTGTACAGGGCTTCGTCCGCTTCGGCCATCAGCGCACCCGCGGTTCGCGCGTCTCGTGGAAACGACGCCATCCCGACGCTGACTGTCACAGGAAGCAAACCTTGTTCATCTAAATGCAGGGGTGTGGCGGAAATCAACGCCCGAATCCCTTCGGCCAGTCCCTCGGCTGTGTGCTTGGGGGTTTCGGGTAGCAAGATCATGAATTCGTCGCCACCATAGCGGCCCGCTATGTCGGTTTCCCTGACGAAGTTCCGTAGCAAACCCGCCACATGCTTCAAAGCCAGGTTCCCGGTCAGATGGCCGAAATGGTCGTTGATCTCCTTGAAACCGTCTACATCGATCATGAGCAGGGAGAGCAGACGGCCGTAGCGCTCGGCCCGCTTGATCTCGCTTTCGAAGCGCTCGGAAAGGCTCCCGAAATTCGGCAACCCAGTGAGATAATCAACAAAAGCCATCCGCACCAGGCTTTCATGGGATAGTTTCCCCGCCACGCCTTCTTCTCGCAGGAAGCTCTCCAGGCGATCAGACAGGTCCAGCGCGGCAGTCCTAACCCCGATCGGCCGCTTTAGGACCCCGCGCAAATCCTGAAGATGGGTGGCCAGAGATTTGAAAACAGCCCTGGCCATTTCCTCAGGCACAGTCAGGCCAGTAAGTTCAAAAGCCAGCCTCTGAAAACTCGCCGGGGTGTCGCACAGGGCGTCCAAGCGAGCCTGGATCTCGGAATTGGATTTCCCTCCGAAAACCAAGCCGCGCAGCAGGTCGCACCCTGTCAATCCATCTAAGTTTGATGAAATCATGGCAATTCCGCATGCGCGCAAACCTGGCTCGCGCGCGGACCCTTTACGCCAACAGAATTCGATCCAGGCGTAGAAGCTTGAATATCGCCAGCGGCTGCTCACGCAAGCCCTGAACGGTTACCACGCCGCCGTACTCCTTGGCCTTCTTGTACAAGAACACCACCGCGCCCACGCCCGAGCTGTCGATGTGCCGCAAACCCGACACATCGACGACGACGCGGGGATGCCGTTCAGCGACCAAGGCGTCGACGGATGGGCGAAGAGCCGGAGTGGTGATCACGTCCAACTCACCCACGATGCGAAGGGTAGCTATATCGCCCGCTGTACTGGTTGAGAATTCCATTTGTCTTTCTCCTCTCGCATGTTGCGATAGGGCGCGGCACCAATGACGTGCCCGTGCCGGTTGATCCACGTAGCAGGTTTCGGGCCACCGATGCGATGCAGGCAAATTCGGGTAGTTGTATGGCGGATGGTCGCGGAATGGCGGCCCTTTCAATCAAAATGAAGAGTCGCCCATTCAATTCGAGGGAGGGAGGAGGCCGACAAGGCCGAGGGTCTGGTCCGCTCATGGCGGCCTGCCGGCATCGTTCTGGTGATTGGCATCATGCTGCCTTCGACCGGCCACATGCGTGATGTGACCGCTCCGGTCAATTTTGGTGCATCCTTCCGGTTGCGACATGGCAGGTTCTATCAATCCCACTGCGGCGGCTCGGCCGTCGGTTGGTCCGGGCGCAGCCGCGCTGATCCTCGGCGCGATCGGGGTGGTGTTCGGCGACATCGGAACCAGCCCCCTTTATACCTTGCAAGAATGCCTGCATTCCCGGCATGGGGCACCGCCGAGCCCGGAGAACGTCTTGGGCGTCGTATCGCTGATCGTCTGGTCGGTCACGATGGTGGTCACGGTCAAGTACCTTGGCTTCATGATGCGCGCTGATAACAAGGGAGAGGGTGGCATCATGGCGCTCTTGGCCCTGGCGCTGCCCAAGGCGAGCCCTGCCCGAGTCGGCCGCGTCGGGTGGGTCGCGACAATTGCGGTGCTGGGTGCTGCCTTGTTGTACGGAGACGGAATCATCACGCCGGCCATCTCCGTGCTCTCGGCGGTGGAGGGGCTGCAGATCGCGACCGACGCGTTTCGACCCTATATCGTTCCCCTGACCGTCGCCATCCTGGTCGCGCTCTTTTTCGTCCAGCGACGCGGTACCGGAAGGATTGGCAAGCTGTTTGGTCCGGTCATGGTCACGTGGTTCGTGACCATCGGCACCCTCGGCCTCTATCACGTTGTCCGGCAGCCCACAATCCTGGGGGCACTGTCGCCCTATCACGGGGTGCGTTTCTTCCTGGACAATGGAGTTTCTGGGTTTCGCGTGCTCGGCGGCGTCGTCTTGGCGGTCACTGGAGGCGAGGCGCTTTACGCGGACATGGGGCAATTCGGCCGCAGGCCAATCCGTAGGGCATGGTTGGGGCTCATCTACCCCGCACTCCTGCTCTGCTATCTTGGGCAGGGGGCGGCGCTGCTCACCGACCCGAGCGGCGCAGAGCGACCGTTCTATGCGCTCATTCCCCGCGGTCCTTGGATCTACCCGGCCGTTGTTCTGGCCAGCGCAGCCACTGTCATCGCTTCGCAAGCGCTCATTTCGGGGGTCTTCTCAATTACCCATCAGGCGATTCGGCTCGGCTATTTCCCCGAGGTAGCGGTCAGGCACACCAGCGGGCAAGCAGAGGGTCAGACCTACGTGCCGCTGCTCAACTGGAGTTTGGCTTTGGCCTGCATCGGACTGGTGGTCATCTTCCGGCAATCGTCCGGTCTCGCCGCCGCCTACGGGCTGGCTGTCAGCGGAACCATGGCCATCACTTCGATTGTCTACTACAAGGTCGTCCGCCATGCCTGGAACTGGTCGCGTTCGCGCTCCCTGGGCGTGCTTCTGCTGTTCCTCTCGTTCGACATTCCCTTCGTATTGGCCAATGGCCTTAAGTTCTTCGACGGTGGCTACCTGCCCTGCTTGGTGGGTGCAGCCTTCGCGTGGGTGATGCTCACCTGGCGCATCGGACGAAGCTACCTGGCCGATGCGGTAGGCAAGGAGTCGATCCCCGTGGCCACCTTCATTGACCACCTCGTCTCGAAGAATCGCACGCGACTCCCTGGCACAGCGGTCGTGCTTTCCGATAACCCGACCGGCGTGCCGCCGGCCCTGGTGCGCTTGGTGCAACGGTTTCACGTGGTTCACCAGCACGTCGTCCTGCTGACCGTGGTGACGGAACACGTTCCCTTTGTGCCCAATTCGGGGCGCGCGACCGTCGAACCGTTGGGCGCTGGCCTGGTGCGCGTGCTTCTGCACTACGGCTTCATGCAAGTGCCTCGCGTGCCAGCGTCGCTTGGACCGACGCTGGCCAAGCACGGAATCGCAGGGGATCCGGGCCAGATCGTATACATCATCGGGCGCGAAACCTTGGTCGCTACCCGGCAGGGGCACATGGGGCGGCTGACCGAGCCGCTGTTCGCGTTCTTGGCCCGCAACGCGCGCAGCACGACCGACCATTTTTCGATCCCGGTCGAGCAAGTGGTCGAGGTCGGAATCCAGTTGGATCTGTGAACCGGGACGACACCCATAGGTGCTAACCACGATTTTCGATCCCGCCAACCACTATGGTCGTCCCCCGACATTGGTGGACGCCGGAAC
>PMBY01000451.1 GCA_003153875.1 Myxococcales bacterium | reverse complement strand
ACCTTGTCCTTGTCTCCCGACAGGTTGATCACGCAATTGGAAATGATCACATCCACCGTGGCGTCGGGCAGCGGGATCTGTTCGATGGTTCCCCTGAGGAACTCCACGTTGCTGGCGCCTGCCTTGAGCTTGTTCCTCTCGGCCAGGGCAAGCATCTCGTCCGTCATGTCCAGGCCGTAGGCCTTGCCGGTTGGACCAACTCGCCTCGCCGAAAGCAGCACGTCGATGCCGCCACCAGAGCCGAGATCAAGCACAGTCTCGCCGGGGCGAAGCTCGGCCAGTGCTGTGGGATTGCCACAGCCGAACGAGGCCGCCAGGGCCTCCTCGGGAAGTCCAGAGGTTTGCTCAGCCGCGTAGAGATCGCGCGTGATCGGATCGGTTCCGCCCATGCCGGTTGCTGCCGAGCCACAACACGAGGGTTTCGCGCCTCGCACGACTGCCTGCACGGCCTGGCCATAGCGCTGCTTGACCACCTCGCGGATATCTTGTGCGGGAGGGGCGTCGCTACCAGAGCAACAGGACGATTTGGAATCAGCGTCTTTGACGAGCGTCAGTTTGGACATCATGGTCTCCTTTGTTGCCTCACCCTTGGAACAGGGTGACAAATTCGGTCAGGCGCGCGCGCATCGACTTGTCGACGGCGTAGTAGATCCAGGTGCCACGACGCTCGGCCGTGACCAGGCCCGCCTCGCGAAGTTGGCGCAGGTGGTGCGAGATGGTGGGCTGAGACAGAAGCTTCACATGGTCCTCGATCTGGCACACGCAGATGGCGTCGCCTGCCGCGGCCAGGAATCCCAAAATGTCGAGCCGGGTTTCGTCGGCGAGCGCCTTGAACAAGGCCGCGTAGGGGGTGACGTCCTTGGCTCGCAGCTTGGCGCGCGGCGAACAGCAAACCGTGGCTCGGTTCGGCAGTTGCGCGATGGCCAGACGCTTGGGCACAAAGCAAGGATGGATCATACATCGACGGATGTCAATATAGAAAGATGTCGATGTTGGCCGCTCTCAGGTTGGCTTCAAGAGACCGCGCCCCGCGGGGATCATCTCCGGCCGTCGCAGACCAGCCGGCCCGCTAAGATGCCGATCGATGCCCAGGGTTTCAATCACGGCGGGCTCAGAATGCAGGAAAGCGGGCTTGTTTCTTCTGCCGCCCGTCCTATGCTTCAACTCGTGAGCCGCGAGAAGCGGCTTCTTCAACGAGAGTGAGAGGAGGGGGAACATGGCGTACGCGGTTGTGCATCACTTTCCAGGTGGTACCAAGGAGCAATACGAGGCGTCGATCGCGGCGGTGCATCCGGGCAAAGGCAGTCTGCCCAAAGGCCAGATCTTTCACGCCGCCGGCCCGTCGGCGGGTGGCTGGACAATCGTGGCTGTGCACGACTCCAAAGAAAGTTGGGAACAGTTTCGCGACGGCATTCTGATGCCCCGAATGCAAAAGGGCATCCCAGGTGGGTTCGCCGCGCCACCGCAGGAAACAGCCTTCGAAGTCCACAATCTGCGGCGTTGATACCGTCGGATAGGAGGCCGCCTGCCCTAGGTTGACAGGGCAGGGCGGCTGGGAGTGTCGCAGGTGGAACATTTTCATGGGTCTGCGGCATCTAATCCCATATAGGCGGGCCAGGCGCTGGATGCGGCCCACGAGGGGAAGCCATGCGCTTATGTGCCGCAGGACCACACAACTCAATCCACACCGGAGGCCATTATGGGCAAGAAGATCATCGCGGTGATAGGGGCGACGGGAGCTCAGGGCGGAGGGTTGGTTCGCGCCATCCTGGCCGACAAGAGCGGCGAGTTCGCGGTTCGGGCCATCACTCGGAAACCCACGGGCGACAAGGCGCAGGCGCTGGCCAAGTTGGGGGTCGAGGTCGTGGCGGGCGATCTAGACGACGTGGCTGGCCTGACCAAAGCCTTTGAGGGCGCGTATGGCGCCTACTGCGTGACGAACTTCTGGGAGCATTTTTCTGGCGAGAAGGAGACTGCTCAGGGGCACGCCCTGGCCCAGGCGGCCAAGAACGCGGGCGTAAAGCACGCCATCTGGTCCACCTTCGAGGACACGCGCAAGGCATTTCCGCTCAGCGACTCGCGTATGCCGACGCTGAAGGGCAAGTACAAAGTGCCGCACTTTGACGCCAAGGCCGAAGCCGACCATTTCTTCAGGGATCTGGATGTGCCGACCACGTTCCTGCTCACATCGTTCTATTGGGACAATTTGATCGGCTTTGGAATGGGTCCCAAGAAGGGGCCTGATGGCAAACTGGCCTTCGTACTGCCCATGGGAAACAAGAAATTGCCTGGCATCGCGGTAGAAGACATCGGCAGGTGCGCGTTTGGGATCTTCAAGCGTCCTGAGCTGATTGGAAAGACAGTGGGTGTGGCTGGCGAGCATCTCACCGGCAGCGAAATGGCCGCCGCGCTTGCCTATGCGCTGGAACAGCCGGTTGCCTACAATGCGGTTTCGCCCGACGTCTACCGCGGCTTCGGCTTCCCCGGCGCCGACGACCTTGGCAACATGTTCCAGTTCAAGGCCGAAACCGAGAGTGCCTACTGCGGGGCCCGGGACCTCGCGTTCTGCCACGTGCTCAATCCTGAACTCCAGACATTCGCCAGGTGGTTATCCCGCAACAAGTCGCGAATTCCGCTCGGGTAGACAAGAGGCGGCGGACTCCACGGTGGGGCGGACGCCCGGCCGCTGTCACCGATGCCGATCTTGTCCGCTACGCCGATACCTGACGCCTGATCGATTCACGCGCAGGTATCGGGGCGCTCGCGATCGGGCTCGGGGAGGTCGGACGACGGAAGAGACACCAGTTTGCCAGTCTTGGTCCAACGGGAGCGAATGTGATACGTTCTCCGCATCGTGGTTGGAAACATGGAGTCAAAAAAAATGACGCATCGAGGGTTTCGCGAAGGTGTCCGCGGTTCATTGATTCTGGTCGCTTGGTTGATCCTGGGAGGCTGCAGTTCCAGCAAGGTGCCCGCGACTCCCAAGTGCTTGCTAGCCAGCGAATGTAAGAATCCGCTTCAGTGCGTGCAGGGGTACTGTGTCGCCGCTTGCGAGGAATCGCGCGACTGCCCGTCGGGTGAACGGTGCATTGGGGCCACTCAGGGAAATACCTGTCAGCCCCTGGAGACGGCGACTTGCCAGTATACGAGCCAGTGCACGACACCTCTGGTGTGTGCCTTTGACCAGAAATGTCGCGAAGGATGTCTTGCGAACATCGACTGCCCCACTGGCCAAAAATGCACGTCGGGAAGTCATTTGTGCGCGGATCCCACAATCGACAAGAACTACAATCCCGTGACCAACGAATTCGTCGCTGTGCCTGATGGCGGCACTGGCGGCGCGGGCGGCGGCACTGGTGGGATGGGCGGCGCCGTCACGGGCACTGGAGGCGCAGCGGGCAGCAGCGGAGCCCCCAGTGGAGTCGCAATCAACGTGTCCAGTATCGGCTCTGCATTCAACTACACTCAGGGAAGCTACCTGATTGGCTTCAAGTTCCGGGTGAACAGCGCCATCACCGTCACCGACCTCGGCTTCTGGGACTCGAATCTGACCGGTACCGCCGAGACGTTTGTGCCGGTTCCGGTTGGGCTATACGACTTGAGTACGAATACCCTTTTGGGCTTTGCCGCCGTGCAAGCATCTGACCCAGCTACCGGATTCTTCCGCTATGCTTCGCTTGCCACGCCAATCGCGCTCAACACCACCGATAACTACGCGGTTGTGGGGGTTTCCGGCACCAATAACTACGCGGTGGGTGTCGGTAGCTGCAGTGGCGGTTTCGCTTGCTCGCAAGCGACGATGAACACCGCTGTCACGTTCTTGGGCGGCGCCTGTCTGGGCGCACAGTGCCTCACGACGACGAACACTTTGGCCGAGCCCACCGACTTCGAAACCTGGGCAAANNGTTGACGCCGCTGTCGCGAATCCCGGGGACTCCGGGGCCGGCGGCGGCAGCTCAGGAGGCGGCGACGCTGGCGTTGACGTCCCTGTCGGAAGTCCCGGAGACTCGGGAACTGGCGCGGGCGGCACGGGCGGAAGCTCGGGCGGTGCGACAGGATCGATCAAACGCGATGCGGGTATCGCCGGGGCCAGTGGAACCACCTGCGCTCCTGGTCAGACCCCCACCAAGTTCAGGTTCCCTGCCACCAGCGACTCCGACCCCAGCTATACATCGGGGGTCGGTGTGCTCACCGCCACGGAACTCCTCGCATTCAATGCGTATGCTGGACCTGACTCAGCCGACGGCGGCCCGGGCGCCATGGTCAATCGTATCGACGTGCAACACTTCGACCCGAGCACGGGTGCGAGCAAGGGCCCGGCTGCACCATTGCTGACGGCTGCTACCGATTCGGGGATCTTCATCAACGGTGCGGCCGTCGCGCCCACCGGCGAAATCGCCATCATATACAGCGCCGCAACACATGGCGGCTATTGGGGCGCGTACCTGGTGTTCCTCGACAAGAACCTGGCCCCGACTCAGACCACTCTATTCGTGGTTGCGGGTTCCGAGAACAATCACAATCAGTCGTACGTGCAATGGCTCAACGGTCAATTCGTTGCATCCGACGTATTTAACAACCAGACCATCAAGCTCGGGAGATTCGGAACTGACGGATCCAATCTCGGAATCACCCGCGCCGTACCCACAGACAATCCATCCGCTACTGTGAATCCATACGACCGTAGTTCGGGCGAAGTTGCATTCTCGGGCAGCACGTTCGCTGTTGCCTTCTCTTCCGACGCAACGGACTTGCCCCTCTTGACCTTCGTCGACGCACTGGATCCGCTCAGTGCGGAGGTTGCTAGTCCGGTGGCCCTCCCATCAGCCAACAGTGGCAACTTACCTCTTGCCGTAGCAGGCACATCGCAGGGTTTCGTGGCCGTCTATAATGGGACTTCTTCCTCCAAGACGAACTCATTACTGGCAACATATGTGTCGAACTCACCTTCGGGCGACGCTGGGGTACCCGTCGGCGCTACCTATGCCTTTCTAGGGGGCTTCGCCTGCAACAGCGCCTGGAGCACACGTGGCAGCAGTGACGGCACCGGAGCTGGCTTTGCCGCGCTCTACCCCGACGGCTCCGTCAGCTTCCTATATTTCAGCGGAGATGGCTCGATGCACGGGAACCCGCAAACGGTCCTGCAGCAGACGGGCACTGCTGGTTCCGGAGATGAGGCGCACCTCACGAGTTTCGCAGGCAAGTTCGCTGTGTCCCTGTACAGCAGCGGTGAGCACCTGACTCGTGTGATTACGTCGAGCTGCCAGTAGGCAGCCAAGAGTGGAGACAATATCAAGCAGGCGGCGCGCTTCGATGGACGGAAACGGGACGCAAATTGAAGGCCATCTCCCGTGACTGAAACCAAGGTCGGCAACTTCTCAGCGCAATCTACTGCAAGTGCCGTAGACCAGGCCTTGCAGCCAGGAACGAAGATCGGGGAATACCAGATCGAGCGCGAGCTGGGTCGGGGCGGCATGGGTGCAGTCTATGCCGCCCACCATCCGATTATTGGCAAGCGCGTGGCCATCAAGGTGCTCGACGCGTCCTTTTCGCGCGATGGCGGGCTGGTGCAGCGATTTCTCGACGAAGCCCGCGCCGTCAACAAGATTGGCCACCCCAACATCATCGACGTCTTTTCCTTCGGACAGCTGCCCGACGGTCGCCAGTACTTCGTCATGGAATTCCTCGAGGGCGAAACCATGGCCGCGTGGTTGGGGCGCGGACGGCCCGACATTGCCGAGGCGCGGCGTTTGCTTCTGCAGGTTTGCGAAGCGCTCGAGGCCGCGCACCGTGAAGGCATCATTCACCGCGACCTGAAGCCGGAGAATCTGTGGATTGCGCGGCCCAAACACGGCGAGCCGTTCATGAAGGTTCTCGACTTCGGCATCGCCAAGCTGGTTGAGCCCGAGGCCGCCACCAACATCACCAAGACCGGCACCATCATGGGCACGCCGCAGTACATGTCGCCCGAACAGTGCACCGGTCGGGGCGTGGATCATCGGACCGATGTGTATTCGCTCGGCGTGATCATGTTTCAGATCTTTTGTGGCCGCCTGCCTTTCGACGATGGGTCGGTGGCAGAGATCATGTCGGCCCATCTCACCAAGGCGCCGCCCAGACCTGGCGAGTTCGCGGCCATTTCGCCTGGAATGGAGAGCCTGCTGCTATCCTGTCTGGACAAGAATCCAGCCAATCGTCCGGCGAGCGCCGCGGAACTTGGTCTGCGCCTCAAGGACGCGGCCGTGGTGGGCGGGGTGGTCACCGCGATGCAGGCGCCCTTCCGTCGAACTGACGAAGCTTCAGCCGCGACGAAGAAGGGGTTCGCGACCGGACTGCCAACTTTGCTCGCTGGCTCGGAGGAAACCAAGGGAGAGGTGCCGAAAAAATACACACGCTTGGTGCTGGTTTCGGCGGCGGTGGTATTGGCAGCGCTGGGGCTTTGGCTGGCGCTGCGTGGTGGAAAAGCGCAGGTGACTGCTCCGGTCCAATCGCCTGCGCAAAGCGCGACGATGCCAGCGTTGGTGCCGCCAACCACTCCCGAGCCGCTGCCGGCCAAGAGTGAAGCGAGCGGCATCGACCGCGAGCCGACGCCGACACCTGCTGTTCCTCATCCGGTTCACCCATCCGCTCGTCCACATCCCGCGGGCAATGCCGACAACGCCAAACCCGCCAAGGGCAGGCCGTCGCGCGCCGTACGCCAGGGGCTCATCCAGGAGAATCCATTCTGATGCGCATCTTCGTCCCGCTCGCGTTGGCCATCCCTTTCATTCTCGCGCCGCACGCCGTACGCATGGCCCGGGCCGACGACACCCAGGCCAACGATGCCCGGACCGAGGCCCGTGAGCGCTTTTCCCGCGGTGTGCACTTGTTTGAGAACGGCGACAACAACGGCGCCTTGGCGGAATTCAAGAGGGCCAACGATCTCATTCCCAACCGATTGGTGCAGTTCAATATCGGGTTGGTCTACGCGGCGATGAACCGACCGGTCGAGGCGGTCGATACGCTCGACAAGGTGTTGCAGGACACCAGCCCACTCAAGCCTGCGCAGGTGGCACGGGCGCGCGCTGAAAAGGAAGAACAGGAGAAACGCATTGGGTTCCTGGATTTTACGACCAACGTGCCCGCCACCATCGAGATCGATGGCATCGAAGCGGGGACCACGCCGTTGGCCGCACCCTTGCGCGTGGCTGCCGGTCGCCACGTTGTCGACGCGCTGGCATCGGGATACCTTCCGGCGCGTGTGGAAGTGATCGTGGCCGGGCAGTCGCATGTGTCGAGCACGCTGGAATTGCGCCCCAGCGAGGCGCGCCTGGCGCATGTCGAGGTCCACTGTCCGCTGCCGGGTGCGGAAATCTACGTCGACGGAGCCTTGGTGGGCCAGACTCCCCTGCGCGCGTCGGTGACCACCGAGCCGGGCGAGCGATCAGTTGAATTGCGGCGACCGGGCTATCGCACGCAAAAGCAAGTCATCACCCTGCAGGACGGCGCGCGTGGCGAAGTGAGCTTCGACCCAGAGTTGGATCCATCGGCCGGCAACGGGGGACGCTTGCGGCTGCTCATCAACGAAGGCGACATTTTCGTGATACTCGACGGGCGGGCCCATGGCGTGTACCGCGCAAGCATACCGGTGCCAGCCGGACCTCACGCGCTTCGGCTCGAACGCGCGGGATTCGAACCTCTCGATCGTCTGGTGCAAGTCCCATCGGGCGGCGATATCGACATCAAGGTCGATCTTCGCCCGACACCGGAAACCCGCGAGGCCTACGTGCAAAATGCGCGGTCGTATCGTCGCTGGGCGTGGACGACGCTGATCTCTGGCGCGGTCGTGGCTGGCGTTTCGGGCGGGCTGGCCTTGTGGGGCCATAGCCAAATTTCCGGCGCCGAACACAAGCTGACGACTTTGCAGCAATCCGCCGTGCCTCGCTCCCAGCTCGGCTGCGATCCCACGTTCGTTCTGCCAACGCAGGTCGATCACTGCACTCAGGAGATCTCGGACGCGCAGAATAGCCTGGACAACTATCGCAACCTCCGCCTCGCCGGCATCATAGGCGCTGGCGTGGGTGTGGCTCTTGTTGGGGTGGCCGCTGCGCTCTTTGTTTGGAGCCCAGATTCCACACGCTATGACCGACAGGAAACTCAATTCCTGTCCGTGCGTTTCGTCCCCAGCTTGTCTGTCAGTAATGACGGCGCTGGTCTATCAGTGCTCGGCCGCTTCTGAACGGCAACCGTGCGCTGAAGGCAGACGTCGGCTGGCGAAGCTGTGGACGAATCGGAGGGCGGTCACAGGTCAGCTCGGCAGAGTTGCGACGCTCACATGATTGTGTTCAGCATTGCCGCGAGAGACATACCCATTGAGCGCCCGCGTCCTTGGCTTCACAGTTGCAGCTGGAAATTGTACATCCGGGTATATCGTAGAAGCACGTCTGCCAGACATTGCTGCAAGACGTACCCGACGGATCGTGCCCGGCACGGATACAAGGGCACGCATCAATAGGGCCGGCGTCGTTGGTCGTCACCCGGGCACACATGTCCGCCACATTGGTTCCGGTCGTGTCGCTGCCCTGGTCCTGGGATCCCGTGGGCGGAGGACTCTCTGCGGTTTGCAGCCCTGACGAACTGCAGGCCGCGAGCAGTGAGGCAAACACAGCAAGCCAAAGACGAATTGTTCGCATCGTCACTTTCCTCCGCTCAGGTATCCATCTCGCCAACGCCTTCGATAAGATTGTGCAATGCGGCGGCGAGCCTGTCAAGCGACCAAGGTGAGCCAAAGAAACAGCTGACCCGTCCGAGCGGGCATGCGACTCATAGTCTGGTGCACGGCATGCTCCTCGCGCCCGGAGGAGATGTGCAAGTCCCTGAGGAGACAACATGATCAGTCGCCCATTTATCATCGCCCTCATCAACCTGCTCGCCTTCGTCACCGGATGCGGATCGAGCTCAATCAACGGGATCGCTGGATCCGACAGGGCCAGCGAGAGCGACGGCGACGGCCCGAGGCATCTCCATAGCAGACCCTGCACCCCATCGAACACGTCCAAGGCACCGGCTGCAGGTCTCATCGCGGATTTTGCGGACGCAGGCGGCGCAAGCAATTTCGGGGGGATCGAGATCTCGGGCGGAATCCTGACCTACGCCGCCCCTAGGGGTTCGGGATTCCCGAGGTACACGACAAGCGGGGGTGCGCTCAACATCAGGGTCAACGCCGCGCCGACGTCGACGCCGCAATTTCTGGGAGCAGTTGTCTACTTCAACTATTGCATCGATGCGAGCGCGTTCACCGGCGTGCAATTCACCATCAGTGGCTCGTTCTCCGGCTGCACCATGCAGTACGCCACCGGAGACGTCGAGCACCAGGACATGACCTTGGGCTCAGCCTTCGCGACTGGCCCGGCCGGGTCTTACCCGCCACAAAACAGGCTCGCTGTCGAGGAAATGACGTCGGCTCCCCGCACCATCAAGGCGCCTTTCGTGGTCAGCGACATTCAGGGCAGCCCTCCGGTGCTACTCGATCCCAGCAAGCTGATTTCCGCGATTTGGCAGTTCAGTGTCCCGGTTGCGGCCGAAGGTGAGAATGACAATCCGATGTGCGCCGGCAGTGTCACCATCGACGATATCAAATTCTACCACTAGCGTCCCTGCGGGGCGCCGTCAGCCTGGGTAGGATTCGGGTACCGTGTCGTCGCTGCCGTCGCTGTCGTCGCTGCTGTCGCCGCCCTCACCGGCGTCGACATCTGCTTGCCTTGGAAAAACTTGAACGTCGACCAGGCAGAAGTCGAAGGGCAAGTTGGTCTGCAGGCCAGGCACGATGATAGCCGCCTTCTGGATCGGCGTTCCAGGTGTGAGCGGGTTTTGCGGCTTGCCACCGGCCCAGCAATTGGTCAGCAGCGAGCCCCAGGGAATCAACTGCCCGCTGACCAGGGGCGCGCACCAGCGGTCCGCGCCGCTGTGGGGATTGGTCCCCTGCAACTGGACACGCAGGGGAGTCTTGCTGGGATTTTCGACGGTGACGATCAGGCCGCCTGTCTCGGGAACCGGCCAGGTCAGTGGCGGCCCCTTGGCAGCGTCCTGATTCACGTTCCAGCCCAGCATGGCAAAGCCGGTCCAGTCGGTGCGTCCGGTGACGGTCCCGTGCATACAGAAGGATTTTCCCACAAACGGTGGATCGCAGCTGTCGGCGCCGCACGCCGGAACAATCTGCGCGGCTCCGGGATCGGTAGCGGTGAAGCCGTATCCTGCCCACGGGCCCGTGGTCAGATAGCCGTCGCTCACCACATTGCTGGGCACGTTCACGACGGACGCGTCCTCCGTGGTCGAGTCTCCACTGTCGTCAGTCTCCGCATCCGCGCCCAAGCCTACGCTCGCCGAGGAGCTGCCGCATCCGGCGGTTGCCAACAGACCGGCGAAGAGAATTGTTCCTGCGACAAGCTGAAGAGCTTTCATGGGTTGCCTTTGCTTCTGCGAAACTCCGATGCAAGCGTCAGCGCGGTTGCGAGCGTTTGCCGGGTTTGGGATGCCACTTGTGCTTGGCCACCGGGATGGGCGCAGGCCGAGCCGGCCGCGAGAAGGACGGGCCTTTGGAAAATCCGCCCGATGGCTTTCCTGGGTGCGAACCGCCGAAGCGCACTGGCGGCGCGGCGGCGTGCGGACGCGGGCTTGGCTTGGCCAGCGGCATCTGGCCGCGATGTCTGTCAGTCTTGGCGTCAACTTCATGCGCCGGTGGGCGCCCGATCGTGCGGCCCGCAACCTCGATGTGGACGTGCGGGGCGCGCGGATCGCTCTGCGACGCAGCCAGAGCGAAATCCTTGGCTGCCTCGCCCGCGATCTCGAATTCGCTGTGCTGGGGACCGACGCGGATGGCGCCAACCTCGCGCCGGGTGACGCCGCCGCGCCGGCAGATAAGCGGCAGCAGCCAGCCCGGCTCGGCCTTGCTTTCTGCCCCGAGATTCACGCAAAACACGACGGCATCGCGCGAGAAATCGGCATGTGAAACCGGCGGGCCCGAGTCGCGGCGAAAGCTGTCGGTGCTCTTGAACACGTGCGTGTCCACGGGCCGCAGCACCTCGCCCTTGGGCAGACGCGCTAGTTCGCGATCGAGGAGCAGCAAGAGCAACCGGTCCTGCGTGATGTCCGGACTCAGTCGCTCCACCATGGCCGAAGCCGCGGCAGAGGGCTCGGTGGCGGCTTCGGCCCGCAGCGTGTCTTCCAGACGTTTTTCACCCTGGGCCCTGATCTCCTTGGCACCGGGCACGTTGGCCCACGAGAATGCCACCTTGGCATAAGCCAACAAGCGTTCGGCCTTGCGCCGCTCGGCCAAACTGGCGATGAGCACGCTGGTGCCTTTGCGCCCTGCGCGTCCGGTGCGGCCGCTACGGTGGGTCAGCGCCTCACCATTGAGTGGAAGATCCGCGTGCACGACCAGGTCCACCTCGGGCAGATCCAGGCCGCGCGCGGCCACATTGGTGGCCACCAGGATCTGCGCCTCGCCCGCACGCAGGGCCGCGAGCGCGCGATTGCGTTCGGCCTGCGCGCGATCCCCGGACAGCACCACCGCGCGAAAACCCTGGCGGACCAGCTCGCGGTGCAGATCGGCGACGCCTTCTCGGGTGGTGCCAAAAACGATGGCGCGCTGGTCGGGGTTGTGGCGAAGCACATTGACTACCGCCTTGCCCCGGTCACCCATGGCGGTCAGGTAGGCCACGTGGCGAATATCCTCGTGAGCTGGCGCCTCGCCCAGGCTGCGCGCATCGATGCGGGCCGCGTCCTTCTGATAGCGGGCCGCCAGCGCAAGAATCGGCTGGGGCAANNTCCAGATCCTCGCGAAACCCCATGTCCAGCATCTCGTCGGCTTCGTCGACGACAACCGCCTTGACCTCTTCCAGGTGCAAGGCCTTGCGTGACAGAAGATCTACCAGACGGCCAGGCGTGCCCACCACCAGGTCCGCCCCCGCGTGCAGGATCTTGAGATCGCGGCGGATGTCGCTGCCGCCCGTGAACGCCGCCACACTGAGCGGCGTGCGCGCGAACAGCCAGGCCAGCTCGGCCCGCACTTGATTGGCCAGCTCGCGCGTGGGCGCGATGATGAGCGCCCCGGGCCGCCGCACGCGACGAGCAGGCCTGGCGGCTTCTTGGCCGTCCTCGGTCGCTGGCGCGGGATCTTCCAGCAAGGTCTGGGCGATGAGCGAGCCAAAGGCGAGCGTCTTTCCCGAGCCGGTTTGCGAGGACACCAGCAGATCGCGGCCTTGCACCTTGGCCTCCAGGACCGCCACCTGCACGGGGGTTGCAGTTTGGTAGCCGCGCGCGTCGACAGCTTCGGCAAGCGCTGGGACAAGGCCCAGCTCAGAGAACATGGTCATATAGGCGCGTGCTATAGCACACGCCCGCGAGCGATAGCACGGAGCCTGTCCCTGAAGACGGTGCGACAGTGTGCCGCACCGAGGGCGGCAGGGTGACGCGGCACTTTCTTCGTGCCCCGGCGTGCTGGGCGCGGAATCTAACTAATCAGCGCAGCAAGGCCGCCCGCTTTTCATGGCATTGCCGATGCAAGGTGATGAGGACGGACCACGCGAAAGGAGCGTCGAAATGACGAACCATCAAGTTTCTTCAGACGCGAAGAATTTGCGCCCGTTGCAAGTGGTCGCCGGGGCGATCGCGATGGTTCTTGTCATCGGGATGATTGACTACGTCACGGGCGCGCAGGTTTCGATCGCCCCGCTGTATCTGGCACCGATTGCGGTTGCCACCTGGTTCGTCAGCCTCCGTGCGGGACTGCTCATGTGCGGTCTATCAACGGTGGTGCGCCTGCAAGATCTTTGGTTGATCTCGCATCGCTTTTCCCACCCGCTCATCCCCTACTGGAACGGCGTTGTGGAAATGGGGTTCTTCATCGTCGTCGCCTTCATTTTGTCGCGGCTGCGGTCGACGACAGAGCGTTGGGCCATTCTGGCCAGGACGGATCCGCTGACCGGTGTTTTGAACCGAAGGGCGTTCGTCGAGACGGCTGAGCTCGAGGTGGCCCGGGCCGAGCGCTATCACCGGTCGCTTTCGCTTGCGTATCTGGACGTCGACGACTTCAAGAGGGTCAACGACGAAGGTGGCCACGAGGATGGCGACCGCCTGCTGGCGGTGGTCGCGGAGACGCTGACGCAGAACTTGCGCGCTTTCGACCTCGTCGCGCGCTACGGTGGCGATGAGTTCGTGTTGCTATTGCCGGAGGCTGGCGACAAGGCCGCGGAGATGGTCCTCGACAAGCTCATGGGCGCTCTCCGCGGTGCCGTGCAGGGCCGCTGGCCGGCGAGCTTCAGCATCGGCGCGGTAACCATCGACGGGCCGCAGACATCGCTGGACCGACTGGTCCAGCAGGCGGACAAACTGGTCTACGCGGCCAAGCAGGACGGGAAAGATTGCGTGCGGCACCGGCACCTCCACCGTAGCGGGACCAGTGACGTTGAAGCCACGCCGATGCCCGAGCTAGCGAATCACGGCCGTCTTCATTCCGTTCAATCCAGAAGACTGGTTGGGGAGAGGTGAAACCATGTTGTGCACAATGATGACAAAGAAGGTCGTGGCTATCGCGATCCTGTTGGGTTTGTTGGCCGGGCCGGCGCAGGCTTTTCCCGGACAAGCTCCCCCGGCGATTGAATTGACGGTGGAGAGGCTCGCGTGCACGGTGACCCGAACCGTTCCGCCTGCGGGCAAGGGCGGAATCATCGTTTTTGTCAAGGTGCCGTCCGACAGTAAGTTGAAATCCGCCACCCTGAAGACGACATCAGGTGAACTGCCTCTGGAAGTCACGCCCGCCGTGTCGTTGACCGGTGAATACGAAACCATCATTGACAGTGAAGCGGCCAAATGTGCAGCCTCGGGCAACGTGGTGCTGGAGGTGGAGGGGGAGTTCGAGGCCAACACCATTTCGTGTCCTGAGGTTCCTCTGTTCAAGCCCAGCGCCTGCGCCGAATCGTAGATCTCAGGCGCGAGGCAGCCGGACCACGATGCGCGTGCTGTGGTCCAGGACCGACGACAGTTCGCAGGTTCCGCCCAGGGCTCGGGTGGTGCGGTCCACGATGGCCAGGCCCAGACCATGGCCCGGGAGTTCGCGGTCCATCTGGCCTCGGTAGAATGGCTCGAATGCGTGCCGGGCGCTCTCGGCATCCATCGCCAGGCCGTTGTCCTCGACCGCGATCTCGACCATCGGCCCGACGTCTTTGGTTTCGATGGTGATGCGCAGGGGTCGGTCGTGCGCGCGGAACTTGATGGCGTTGCCAATCAGGTTGCGCAGAATCTGGGCGAGGACTTCCTCGGTACAGGCAACCCGACCGGCGCGCAGCTTGGTCGCCAGGTCGACCCCTTGCAGTTCCGCTCCCATTTCCTCGACCAGCCGCTCGACCGCCAGGGCGGACGATGACTGTCCCACGGGTGGCCGCCCGGAAACCGAGAGGGCCAGCATGTTGTCGACCACGCCGGTCATGCGTCCGACCGCTCGGTGAATCCGCTGCGCCATTCCTCTGACGTCGTCCGGCAATCCCGGGGCCTCGAGGATGAGGTCGGTGTATCCGCGGATGGGATTCATCGGGCTGCGCAGGTCGTGCGCCGCGCGCCCAGCAAAGGCCTCCAACTCGCTGTTCTTTTCGTTGAGGAAGCGGACGCGTTCCACGATCAGCCGGCGCTGGCGCTCGAGCACACGAAGCAGCCAGAGGGAGATGAGAGCCACAGTAGCGAGAACGATTCCGCCGACAATCGCGTCGCTCCAGACTGCCTGTCGATGCGCAGCGCGGATAGAGGCCACGTTGTGGCTGCTTTCGCTGGTATTGATCGACACCAACCGGTCGACGGAGTTGTCGATCATCGCCTCCATGGCAGAAGCGGAGAGCGGACGACTCCCAGGGTTTGCCGACAGCTCGCCTAGCAAACCCTGGAGGTGGTTCCACTCCTCGCGTTCTCCGCTGTAGGTCGCAAGCGGATCGTAGTCACGGGCGCTCGCCGCGATCGCCTTGGTCAACTGGTCGATCTGGTGCTTGTCGGTGGTCGCGGCCAGGCGCTTTGCGTGGACTCGGATGTCGTTCACCAGGATGATCGAACGCTGCACGTTCTCGACGATGTCGGTGGTCGTGCTCGCCTCTCGCTGCGAGAAGTATAGGTCGAGCCCCAGCATCCCGACGATGAGCAGCGCCACCAGCCCGAGCGCGACCATCACGGGCCAGCTCGATTGCAGAGCGGTCTTGGGATTCTCGTTGCTCATGAAGCCCCTCCTGCGAAACCTGAGCGGCGTCACAGGATCTCCATGATAGTCTTGCGTGCGTGAGTTCGCACGGCAGGATTCTCATTGCCGAGGACGATGACCTGACGCTTGAGCTTCTGGCCACCGTGCTTCGACGCGAGAACTACGAAGTGGTGACCGTGACCGACGGTCGCGAGGCGCTTGACCGACTGGCCCAAGGCCCATTCGATCTGGTGCTGAGTGACGTGCAGATGGCCCGTGCCAGCGGTCTGGAGGTGCTTAGCGCGGTCACCAAGCAGTTTCCTGAAACTCCCGTGGTTCTGATCACAGCGTTTGCCGAGCCGGGTGCCGCCATGGACGCCATCGCCAGCGGAGCGGCCGACTACCTGGCCAAGCCCATCGATGTGGTCGCGTTGCGTGCGACAGTGGCTGGCGCAATGGAGCGAAGGCGTCTGGCTGCGGAAAATCGTTCTCTGCGTTCCGCCATCGCCGGGCGCAAGATCCTGGTGGGCGCCAGCCCTCCCATGCTCGAACTCTACAAGCAGATTGCGCAGGTAGCGCCCACCGAAGCCACGGTTTTGATCACGGGCGAGAGCGGCTCGGGCAAGGAGCTGGTCGCGCGCACCATCCATGAGCGCAGCCGCCGCGCCGACCATCCCTTTGTCGCGTTCAGCTGCGCCTCGCTGGCCGAGGGAATTCTCGAGAGCGAGTTGTTCGGTCACGAGCGCGGCGCTTTCACGGGGGCCAGCGCGGCCCACAAGGGTCTGTTCGAAACCGCCGAAGGGGGCACCATTTTCTTGGATGAGGTCGGGGATGTCCCGAGCAAGATGCAGGGCGAGCTGCTGCGGGTTCTGCAGGAAGGCGAGGTGCGGCGGGTCGGCGGCTCCGTGGTCCTCAAGGTGAACGTTCGCGCGATCTCGGCGACCAATCGCGATCTGGGCGTTGAGGTGACTGCGGGACGACTGCGCAAAGATCTGGCCTATCGCCTCAACGTGGTTTCGTTGCGGGTACCGCCGTTGCGCGAACGTGGCGACGACATCGTCGCGCTGGCCTTGCACCTGGCCGCCCGGCACGCCGCCATCCTCGGTCGCGCCGAGCCGCACATCAGTGACGAGGCCATGTACCGGATTCGCAATTACCCGTGGCCGGGCAACGTCAGGGAATTGGAGAACGCACTGGCGCGCGCGGTGGCCTTGTCCCAACGCGGGGTGATCCTTCCCGGCGACCTGCCCGCACTCACCGCGGACGCTGGATCGGCGAATCTGTCTGCCATCCATAGCGATTGGCCCACGCTAGAAGAGTTGCAACGTCGCTACATCGAAAGAGTTCTCGAGCACACCGGTCACAACAAGACCTCAGCAGCCGCCATTCTTGGCATCGATCGCCGCACCATTCAGCGCCTGGCCTCGCGCGAAGCCGACGAAGACGACAAGACACGCTAGCGCCGCGGGCGCTGCCAACGACCGAGCGTCTCATGCCAACTGTGGCCTGGCCATCAGGTCGGCCACCGCTTCACGCAACTCAGGGATTCCGAAGGGCTTGCGCAACAATTTCGCGTTTCCGAGGCGATCGACTTTGGCCTGAAGATCGGGCCGCGTGAGCCCGGAAATCACCAGCACGGGTGTGTGAATCTCGGCCGCTCGCGCCGAGAGCAGCACCTGAAGCCCTTCCATCCAGGGCATGAGAACGTCGGTTACCACCAGATCGAACGAACCGCCCTCTGCAAGGAGATCCACCAATTCCGCGCCGTTGGCCGCCTCGCAGATTTCGATCTGGGGATTCCCGAGGGCCATCTTGAGCAGCTCCAGACTGTCGGGATCGTCGTCGGCGATGACAATCCGCGACATCGGCATCTGCTTTCGTGCCGCACGCGCCAACTCTCCCAAGGTGAACTCATGCCTGTCGGAATCATTCATCATGTGACACCTCATGTGGCCGTATTGAAGCGAGCCGCTGCATCGACTGTGCCACGACGGGAAGACCGCACTTGCTCATCAGGCGGGGAGTTTCGCGGACGCCCAGCGACTCTCTGCCGCAGGCTCAGGGTTGGCCGCGACAGCCTGCCGCGGTCTGGTTGCTCTTCGCGGTCGAACCATGCGCCAGCAGACCCGGATCGCGTTGCCGCTGGCCGGTTCGAGTCTGGCACCGCGCTTGCTGGTTACCTTGGTCGTGCCCCGAAAGGAGGCTTCCCATGAAGACCGAATACTCCGAGACTGCAAGCCTCTCCTCATGGCGGTTCCCCGAAGCTGCGACGCGCGTGCTTCCCGTGGCCGTAGACAAGACTGGTCAGCCGCTGGGATGGATAGAACGAACGCTTTTGGCCGTGAACACCGATCGGGTGTTCATTGAGGTGTCTGATCCAGAGCTGCGCGAAGAGCTGGTTGCCGCATACGAAGGCGAAGGGTGCAGTGTGATCGCCGCCAGCAACAGCCGGGCGCTTTTGGCGCTGATGGAGCAATTGCCAATTCCGCACGACTTTGGCAACGATTTGGTGCTGGCGGAGGACAACTTCCCAGGAACCAACGCTACCGATATTCACCGAGACCTACTGGAGCACGGCTGGTCAATACCCGTGTTCACCGTATCGATACAATCACCGCCTGACAGTGAAAAGACGGCGCCATGAGGGACTGCGGCTAGCCGGCTACAGTCCCAGAACCAGCAGCACCCCGCCCAGCACGGCGATCAGCGCACCGGCTGCGCCGTCGGCGTAGTGTTCGAGGAAGTGCCAGCGCAGGCGCGTGGCGCCGGCCCGTGCCAGCAGAACCAGGGCGACCATGGTGAGCAGGGTGGCGGCCTCGTAGGCTACCACCACGACCACGGCCGAGGGCGCGCCCAGCGGAGCTGCGGCGAACAGGATGGGCACCACCGCGATGCACGGATCGATGCAGGAGAGCAAGAAAAGTCCCCACACCGACGCGTGCGAAGGATCGTGCACGTGGTCGTAGTGGTGATGGTGGTGCCCGTGCATCTTCTGGCCAGCGGCGCGGCGCAGGCCCCACACCCCGTAGGCCAGGCCAAAGCCCACCAGCAGGATGCCCGCGACTGAACCCATGCTGCTGCCGAAGCTCTGCATCACCTCAAGCCCGACGAAGAGGGCCACCAGCCCGAGCAAGGCAGACACGCTGACGTGGCCGAACCCGCACAGGAAGGTCACGCGTGCGGTGCGCCCGGCGGACCAGGACCGGCCGCGCGCCACGGCGGCAAATGGCACCCAGTGGTCTGGTGCCAGGGCATGCAGCGAGCCGACCGTCATGGCGCCGATGAGGAGGGTCAGGAACATGGTCAGTCCCTCCTTATATCAGATCCGGAGGTCGGGTTCACTGAGGTAACGACAGTCGCTTTACATAGCTTTACCTTCTGGCAACACGCACGAACAGCGGAGGCGGTATCATGGTGCGCCCGGCCACAAGGGAACACGAGAACGCCACCCATGAACCAGATGCCACACCAGAGGAGAAGTCGTTGGGCTGATGGCGTCCGAGCCACCCGCCGGGTCTTCTGGAGCTTGCTCGCGATCTGTGTGGCGGCGGCCTGCGCGACGTCCGATCAAGGCCAGCCACAATTCAGCGTCAACCGCAGCGCGGATTCTCCCAAGACTGACAGTGTGTCGGTGTTCGGCATCTTCAGAAACGGCCGGATGAGCCCCGGATCCTGGACAGAGTTCGCTGCCACGCTTTCGCTGCCTTTCAGCCAGGCGGCGTGCCAGGCCGCCTACACGGACGATCTGGTCAGTGCGAACGCGGAGCTGACCTCCGCGGTCGACGACTATGCCAAAGAATACGGCGTCTCGGATGAGCTGCTCGATCGCTTCGCCGCGCGGGCCAAAGGCGACACCATCATGGTCATCAGCATGACAGGGCAGCCTGCGCGCCCATCGGCAGACGCAGGTGCGGCGAAGAAACCCGCAAACTCTTCATCGTCAGCAGGGCAGGGCAACTACGGTGGAGCCGGAGGTGGACCAGGTGGCGGGCGAGGAATGGGGCGCGGAGGCGGAATGGGACGGGGCGGGTTCGGGGGCCGACGACCGCCACCGGCTTCCGACGAGCGCCGCAAGCCGGAGCGAAACCTCTGGGAAGTGTCTGCGTCGTTCTTCTCCATCGGTCTTCATCACACCGTCAGCGAAGTGACCATGACGTACTCAGGAGAGAATTCTGAAGGTGCACTCAAGGCGTTTGTGGAAAGGTTGGGAACCGAGATGCCGGGCGTTTCCTGTCGCGGTTGGGACTGGAGTACGCCGGTGGACAGCGCCTCTGTGCGCCAGATGATCGAACAATAGCCGGTGGACACTCACTGCTATGGTTCAGTTCCACGCCGCGAGTCGGTCGCTGAATGGGGTGGCACATGGTGACGCGCCGGAGTAGGTTTCACTCGCGCGCCGTGAACCAGTCGAATTTTTCAGACCGCGGCCACCTGGCGTCAACGTCACGACTCGCCTGTGGTCATCGCGCTTCGCGCGAAGGCTGCGCCGTTCTTGTCGCGACGCTGGCGGTGGTGTTCGCCGGCGGCGGGAGTGCCCACGCACAAACCGACGCAGAAGTTTCGGCACCGTCGAAAAACACTCTCGACGCCGGCCTGCTGTTGGCCTTTCCGGCTGCCCTGCAAACGGGAATGTCCGCGGGCGTGGGCGCGACGTTCATGCGCACCGCGACCCGCGGGGGCTGGCTGGCCTGGGGCGCGCGTGCCTCATGGTCGACGGCAACCGAGTACTCGGCAGCGCCGACCTACGCGGTCACAAACCAGGAAATCCGCCTGCGCCTGTGTGGCCAGCTCCAGCGGGCAGTGGGGCGGGGCATGTTCGGGCTGCGCGTGGGTTTGGGCGGGACGCTGGTTTACGAGGACCAAGCCCTGGTCCAGGCGGCGCGGGTCGGGATTACCGGCAGTCAGCGGGAGATTTCAGACTGGTCCATGCTGCCAGCGGCTGACATCGAAGGCATTGTGGTCCTTCGCGTCTGGAGTTCCTGGGGCATGAGCGTCAGTGGCGGGCCCACCCTGCACGGGCTCCACAACGGGGTGCGGGCTGGTTGGACCAGCGGATTGGGGGTCACATGGCAACACTGAGCAAGAAACTGGCGATAGCCGTTCTTGCTGTCCTCGGCTCTCCCGGTTGTGGAAAGCTGGTCGGACTCGACACTCCGTCCACACCGCTCGCGCAGATTCACTTCCTGGTCACAGGGGTTCCGTCGGTGCCAGGAGCGGACGCGGGCGAGCAAGATGGCTCGTCGCTGTCAGGAGCGGACGCGGGCGAGCAAGNNGCAAGCGCTGCAACTGCGCATCGCCCTGGTGTGGGGCGCGCAGGTGCAGCCAGAGCCGTTCTGCCTGTTTCCGCCAAAAGCGGTGGCCCCCGTCCACGTTGAGGCAGGCTGGAAGCAGCCATCGGCGGCCGATGTCGTTCAACAGGGCTGTCCCAACGGCTTCCGCTTTGTCCCCAATCTGGCTGACGTTGACGTTGCCGTCGAGCCGGACGTACCCGGGACCATCGATCTGATTAACCTGCCTACGGCTGGCGTGATGGTGGGCGATATCACCGGGCGCATCGCCTACGCCAGCCTGGTCGTCTACGACGACCGCAATGGCAACAGCATTTTCGATCTTCGCCATCCACAGCGGAGGGATCATGAGGAGCACTTCGATCCGGGCACGCCGGCTACGCGCGACATTCCGTATGGCGCCAGTTTCATCAACATGAACCTGCCCGACCAGCGCGTCGCCTATTTGGAAGGCACCTTCGACCAGACCGCAGCCTTCTACCCACGCTATGGCTGCGAGAGTTCCCCGCCGCCTCCCGCCTTCTCCATCCTGTCGGCGGGCGGATACATGCAGCCGTCGCTGTCCGATTTTGTGGCCGCGGCGCTGGCAGGGCAGCTCGAGGAAACGAGCTGCGGCGTGGCCAAGCTCGATGAGGCCGTGGTCACCATCCCTTTGCAGATGGCGCCGGACGGACCGCAGTCGTGGCCGCCGCCGAACGCCCTCAGGGAACTTGCCTGCACCGTCAACAACGCCGACGGTTCGACTGTCTATAGCAAGCCCGACACCGCCCCCGACTTGACCCACCTCGACTGGGCCTGCGTCGGGTTTCCCGAACTGCCCGGTGAAACCGCCGGAGTCGCGAGCGGTCAGCAACTCGTGGTCGCTGGTTCCCCGAGCGAACCTTGCCAGTACGTCACCCACTACATCCTGCATGGCTGCGACACTGATCCGAATTGTTTGTCGGGGGGCTGGGACTACACGACGCCGAAAAATCCGCCGCCCTCGTGGTGGCCATGTTCGCGCGCACCATGAAGCAGCGGCAGATATTGTACGCGTCCGTACTGGCGGCGACTGCGCTCGTCGCGGACCGCGCGTGGGCGGAGCCGCCAGTCGCCACTGCGTCGGCACCGGCCAGCGCTCCGGCGTCGCCCGGCCAGCCCGCTGTTGATGATGACGGGCCGCCGCGCCTGTCTCTGCCTACCGAGACCGACCGTGCGGTGTGGAAGAAGCCCGGATTTCGCTTCGGCCTGGGCTTGGTCTACGGCCGCCTGTTCGGCATCAGCGGTCCCCCGAATGCTCAGCTCATCGGACCAACCATTCGCGTCGGCATTCGGCTGGACGAGCGCTGGTCACTGATGGGTTCACTCCAGTACCTGTACGCGACCGGAGCCGCCGGCACACGCGGCTTGCGCTACGCCGGCACCATCGAGCCCACCTGGCACGCGAGCGAGCACCTCAACCTCGGGGTAGGCATCGGCTTTGGCGGCCTGGTCGGGCCCATTTCCAACCAGCCCGCTCCGAACCCCCAAGGCGCCAGCCCCGATGCCTCATACACCTTCCCAGATGCGCGGACGCCCTTGCAGTCTTGCGACGGCGTGGGTGTCACCGGCCTGTTGCGCGCGGAGTGGATGATGGTGCTGGGGCCGCGATCCTCGACGGGGTTGGCACTGGAGACCGATGGCCAGTGGACGGGATGTGTGGAGGATACCGGCAACCCGGAACCCGACACCGCGACTCCCATCGTTCGCCGCCAGTGGTGGGGGCATTTTGGAACCTCACTCGCCTGGGTGATCTTGTGGCGTTGAAGGACATCGCGCTGCTGGCGCTCGCTGTTTCGCTGCCACTGGGAACTGCCCGCGCCCAGAGTCCGGACGCCGGTCTTGCTGAGTCGGGTGCGCCCGTAGCACCCGCGGAACTGGAGCCGCCCCAGCCGCTGGTTCCGACCACCGTGCCCTATCCAGCAGGCGCTCCGCCGCACGATCAGCCCGTCGTCGTGCGCATCAAGATCATGGTCGCGGCCGACGGCACGGTTCCCAAGGTCGAGCTGCTCAGCCATTCCTTGCCGATTTTTGACGACGCGGTTGTGGCTGCAGCCAAAGGTTTCACTTTCCAGCCCGCGCGCTATGGCGGCCAGCCCGTGCCTGTCGAGATCACGTTCACGCACACCTTCCAACCGCCACCGCCACCGCCACCTGCGCCGACAGTGGACACAGGTCCGCCGCTGACCGCGGCGTTGCGTGGCCGTCTGGTCGAGATGGGAACCCGCCTGCCCGTGGCTGGCGCCACCGTGGACGCGCTGATCGGCGGGCGCCACTACAGCGCCGACAGCGATGGCAAGGGCCGTTTCCGGCTGCCGGTGCCGTCGGGGGATGCGCGCGTCACCGCGCACGCCGCCGGGTACAACGCGTTCTTGCAGCAGGAGCACCTGGCCCCGCAACAGGAGCTTGCGGTCAGCTACTACATCGAGCGCGAGAGCTACGATCCCTACGAGATTGTCATCGTGGGGGAGCAACACCGCGAGGAGGTGTCGCGCATCACCCTGCGCGGCGCCGAGATCAAGGAGATACCAGGCACCTTCGGCGATCCCTTCCGGGTCATCCAGGCGCTGCCTGGCACCGCTTCCATCGTGGCCTTGCTCCCGTTCCCGGTGGTGCGCGGGGCCAGCCCCAATTCCACCGGCTTCTTGCTCGACGGCACGCGCGTGCCGCTGCTCTACCACTTGCTGGTTGGGGCCAGCGTGGTGCACCCCGAGTTCATCGAGGAAATCCAGTTCTATCCTGGGGGCGCGCCGGTTCTGTACGGCGGCTACACCGGCGGCATCGTCGACGGACGCACCCATCGGGCGCGCTCCGACGAGCACCTCATCGACCTGGACGTGAATTTCATGCAGGCGGGCGGCCTGGTCCGCCAGCCTATCCCGCAAATAGGCGCGACGCTCACCGCGGCTGGTCGCTATGGCTATCCCGGCTTGATCTTGAGCCTGGCCACCAACCAGGTTTCGCTTTCCTACTGGGATTACCAGCTTCGCCTCGACGGCGGCAATCCACGCAACGGCTGGACGGTGTCGTTCTTCGGCGCCGGGGACGAGCTCGACACGCCCGCGCCGGGCTCTTCGACTTCCAATCCAACGCTGGCGCCTGCGCTCATCCTGGAGTTTCATCGCGCCGACATGCGCGTCTACCATGGCAGCGGCGGGTTCGACGGCCTGTACCGCCTGGTGCTGGGCTATGACCAGACCGAAAGTTCGGGCAGCAACGTGTCGACCTGGGTGGCTGAGCCGTCCATGCGCTGGCATTACCGGGCAGGCGAGCGCCTGACCCTCGTGTGGGGCGTGGAGGGCAGCTTCCACGACATCGTCCAGGGCGCGCCCTCGTCGGTGGCTCCCGACCAGTTCTCGCTGAATTCCATCACCAAGGATCTGCGTGCGCTGTATGTGGGGTCGGCGCTGGTCGAGACACTTTGGCGACCCACCTCGCGCTGGTTGATCCGGCCGGGCGTGCGCACCGACGTGTACAACGACAAGGACACCACCAAGACGGGAGTCGATCCGCGCCTGACCTTGCGCTACAAGCTGACCACGCGGGATCTGGCAGGCGTGCCGGCTGACAGCGACGACAGCGCGGTCTGGCTCAAGGCCGCGGTGGGGCTGTACCACCAGCCGCCACGCTTCGTGCTGCCGCTGCCAGGCCTCGACACCATGCCGCTCAAGTACGGCCTGCTGCAGTCAATCCAGAGCAGCCTGGGTGCCGAGATCCCTCTGTCCCAGCACTTCAGCGCCAGCGTCGAGGGCTACTTCGCGTACATGGACCCGACCATCTTCGACTTGACGGTCAACCAGCAGACGCTCAATACCGTTCCCAACACCACGCTCGTCAATATCGGAGCGCAAGCCCTGGGGACCAGGGCACAGGACGTACTCGACCGGTTGCTCCAGGCCCACACCGGCCGCGCCTACGGTCTGGAGACGCTGATTCGGCGCCAGGCCAAGAGCGGCCTGTACGGCTGGTTGTCGTACACCCTGTCGCGCTCCGAGCGATACAAGGACGGCGCCTGGGCGCCCTACGATTTCGACCGCACCCACCTGATCAATCTGGTGGCCGGGCTGTTGCTGCCGCGCAACTGGGACGTGGGCGTGCGCCTGCAATACCAGAGCGGCAAGCCGGCCACCACCACCTACGGCTACAACACGGCCCGAACCAACGGCTACGACCGCATTGACATTCGCGTGGACAAGCGCGCGGTGTACAAGGGCTGGCTGCTGGATTTCTACGTCGACATCATGAACGCTGCGCTGCTGCCCGAAGAAGTCACGCCGGGCGTGAACATCCGCTACGTCTTGCCCACGGTGGGCCTGCGCGCCCGATTCTAAGGAGATCCTATGCACAACCAACAGACCATTGATGCTCAAGCGCTCGACCTCATGCTGCGCGCCGGTTCTCGCTGGGTGCTGTGGCTACTCATTATTCTCAGCATCGCGGCCGCGGCCGTGGTGCTGGAGCGCCTGTGGTACTTCCTGCGCGAGCGGCGACCCCGTCGGCAGATCGCCGAGATGTTGCAAGCGCTACGCACCTCGGGCGCGAAGGCCGCACTCAAGGCGCTGGGGGACGTGCGTTCGCTGGACGCGGCCGTGGCGCGCGCCTGTCTCGACCACTTGAGCGAAGGCGCGGCCGCCGTCGAGGAGCAAGTAGCGGCGGTGCTTGAATCCCAGCGCATTCGCTACGAGCGCGGGCTGGCCTATCTCGGCACCCTGGGCAGCAACGCGCCCTTCATCGGGCTGTTCGGCACGGTGCTCGGGATCGTGCGCGCTTTCCACGACCTGGCCCGCAGCAGCGCGGCCCTGGGCACGCAGGCGGTGATGGCGGGCATCGCCGAGGCGTTGGTGGCCACTGCGGTGGGTCTGCTGGTCGCAATTCCCGCGGTCGCCACCTACAACGTGCTCATGCGCCACGTGGAGACCGCGCTGGCCTCGGCAGGCACGCTGGGCCACCGCATTCTGGCGCACGTGAAGGCCGAGCACGCTGCTCCCGAGGAGAAGTGATGGCTGCCAGTGGCCGCCGCCGGGGCCTCATCACCGACATCAATGTCACGCCGTTGGTGGACATCATGTTGGTGTTGCTCATCATCTTCATGCTCACGGCTCACCTCATCGCCCGGCAGGTTATCGAGGTGCAACTGCCCAAGGCCGCGCAGGCCTCGTCCGCCAACCCGACCACGTTGGCCGTGACCTTGACCCGCGAGGGCCGGATGTTCCTCAACGGAACTCCAGCCACGCCGGAGATTCTGCGCGCCGCGATCCAGGCTTCGGTGGCCAAGGATCCCAAGACCCAGGTGATCGTCGCGGGCGACAAGAACGTGTCGCACGGCCGTGTGGTGTGGGTGCTCGACCTGGTCAAGTCGTTGGGTGTGACTTCGTTCGCCATTCAGATCGATCCCACGGGGCTGCTGGCTCCGGTACTGGAGGAATGAACTACCCGACCCGCATGCTGGTTTGCGCGGCGGTGGCCCTGGTCGGCCACCTGCTGCTGTTGCGGGGCGTGGGCCACCTGCCGCCGCAAGCCGAGGCGGCGCGACCCGTGGTGCTGCAAGTGGCGCTCAGGGTGCCGCCGCCTGAGCCCGAGAAACCACCCGAGCCCGAGGCCACGCCTGAGCCCAAGACGCAACCCGCTCATGAGACACCTTCGCGACGCCGGGCCATGACCGACGCTCCCCGGCGCGAGAATCTACCCAGGCCTACGCCACCGACGGAGCGCCCAGCCACTGGCACCGACACCACCACCACGCCAGTGTTTGGGATTTCCATGGAGTCGACTTCCTCGGCAGGTACGGGACCAGCGCTGCCAGTGGGCAACACCTTGCAGACCAAACCGACGCGCACGAGAGTAGCTGCGGCCGAGGTGAAACCGCTGGCCGCGCCAGTGCAGGCCTACGAGGTGACCAAGATGCCCTTGCCCATTGGCCAGTGCACCGGCAAGTACACCGAAGAGGCGAAGCAGGCCGGGCTGGAGGGCACGGTCATCCTGGATATCGTGGTCGGCGAAGAAGGCGTGGTTCGCGACATCACAGTGGTGCAGGGGCTGGGTCAGGGATTGAACGAAGCGGCTGTGCGCGCACTCAAGGCGTGCCGGTTCACGCCCGGCGAACGCGACGGCAAGCGCGTTCCGGTGCGAGTGCGCCGATTCAAGGTCCACTTCGCGCTGGGAGAGGCAGAATGAGGATCATCGTGAAGTCCGCTTGGCCCCAAGTGGTATGCTATCCTTTCTGGACCAAAGGGCAGCGTGAACATGGCGACCAACCCAGATGTCCGATGGAGACAGCGCTTTCACAACTTCGACCGCGCGTTCATGCTCCTTCGCGAGGCCTTGCAGCGCGGCCCGGGCGGGCTCACGGCGCTCGAGAAGGAAGGCACGGTCCATCGCTTCGAGTACTGCTTTGAGCTGGCTTGGAAGACTCTCAATGACTACTTGGCAGAGAGCGGAATCGCCGTCTCGCCTGTGACTCCTCGCCAGGTCATCAAGGACGCCTTCGCGGCCAAGTTGCTCGACGATGGCCAGCTATGGATGGACATGTTGGTCGAGCGCAACCTTCTGGCCCACACCTATGACAAGACGGTCTTTGACAAAGCAGTCGAAGCTATCCACGCCCGCTACTTGCCCGCGCTCGCGTCGGTCCACAATTGGTTTTCTGGGAGAATGGCGGAATGAGCCTAGCAGGTCTGCAGCCGGTCGAGCTGGACCAATTGTGCTCGGTGTTCCGCCGGCACCCGGAGATCTCACAGGTGAAGGTCTTCGGCTCGCGAGCCAAGGGAACGCACCTGTGCAATTCGGACGTCGACCTCGCGGTCTGGGGGGTGGCCGACGACTTTGCAGCGCAGGCCATCGCTCTTGAACTCGACGAACTGCCTTTGCCTTACAACTACGATGTCAAGGCGTTTGCGGCCATCACATTGGCGAGTTTGCGAGAGCACATCGAGCGTGTCGGTACGCGGATTTGGCCGAAGTGACCTTGCCGTGAACTTCAGTCGTCGTCGGGGTGCGAGGCAGGCGCTTCGCGCACGGGCGCGCTCTGGGTGATGGGCGCGGCTTGGGGAACGCATTTTTCGGTGGCAGAGATGATGTCGCGCAAAGTTCGATCCAGGTCGATGCCGCAGTCCTTGCCGACAAAGGTGTCGATGGCTTTCCTTACCTGGTAGCGAACCAGGGGCAGCCGATTCGCAATTTGCTGGGCCACCAGCGGCAAGGTCTCGCGCACGTTCTGCTCGCGCAGGCTGATGATCGCCACTGCCTGCTCGTGGGGCTTGCCCAGCGCCAAGGTGGCCTGTAGCGGCGGCTGCTGCAGATCTCCGTAGAGCGCTTGCAAGATCGGGCGGTCGTAGTGCTTGCCCCACCAGCGCTCCATTTCCGACACCAGCTCCTCGGCGCTCTTGCGGGCGTGGCAAAGCGCGCACTCCAGAGGTCGATCGCGCAACACGCGCGCGTTCTCAGTCGGCGAGCCGATCCGGTGGTAGCGCCCCAGCGTGTAGGTCAGCGCCAGATTCTTGCGCGGCATGTGGCAGTTGATGCACACGCCGCCCGCTGCATCGGGATCGTGATGGCTGTGCGCGCGTAGCGCCTGGCGACTGGAATAGGCGGGGTGGCACTTTGTGCAGGTGGCGTTGCCGGCGGGCGTGGCCAGCGCAGCCAGATCGTCCGGATCATCGTCGCGGTGGGGATCGTGACAATCGGTGCAAGCCAGGGCACGGCTGCACCCGCCCAGCAGCATGTCCCGCGCCTCGCCCGAGTTGGTGGAACTACCACCCGGCGATGGGCCGTGGCGAAGACCGCCTTCCCAGGTGAAAGGATAGCGCGAGAACAGAACCTGGTGGCAGCGGGCGCAGGTTCGGTTGATCGCCTCGGCGCGGGTGATGGGGTCGCGGCCCGGCGCAGGCTGCACGCGCAGAAACGGGCTGCGCGGCTGGTACGAGGTCGAAACCCGCGGTTGCAGCACGTGTTCGCGGCACCCGCCGTGACAGGCCTCGCACCCGATGCCAACTTCCAGAAGTTGCTCGGCCCCGAAGCGTTGGCCCACGGTCGTGATCCCCTGGCGCAGCGACGCGGGCAGGTCGCCGGGCAGGTCGCTCGCTTCGCCCAGGAGATGCACTTCATCGGCGATCGCCGCGCGCGCAGCATGGGGATCGGTGATTTGCAGTGCCCACCGACGGCTCTCGGGCAAGAGTGCGTCCACCACCTCGCCTTGGTACGCGGGCGCGCCTTTGCCCAGCAGAGCGCCCCACAGCGACAGGAAGGTGGGTGCGGTGTTGTGGCACAGCACACAGGACTGGTTCCACACCGCGCCGGCCTTCAGCCCGGGCCGCTCGCGCACCATCACGGAATAGCCCTTGAGCCGAAAGGAAGCGGTCTCAAAAAAGTAGCTGGCCGGCAGAATGACCTCGTCGTGCGCATCGCCGATGATGCGGGCGTCGGGCTGCGTGCCGGTGACCTCGACGCCGGCGAAGTCTTCGCGGGTGCGGCCGCCGATCACCCGGGTGACCCGGTACAAATGATCTCCGAAACGCCGCGACTGAATTCGCACGAAGCGGGTGCCGGCCTGTCGCTCGAAGCGGGCCTCGTCGTCTTTGAACCTCCAGGTGCGTCCGTCGAAGGGCGCCCGGATCTTTGCGGTTGCGGGCAGGCGAGTCATCTGCCGCATGGGCGAGCCCAGCCAGTCGTCGTACAGGCTGCTGTGGCAAGTCCGGCAGCTCGTGGACCCGGCATAGTCGGCGCGCAGAATGTTGCTGCGCGCGACGCGTGGTTCAGCCACGCCCCCATCCGGCACGGACTCCGAGCCAGCCGCGCCACGAACGCAGGCCGATGCTGACAAGGCCAGCGCTGCCACGCCCGTGGCCACGCACAACCGGGAAAGGAAATGGTGTAGTTTCGTCACACGAACACCGTAGCTACCTTATGGCCGATTTGGCCGACCCTGCCATTCGCTTTTGCCGACGGCGATGGGCGCGATACACTCAGTCCGTGATCTCGCTGCTGCTTCTGCCATTGCTTGCGGCCGGTGTGGCGCGGCCGCATGTCGGTGAGCCGGCGCCTGCGTTCGAGGTACGCACCCTGGCAGGCAAGAGCGTGCGCGGCGAGAGCCTGCGCGGGCAGGTGACGGTCGTCGAGTTTTTCGCCAGCTGGTGCACACCGTGCAAGGAAAGCCTGTCGGAAATCCTGGCCATCCGCGAAAGCACGAAGGCGCACTTCGGTCTGATGCTGGTCGCGGTCGAGGGTGACGTACCAGCCTTGAAGGAGTTCGTCGCAGGTCATGCCTTGCCGGCTGGCAGCGTGGTCGCGTTGGACGGGGAGGGCGTGCTGGCGCGCGCATTTGGCGAGGACCGGTTGCCCACGACGTTCTTTCTCGACGCGAAGATGATCATCCGCCACATCAACCGTGGCCACGGCGCAGGATTTCGTGAGCGAGCCACGCGCTGGTTGTCTGCCATGCTCGGGGGCGGCCCGTAGGGGCAGTCCCCTTCTCCTACTGTGCGCCACCACGGCCACCGAATCTCTGGCGGTGGTACTCGTCCAGATGGCGGCTGACGCTGGGATCGCCAGGCTTCAACTTCAAGGCGCTCTCGGCGTAGGAAATGGCCAGATCCAAGCGGCCTTGTTTGGCGTAGACCAGCGACAGATTGCCCATGGCGGTGTCGTAGTCTGGCCGGAGCTTGATGGCTTCCAGGTAGGCGCGCTCGGCCTCGGGATAGCGGGCCAGTTTGTAGTAGCACAGACCAATGTTGTTCAAGAGCGAGGGGTCGGGCGAATCCTGCATTTTCTGCAGCGACAATGCGACCTGCAGCGCCTCTCCATATCTCTTTTGGCCGAGCAGGGCGACCAGTGAGGCGCCGGCGTCAAACGATTGTCCCTCAGATGTCGTCGGGGCTCCGGCAAGTTTGGCCTTCAGCCGTTGCAGTTCACGCATGAGCGGCCCGTTGCCTTGCCGGCGCCCGGCCTTGTCGATGGCTTCATCCAACAGCACTTTCGCCTTCGCTTTCTCGCCGGTCTGCATGTAGGAATTCGCCAACAAGCCAATCACCTCGACGTTGTTGGGCGTCAACTTCAGCGCCTTCTCCAATATCCGTTCGGCTTCAGGTAGACGACCCAGGCGAAATAGCACGAAACCCGCGTTTTGGTAGGAGTTGGATAGGATGGGTAGGCGCTCGATGCTCTGCTGGTAGGCCGACAAGGCCTTTTCCAGCGCCGCAACAGATCCCGGCTGGTCGCCTGTCTTCTTGCGCAGGTCCGCCATCTTGTCGTAGGCGAGGCCCATCTGGAAGTAGTTGTCGGCTGCTCGATTGCCATCCAACTCAGTGCCTGCGATTTCCGCAATGGCGGCTTCGTGAAGGGCCACGGCCTTTTCGTACTGGCCTGATTCACGGCTGACGATGCCGAGCGCATTGCGAAGCTCCGCCAGGTTGTATTGCTCGAAATTCACCAAAGAAGGATTGGCGACTCTGGCGATGCGTTCTTCAGTAAGCTGCATGGATCTATCGAGAAAGGGCACCGCCTTCTCAGGTGTTGACACAGTCACCGAGTAGTAGCGAGCCAAAGTCCGCACGGCGAAGATATTGCCGGGGTCTTTGCGAAGGGTGTCGGTAAACAGCGCCTCGGTGTCGTGCCAGGCGCGAACCCGCTGCCAAGTGACGGCAAGAAACAAGACCAAGAAGACCACTGCCAGCGCTGCCAGCGGCTTGCGTGCCTTGGCTGGAAGACCATCGGGCAAGAGGCCTCCGTCACTTCGCGCTGACAGCAAGGCGATCGCGGCAAGAATGAGCCCGAAGGAGGCAAGGAAGACATAGCGGTCGGCCATGCCCGCCGCCTTTTTCGCGACGGTAAGCGTGGGTAGGAGGCCCACGAAGAACCAAAAGAACCCGAAGGCCGCCAGGCGGCTGCGTTTCCTCAAGAGCAAAACGCCCGCGCCGATGAGAAGAAACCCGGCGCCCCCGGCCAGGCAGCGTGGATCGCTCAGCCTCTCGATGTACCCCTCGTAGGGAGTTTGCAGGCCCAAAGGAACGACCATTAGGCGCAGGTAAGAGAAGAAATTGGCCAGCCAACTGCGGACGGCCACCGCCGAATCAAAGGTAGTCCCAGAATAGCGCTGCGGAAATACCACGAAGTTTAGGTACACCACTCCCACCGCCGCCGCCGACATCATCGCGAAGTTGATCGCGCGGCGTCGGCGCTCCCCAGCCTGTTTCGCGGGGAACAGTCCCATGTGTCCCCACAGCAGGGCCGGCATGACCGCGGCCGGCGGGTTGGTCAGTGCGGCCGCAGCGAAGGCCAATGTGCTCGCCCAGGTTTGCCCCGAGAGATACAGCGCGAAGGCAACTAGCGCAAAGGCGCCCGCCATGGCGTAACCGCCGGCCATCACCCAAGCCACGGCTTCCACGTGGATGGGATGAAAGGCGAAAAGAAGGGCGCCGAGAAAGGCAGCCCGGGTTGAAGGCAGAAGCTTGCGAAGAGTCCAATAGGCGGAGCCTACGGCCAGCAGGTAGAAAAGCAGGCTGGTGACGTGGTAGCCGGTGGGGGAAGTCCCGTAGAGCCGGTAGTCGATGGAGCGAATCAGGGTGTAGATGGGCCGGTAGTAGTCATGGAGCATCTCTTGTTTGGAGATTCCGTTGAACATCTGCACCAGGCCGGCGAGATTCAAGGGCCGGTCATAGTGGCCGAATTGGACGATGTAGGCATAGTCGTCAGCCAGGCTGAGCTGGCCCGACAGTACGCCGGCGACGGTGTAGAAGAGCGCCGAGGCAGCCAACAGGAGCGCCAAGGGCAAGTGCCGTTTGAAGAACGGAACCCTGACGAGCGCCGGCGCCTGCGTGGGTTTCTTCTTAGCCATCGCGTTGGTCTGGAAGAGAGCGCCGGAAGATCTACATCAAGTTAGCTAGAGTCTGTCGGGAAATTCCCGGCGCCGATCGGCCAGCGTGCGCGTGAACGGTAGCGGTAGCGTGAGCGGCCAGCGGCTAGCGGCTTGCGTGAGCGTGTCGCGTGAGCGCCCGCGGCACGCGGCTCCCGATCCGTATTTCGCGTCCCGCCCCCGCGTCCCGCTCACGAACTCGCTCACCCTCACGCCCACGCGACCCGCTAGCCGCGCCCCGGCCTAGCCTGTGGCCCCGAATCTCCCGACAAGCTCTAGTGATCAGTCGGAATCGACGATGCGCCTGGCTTTGGCGGCGTAGGGGCCAGAGGGGAACTTGGCCAGGTACAAGGCGGCCGTCTCCCGCGCGGTGGCCCGGTCGTGCAGAGACTCAAGCAGGACCAGACGGCGGCCCAGGGCCTGCCCGCTGTAACCACCCGAGGGGTTTTCCGCGAGGTAGCGTTCGTACCAATGGAGCGCGCTGGTCTGGGCTTCGCGCCCGGCGCGCGATTCGTCGAGAGTGCCGAGGAAGAAGGCAGCATCTCGACCCGCCAGGGTTCGCGGGAAGCGCTGGCGCTGGGCCAGAAGCGCCCGTTGCGCCAGGTCGTTCTTGCGGCCGTAGCGGGCGGCATCAGCAAAAGCGGCCAGGTCGGCGCTGGTCGCACCCGATAGCACGCCGTCGAGTCCTAGGCGCGCGGCCTCGTCCAGGATGCGCTGGAAGTCGCCACGGGCCAGCGCTTGCGGCCAGGTCGGCGGCGGTTCGGAGGCTGGTGCTCGTGCCGCGGGGGCCGGACGCGGCCCACGCGACGACTCGCGCGGCGAGGTCGCGGGACGCTCAGCGGGAGGCGAGAAGGCCGGCACGACGTCGGCAGCTGGCATCGGTGCGGTGGGGACAATGGGCAAAGCCGAAGGGGCAGGGGGTGTCATGGCGTCGAGGACGATTTGCCCGGTCGTTGCGCTGGCCAGGAGATGCTGGCCGGCGACCACGGCAAGTCCCTGGCCGGCGTTGGGCCCCTTGACCAGCACACTGCCGTGGCGAAGCCACAGCTCCAGAGCCCGCGTGTCCGGCGTCCAGCTTGCGTCGAATGCCGTCCCGGTCACCAGAACCTGGTAGGGCCCGGCCGCGACGGACCAGCTCGCTTGGGGAAGTTGCACGAACTGTGCGGATAGCCGGCCGTGCTCGAGCCGGATGCTCGCCCCGCGCGCGTTGATAGCCGTGACACTGGCACGGGCCTCGGCGGCCACGTTCACCTGAGAACCGTCGGAGAATTCGATGCGTCCCGCAGAAGCGAAATCCGGCGCGGCGTGCGGCACGCCAGCCTCGTCGACGACGCGGAAACCGAGGCTGGGCGTTGTTTGATTCCAGTTCAGGGCCAACAGCGCGACAGCGGCGGCGGCAGCGGCCAGGCCGAAGCCCACGGCCAGGGTGCGCCGCGGGCGGGGGCGCCTCGCCGCGTTCACCTTCAGGCGGCTCCACCCGGCCTGTTCGCGGGCTGACAGGTCTTCGTTGAAAGTGGTGCGGGCCAGCTCGCACAGGTGGCGAAGCGCACGATCGGAGTCTTGAGATTCTGGACTGATTTTCATGGGGACTCCTCGTCGATTCCCGAGAGGTAGGCGGCCAGGCCACGATCGTTGGCGATATGGTGGTCGACCCGCGCACGGGCGTGCACAAGCCGTCGCTTGGCCGTGGCCAGGGACAATCCCAGGGCCGTGGCCACCTCGGTCAACTCCATGCCTTCAATGAAACGCAGGACGAAGGCCATGCGTTCTTCACGTCCGATCCGATCCAGAATGCCGTAGAGGCGAGCTACTGCCTGGCGCGCTTCCGGATTGGGATGCACCGCCCGCAGATCGGGGTCGATGTCTTCCTTCGCGCCCAGGAGCATGCAGCGTCGCACCCAGCGGCGACGCAGCTCGTGGCGCAAGGTGAGGGTCGTCATGGTGACCAGAAAGGCGGGCAGGGTCCGGGGATCGCGCAAGGTCGGCAATTTTCTGAACAGGTTCAGAAAAACTTCCTGGACTAGATCCTCGACCTCATGTTGCTGGCCCAGCGAGCGGCGCAGAATGCGGTAGACTAGACGTGCATAGCGATCCCAGAGGATGCGGGGCGCGCGGGGATCCCCATCCAGGATGGCGCGCACCAGGCCCGTGTCATCGACCGTCGAGAGATCCGCGGCCGGCAGCACCAGAATCTTGGCGCCTTCTCTGGCCTGGGTGTCGGTTTCGCTGCGCATGTGTTCCAATGAGAAAAGTGCCCGTTCTGGCGGGAACCGGCTCAGGAAAGAACCCGCGTCAAGAACCCGCTCCTTCTACAGTAGCGGCAGAAATGCCCTCGGGCCAAAGGAGAATGTGGGCAGTGTCCGCCAAGGTGGGACAAATCTTCTGAGCCGTTGGACTGATCTGGCGGCACATTAGTTCAGTGAGAGATGTAAGCAGGAGGATTTCATGAGGAACGAGTACCCGGGACGCAATTCACGCATGGTGGGGGTGCGTTTTTCCGCACCTGTCGCCGCTCTGGTTGCCGTCCTGTTGTTCTGTGGGTGCTCCTTGAGCAGCTCGGGCGGGCCGACGACGGGCGGCACTATCTCCAGTGGCGGCGTGTCGACCAGCACGGCTCCTGCGGCGGGCAGTGTCGCGGCTGGCGGCAGTGTTGCGATGGGCGGCAGCTCTGAGGCTGGCGGAACTCCGGCTTCTGGTGGGATCGCTGCGACAGGTGGCACTCCTTCTGTCCCAGGCGGAACCGCGGATTCTGGCGGGAGTCCGAGCCCGGGTGGCGCGACCAGCCCCGGCGGCGCAACTAGCCTCGGTGGTTCCATCGGCATGGGTGGTGCGACCAGATCGGGTGGCGCAACACTCTTCGGTGGCACGACCAGCTCGGGCGGCGCAACACCCCTCGGCGGCACGACTGGCTCCGCTGGCGCGAGTAGCTCGGGCGGTGCGACCAAGTCGGGCGGCACAACCAGCTCGGGCGGCGCGAGCAGTTCGGGCGGCGCGACCAAGTCAGGCGGCACAACCAGCTCAGGCGGTGCCACGAGCTCAGGGGGTGCAAGTAGTTCAGGCGGCGCAACCGGCGCAGGCGGCACAACCCGCACCGGTGGCACAACCAGCACCGGCGGGGCAACCAGCACCGGTGGGGCAACCTTCACCGGACCCAATTACCCCTACGTCTTTGCCTGCTTCAACGATGCCGCTGCGGCTTCTACCCTGATGATCTACACGTCCACCGATGCTTTGAACTTCACCTTGCTCTACGACACAGGGTACGGCGGCCCCACCGGGAATCTGCGCGACCCCAGCATCATGAGGCACACCGACGGAAAGTTCTACATCGTGCACACCACGCCACCGGCGGGCACTGGTTGCTGCGGTGCCGAGTCGAGTTTCAACGTTGCCTCAAGCTCCGATCTAAAGACGTGGACCACGATCACCCAGGTGCCGAGCGGCGTGGCCGGAGTCAAGAACGTATGGGCACCTGAATGGTTCAAAGACACTGACGGGAGCATTCACGTCCTGGTCAGCATCGACGCCAAGACCTATCGGTACGAGCCGACGGACGGCACCTTTACCAAGTGGGGCGCAGGAAAATGGATCGGGATCGGCCCGGACTACATCGACACCTTCATGGTCAAGATCGGCACCACCTACCACGCGTTCACCAAGCACGAGTCAGTCACCTACGTCGAGCATGCGACGTCAGCCAGTCTGGATGGTCCCTGGAATTTCATCGGCACCAATGACTGGGCGGGCTGGGGCAATCACAAGGAAGCGCCCTGCTTGATCGAACTGCCCAGTGGGACTTGGCGTTTCTTCACAGACGCCGGTTCGGCTGGTCACGAAATGTACAGTGACAGCACCGATGTGTTCGGAACCTGGACCGCCCCCAAGACGCTGCCCACGGTTGGCGCCAACATCAGCCACGGCACAGTGATCAAGGGGAACTAGCGTGAGTTTACCGGAAGAGGGCGGTTTTCGGCTGTAGACAGCCCTGACGGCTGGAGGCTTCCGCAATTCCGAGGTAGGCGCTGAGAAGCGCGCGGCGGAGTTGGCCCTGGAACGTGGCATAGCCACGCGGAAGTCGGCGTGCGAGTGCGCCGAGGCGCAAGGTCTCGCGAGCGACCTGCTGTCGAAATCGTCCCAATGTTGCCGGTCGGAGATTCCGCGGTTCCGAGCGCCCTATTACCGGCCCGGCGCGGAATCCATTCGCATATCGGCGCCGGTGGATGCGTCAACGCCGACTGGGAGATTCGCCGGCACGAGGCTGTCGATGAACGAAACAATCGCGCGGTCGCCCGCCAGATGCGTTCCAGGCCCTGAGGTCCCAAGGCACCCTGACTGCCAATCGGTATCAGAAAGGCCGTCAATTGATAGCGTCGTGAGGATGCACGGGTCGGTACGGCCGTCCGACGTGCACTTGCCCGGCGGCATGGCCGCCACCAGGCTATCGAGCTGATCGCGCTGCGCCGGGGTCAATTTTCTTTCCGCAAAGGTCTCCTGCTTCCAGCAAGGGTTGGTAGATAAGAAGAGGCACCCGGTCGTTCCTGCCGGTGCCGTGCGGTAGGCTTCCCCGCTCAGGGTGAGCGAACCGTCCTCACCTGGTCGCGGGAGCGGTAACGGTGGCCGTGCCGGTGATGGTGTCGGTACCGATCGTGGTGTCGCGCCCCGTGGTGGTACCGGTACCGCTGAAGATGCCAGTTCCGGTCGAGGTGGTTGCGCTGGCTTGGGGCGCATCGGCCGCGCTATCGACTGAGTTGTTGCCGCCGCTGCCACAGCCCCCCAGCAGCATTGCGAGCACGGCGCCGACAGCGGCGTTCGCGCGTTTCGCGCTGATTCGCCCTGATCTGGAGATGGCCATCTGCCCCACCATGTTGCGCATACCTTCACTCTGTGCCGGGTGCCAAGCGTGTCAAGCCGGAATCGGGCGCAGTCGCGGCGCGCGTGTGATCGAGGTCACCCGCAGCGCGGGCGCCTGACTCCTAGAGCCGTCTGCGAATCCGGCGCAGGAAGACGGCAACCCCGGCAAGGAAGAAGAACGTTTCCGGACCAGGGCCGGGAGGTGTTGTGTCTCCCAACGCACAAGTGCAGCCCGCACGGTGTAATTGTCCCGTGCCGCTTTGGGTACCGCCACGACCGCCAGGTGAGCCAGTCGCTCCGCCGTGGCTAGTCGATCCGCCGTAGCCAGTCACTCCGCCGTAGCCAGTCACTCCGCCGTAGCCGGTCACTCCGCCGTAGCCAGTCACTCCGCCGTAGTTGGTCGATCCGCCGTAGCCAGTTACTCCACCGTAGCCGGTCGATCCGCCGTAGCCAGTCGATCCGGCGTAGCCGGTCGATCCGCCGTAGCCAGTCGATCCGGCGTAGCCTGTCGATCCGCCGCGAGCGGTGGTCCCGCCGTAGCTGGTCGATCCGCCGCGGCTGGTGGTTCCGCCATAGCTGGTCGATCCGCCACGGCTGGTGGTTCCGCCGTAGCCGCCGTAGCCGGTCGATCCGTAGCCGCCGTAGCCGCCGTAGCCGCCCGTACTGTAGGGATAGGTACCGTAGGGATAGGTACCATAGGGATAGCAAGAAGGATCCGACACGTTACACGAGCCCATGCCGTCACAGACCAGGCAAGAACCACAGCTCGATCCGTACGACGGGAACTCGCATGCTCCGACCCCGTCACAAGTGGACTTGCAGGTTCCAGAGCCCTTGCTGCATTCTTTCTCCGGATCGGTCCCGACTGCGTAGGGGCTACACTTTCCAGCAAGTCCGGCCTGGTTGCAGGACGCACACGTGCCATTGCAGGCACTGTTGCAACATACTCCGTCCACGCAGAAGCCCGAGGCGCACGCGCTGCCACTGCTACACGCTTGGCCATTGTTGGTCTTGCAATTCCCGCTGGCGTCACAGGCTTGTCCGCTGGAACAACTTCCGGGAACCTCCGTGCCAGCCTGGGCGAGAACGCAGGTGCCTTCGTGGCCACTTACGTTGCACGACTTGCATGGACCGGTGCAGGATGCGGATTCGCAGCACACGCCGTCGACACAGTTGCCGGAGGCGCAGGCCGAAGCGGTGTTGGGGGAACAACCCTCGCCATTGCCCAGGCTGGTTACGTTGTATTCCCAGGTTTCATCCGTCGGGGTGCCGTTGGCATTGCCGCCAAACAGGACCACCACGCCGCGGGCAGAGTCGAACACCATGGCAGCGCCGTAGCCGGTAGAGGGCGAGTCGACCATCGAGCGCACGTACCAGGTCGGGCCCTTGGAATCGAGCTCCCAGGTCTCGTGGTTCCCCGTCGTCTGACTCCAGACGTCGCCGAAGACGATTTCACGCCGCCGCGTGGAATCGTAGGAAGCACAGTAGGGCATGCCGTAGTCGAGATAGTCGCCGGTGGTGCGCATGGACCATCCCGCCGAGACTGGATCCCACTCCCAGAAGGTGCTGTTGCTGCCACCGCCGTAGAAGCCATACGTCGAGCTCTCCTCGACGAAGAGCTTCTGGCGAGCCTGATCGTAGGCGAGGATCGGATACTGACGAGGAGTCGGCGCATTTGCGCCAACAATAGTCGTGCGATTGGTCCAACTCATCTTGCTGCCGTCCCACTCCCAGACATCGTTGCGCATCGGATCCATGTAGCCACTTGGCGGGTACACATAGTTTGTGTAGTTGCTCATCCCGGCGAAGAGGAGGATCTTGTTGCGGGTCGTGTCTGTGACCATGCCATGTCCGTAGAGCGGGTCGGGGCTTGATTTCGGGTAGAGCTCCGTCCACTGTCGCGTCGTGCTGCTCCACTCCCAGGTGTCGCCGAGGACTGTCTGATAGTACATGCCTCCCATTGAATAGCTTTGCCCGCCGTAGAGAATCAAAGATTTCCTGGCCGGATCGTAGGCTAGTCCAGCGTCGGAGCGGGCGGCAGGCCGGACATCGGTGACAACCTCTGTCCAGGTCTTGCCATCCCACTCCCATAGATCATCGAAAGCATTCTGCATCAAATCTATCCCGCCGAAGACGTAGGTCTTCCCCGTGGACGGGTTGTACGCCAAAGCATGATTCGAACGCGGCAGTGGCGTATTGGTTGGGGCCGAACGATCCTTGCACGCGTACGTTGCTGTATCGATCTCCCAAACTTCCCTGGATCCCTGCCAGCCATAAGGCGTGGGCATGGGGCCCACGGGTACCACCCCACCCATGCCTCCCCCCCCATAGTAGTAGGAATTGCCCATCGTGGCGCCGGCTATCAACTCGATCCGTGCCTTCGCATCGTCTGAGACGAAGGAGGCATACATGCGCGCCGATGGAGTGTCAGTTTCGGTCCCGTCCAGGCGCAAAGTCCATGCGCCACTGACCGGATCCCACTCCCACAAGTCGTTCAGGCTCCCCCCAGTTGAGATGTCCCACCCGCCGAAGACAATGGCCTTCTTGGTAGCCCCGGCGAAGGCCATCGAGTGGGCGTAGCGAGGGGATGGTTTGCTCCCTTGGGTAGTGCGCTCAGTCCAAGTGCCGGCAGTGGGATCCCAGTCCCAGGTGTCCTGCATGGGAATCCCGTCGACTCCGGCCGTGTCTTTCTGCATGCCCCCGAAGAGTACGGCCATGTTGCGCGAGGAATCCCACACCAATCCCAGATCGTGTCGAGCCCCTGGGCTGGCGGGTAGCTGGCGTTGGCTCCAGCTGTGGGTTCCCGCATCCCACTCCCAGGTGTCGCCGAACGAAACCATGATGCCCGTGCCATCGTAGGAGGAGGAGTCGCTTCGCCCGCCTCCGTAGAGCAGGATTTTCCCGGTTGATTTCTGGTAGACCATGGCGTGCTGGCTGCGTGCGCTGGGGCGGCTGCCTGACGCGGTCAAATCCGTCCAGGTGCCGCCTGTTGGATCCCATTCCCAGGTATCTTGGTAGTTGAATCCGCTGCCCGCGCGGCCGCCAAAGAGAACGATCTTGTTGCGCTGAGAATCGAACGCCATGGCCGCACCGGAACGTGCCGCTGGCTGCGTGCCGGTTGCCGTGCGATTGGTCCATTCGCCCGTCGCGAGACTCCACTCCCAGGTCTCCTGATTTGTGGAGAGCGTGCCGGCGGAAGAGTTGTAGCTCAGCCCTCCGAACATCACGGCGACCCTGCGAGTTTCGTCGAAGGCCACCGCTTGCAAGTAGCGGCCATCCGGCAGGGTGCTGCCACCGACCTTTCGCCAGGTTGCGACCTCGCTTGCTGGAGTCTTGCCCAGCGCCTGGGACGAGGATTCGACTTCCGCCGAGTTGCGAACTTGTTCGGATTCGTTGCACGCAGCGAGGAAGAAGAGAGCGGCGATCGCGCTAGTGCGCGGCTTCATGGCTGGCCTCCTTGAGGAAAGGAATGGGTACGGAGGGACGTTGACACAGCTGGATAGTTCCGGGAAGGAGTCTTTCTGGTCACAAGATCGACCAGCGGATGCCCAGTTCTGGGAAGGGCGTGTCCACACAGATCTAAAATCCGTTCCAGGAAAGCAAGGCCCGTGCCATACCCGGGGAGACGCTAACCGTACAGAATCTGAGGGGCTGGCAATGAAGAACTGCGAGTGGCCAGACATGAATGTCGCGCTCGCGTCGGCCTAGCGCCTAGCGCCCACGACCACTTCGGTGGCCTGGGCGCCGCCACCTCCGTTGGCGGCATCGGCCTCCAGTCGAACGTAGCGCGCAGCCACGGGACCGAAGAGAACCCCTTTGTACTTACCATCTCCCGGCCAGGCTCCCGAGGTAGCCACGGTGTAGGTGGAATTGTCGCTGCTGACCAAGATCTTGTAGGAGGTGATGCTGCCGTTCGTGGTTGGCCCGCTGCCTGAGTAACCCGGAAGATAGCCGAAGTAGCCGACATCGGGCTTCACGGAACCGAGATCGATGGTCAGCGATTGCGGGAAGCTGGTCGAGGATGTCCAGACGCCGAAGGCTCCCACGTCGTTCACGCCATCAATGGCGTTGAAGGCCGTTCCGCTGGTCGCAATGGCCCCTGTGGGCATGTACGGATGCTCATTGAGAGGGGGTTGCGTGGGCAAGGGCGGCCTGCCGGCGTTGGGCGTCCATGAACTGCCCACTTGACCGAGGATGGTCACAATGGCCGCATCCAACTGCCCATCGCGATTGGGCGGGCAGTTCAGGATGAAATTGGTGTAGCCTGCCTCCAGCTTCTTGAGATGACCATCGACGATCGAGCTGACGGTCATCAAGGAGCCGATGTCTGGCGCCCAATACCAGTCGTTGCCACCTGTGCCATTGATCTTGTTGTCCTGGGCCGCCGCGATTGTGTTTCCCGTGGGCGAGAACACCCCTTTGGGCTCTTCGTACATCACCAAGTCAGCGTCCCAAGGCCCCTGGATTCCGTCATGGTCGACTATCAAGATTTCGGGTTGCAAAGACTTGATGAAGTCGTGGATTTCGGCGAACGGGGCATTCCTGTGTCCCATCTTCCAGGCCCAACCGTCGAGTACCAGCAGTGGAATCTTGCCATAGTTGGACAGAAGCTCAGTGAGCTGGGTCTTGATGTACTGCATCTGCGTGGCCGAGAGCGCCCCGTTATTGCCGTTGTTTTGGGTTGAATCCCAAATCGAGTAGTACAGCCCCGGCTCCAGCCCCTTGGCGCGGAAGGCGGTGACATACTCTTGCACCACGTCTCCCTTGCCGGAACGCCACGGGATGCTTCCCACGTTGAAGTTGCTGGCCTTGCTTGGCCACAAGGCAAAGCCATCGTGATGGCGGGTGGTGAGTACACCAAACTTCATCTTGGCGCTGGCGGCCGCAGTAGCCCACTGATTGCAGTCGAGATTGGCGGGATTGAACTGGTTGATGGGGAGATTGGCCTGCCCCCAGGATCCTGTGTAGGTGAGAATCCCCAAACAGATGAACATGCCGAACCGCAAGTCGATAAAGTCACTTTGGATCTGCTGCCACGTCCTCCCGGTGCCGCCGTCTGGCGATGGCAACGTGCCTGCATCGGGAACGGCTGACTGCCCACCAGAGCCACCTGTCGCAGCGGTGGTCGAGACGCCGCCGCTGCCGCCGGCTGAAGTCGTCGCAGTGCCGCCGGAGCCGCCAGCAAGCGGGCGGTCCACGTCGGCGTCGGCTGCGGGAGTGCCGCCAGATTGGGCGCGGTCCACGCCGGCGTCCGCTGCTGCACTGCCGCCCGAGGACGTCGTTTCACCACCAGTGCTGGACCCACCTGCCGGGCTGGAGGAGGTTGACGTTGTCCCTCCTGAAGATTGTGATGACGACGAAATCGCATTGGTTGTTCCGCCGATATTGCCCCCAGTTTGAGTCGAGATGCCGCTGGTGGCGCCTCCGGTCGACAGGCTTCCTGCGGTTCCTGAGCTGCCTCCAGGTGCAAGCGAACCACCTGCCGATCCGTCGCGGATCACGTCGGAGGCGCTGTTGGTGCAAGCGAGTCCAAGTGTGCAAGCGACAAGAAACAAGCTGGTCTTCGTATTCATCTGCATGAGGATTTCTGGTGCGGCGGAACCAAGATTTGAAACAGATGGCGTGACTAGAAGGCAACTGGAGTCGCGAGCAGTTTGATCTCGTCAGGGCTGAGCGCGCGGTTGTAGAGCGCGATCTCGTCGAGGCGGCCGGGAAAGAATTCGGAAACCGCCCCGGCGTTGCCATTGCCACCCAAGATCACCGGAACCGCGTCGCGGGGAAAGACCCCCACGATCGGTCGCGAGCCGACTGCGACGCCATCCACGTACAAGGTGGCCAGGCTGCCATCGTAGGTTCCCGCCATGTGGGTCCAGTGTCTGGGAGTAACTGGTTGGGGCGCGGTCGGCCGGGCGGCTGCGATGCTGGCCGAGAAACCTATGAACAGGGTGGGGGTGCCATCCTGATACAGCGACAGGTGGTAGTACTGCTCGTTGGTGGTTCGGATCTGTCGCGACAGCGCGGTCCCATAGTCAACCGGAATGACCCCGTCGAAGTAGACCCAGGCGGAAAGCGTAACCTCGGCGGTGATGCTGTCGATGCTTGGGGAGTCGGCCACCGAAGCGTACCCCACGCCATTGGTGTCCAGCGCCCCACCTTGGCGACCGGGAACCCAGGCCTGGGCTGGGTCCAGGCCCACCAGTGTCGCGTCGTTGCCGTTGCCCGACGAATCGCGCGCGAGAGTGCTGCCAACGGGGTCGTCGAAGTGCCACAGGCCCACCAGCCCGCTCAACAAGTTGGCGGGAGTGGCGGCATCGGAAGCGGCGTCGGGAATAGCGGTATCGGGGGCGGCGGCGGGCTTGCCGTCGATTAAGGCTGGCGGAGGGCCCCCGTCCGAATAGAGATCCACCAGTGTCAAGGTTCGTGGCGAGCAGGCCGCCACGGCCGCTAGCAGCAGCAGCCATCTAGAAACTGATGTGTAGCCCAACATTTGCCAGGACTCCGGGGTAGGAGAATTGCCTCTTGTCGGTGCCGGCGATGCGGATGACCAGTGGTGGCAGGTTCGCAAGACAGTCGATTTCTGCCGCCAACCAGAGCCTACCACTGAGGCGCAGCGCTGCCGCAATGCCGGCCGCACCCAGCGCCGACCAGGCGGAGCCAGAGCGCGGAATCGCTCGCGCGGGATCATTGGTCGCGCCTTCACCGCTCAGGTGCGCCACGCCGCCCGACACGACAATGAACGACTTGACCCGCGTCCGCCGGAGGAAGGTCCAGACCAGTCCCAGCGACGCGTGCTGACGGTACACGCCAGCGGTTCCATCGGATCCGTGGAGCGTCAGAGCTGGGCCAAGGCCGCTCAGCTCAGCCCTTATCCCCAGTCCGCGCGGCCATGTCACCATTGCCATCAATGAACCCATCAACTGGGGCCATTGAAGCGCAATGTCCTGCTGCGCGGTGATTCCCAGGCCAAGAGTGACCTGTGGCCGCTGCGATGGTTTGGCAACGCGGTCATGGTTTGGGGCGGCCGGCGGAGGCGCAGGCCACAGGCCTGCCAGGCTGACGCGAATCAGTTCGATAGCGTTAACGGCCAGCACCGCGGCATCGTGGCTGATGTCGTCGCCCTGGATGGCCATTCGCAGAATGCTGGTTCGCCGTCCCACCCGATCCGAAACCCAGATGGCAATCGTGTGGCCCTGGGGATCGCCAATGTGAGCGATGGCAAAGGCGGCAACGGCGCGGGATTCGGGGGCCACGGTTTCAACCTGGCTCGTGGGATCCTGGCTCGGGTCGAGGGGGACGAAGGTGGTCTGGAACTCGGCCGCGGTCAGCTCCCCGGTGACCCGGGCGAGAGCGGTGCGGGTCAACTCGTCGACATCCGACGGCCGCAGCACGATGACCAAGCCCCGCGACAGCGGCACCACGGGCAGTGACCTGGATTGAGGCGCGTTGCTGTCCATGCCGTTCCCCGCGATCGCCAGGAGGGAAATCAAGATGGGGGCAAGGGTAGGCATGGAGAAGCGGGACTCTCAGGCGGAAAGTCCGCATTGTAGCACCCGAGGCCGTCGTACAGGTACACCCTCGCTCCACACGCCGTCCGTCCTTGCCAGCGCGCCCCAGGCCGCTCGGACGGGCAGGCGCCGACCGTCAGGCCGGGCTGCTATGGGTCATTCAGAACCATGAAGGC
>PMBY01000463.1 GCA_003153875.1 Myxococcales bacterium | reverse complement strand
CGACCCGGTCGAATGGTGACCCCGTAGCCAGGGTAGCCGGGCGCCAGTTCCTGGCCGGGGTGCACGCCCGGCTGCCAGTCGAGCTGGGGATAGGCCAGCCCGAGAAACTCGGCCGGTGCCAGCGCCTGATGTTGCGCCAGTCCCCGCAGCGCCCGTTCCGCGGATTGGCGATCGGCCTGCATGTGCTCGGCGGTGGCGCGAATCTCCTGGGCCGAATAGCGCAGGTGGAAGAGAACCCACCACGCGAGCAACGCGAGGGTGAAGGCCATGATGGCGAGCACGCCCACCACGAGCAGGCGGGATCGGGACTGCATCGACCCCGTACGCCGGGAAGAGGGCAGCGTCATGATGGCGGAATACTACTGCCCGCGGCGGTCGTCGTGCACGCCTTGTAGGAAGGCCTCCACCGCGTCCATGCCGTGCTCCTGCGCCAGACGCTTGAGCCCGACGGTGGGCAGGTGCAGGAGTTGGTTCACGACCTGCTGGCCAAAGCGCCGGATATGGTCGCGATGGGCTTCGTCCAGCTTGGCCAGACCGTTGCTGAAGAGCTGCTTGAGCAGTTCGTCGGCCGCGGCTTGGCCCTGGCTGCGCAAGTCGCGCACGATGGGACTGATGTCGCGCTCGACCACCCGCCGGCGCAACGCCTCCAGGGCTTCGTCGATGACGACGCGAGCCTCGGCAATCTCGGCCTCGCGGGCGTGCCGGTTGCGCTCCGCCTCGGCCTTGAGCTGGTTGATGTCGCAAAGCTGAGCTCCCGCGGCGGCCGCGGCCTTCCCGTCGGTGTCGCGCGGTACCGCCAGGTCGATCACCAGCGGCGGCGCGCCCAGCAGGGATGCAAAGAAGGCGCGTCCCAGGAAGGGTTCACGCGCTGAAGTGGCCGTCACAATCACGTCCACATGCCCGGGCGCTGCCAGAAACGCGTCCAGGGCCAAGGCCCGGCCACCACACGCTGTCGCCCGATCGGCGACCTTGCTCACTGTGCGGTTCACGAACAGGAGGGTGCAGCCCGGCCGGCCGCGCAGATGCTCGCCACACTGGCGTGTCATGTCGCCGGCGCCGATGAGCGCCACCGTGGCCGGCACCTTGGTCCGCTCGTCTATGAGGTCGAAGGCCAGCGAAACCATGGAGACCGGCCGAACCCCCAGCGCGGTCTTGCTGCGCACGCGCTTGGCCGCCTGAAAGGCCTCTTCGAACACCATCTGCAGGTGCGGGCCGGCCAGCCCCAGTCGTTGCGCCGTGTGCAGCGCCTGCTTGACCTGGCCCAGAATCTGGGCGTCGCCAGGGTTGAGCGAGTCGAGGCCCGCGGCCACACAGAAGAGGTGTTCGGCCGCGCCGTCCTTCTCGTAGGCGTGCAGGGCCTGGGCCGCCGCGCGTGCCGTCGTCCCCCTGCTGGCTCCCTTCTGGCCGCGCGTCGCGAAGAAGCCGTGGATGCGCTTGCGATAGTCGGAAACCGGGATGCCCCGCCGGCACAGGAAGATCACCTCGACGCGATTGCAGGTGGCCAGATACACGCTCTCGAGGAAGTCACACGCTTGGTGAAGAGCCTGGCTCTGGGCCTCGCTCTCCTCGGGACTAAACGTGTATTTTGCCAACCCCTCTTGCTGGCTTCGGCGCACGGTCATGCCGACCATGCCGAGATATCTCACGGCTTGGCCTCCGAGGGGGCAGGAGCCGGGGGCGGCGCCATGACAAGCTGGCCCAGGTCGGGTTCTTTGGGACTGCCGTCGACCAGAATGGCATGGCAGGTGTCGCAGTCATTGGGGATCACTTGATCGCCCTTGGTTGCCTTCATGCTGCCGTCGTGGCAGCGGTAGCAGCCCGGCGAGTCGTCGTGCCCGATGTTGTTGGGGTGGGTTTTGGAGTTGGTGTTCATTTCCGAGAACACAGTCCGATCGTACACCCCAGCGGCCTCGTCCGCCGCCCGCGCGATCAGCTTGCCGTCGCGCGCCGCCAGATCCGGGTAGGTCTTGCGATAGAAATCCGCCACGCTCAGTCGGACCCCAGCCACGCCCTCATCGTGGCTGGCATAGGCCAGCGAGACCGCCTTGACCGCCTCCCGTTTGAAGAACGGCAGATCGCGCAGATCGGCCTGCCGCTGCAGGACGCTGTCAAGCGCCTTGGCCGGGGTCTCAAACAGGTGGGTGGGCCGATTGTGGCAGTCGATACAATCCATCAGTCGAGCTGCTTTTTGGATGTCGCCCACGGCCGGAAGTTTCGCGCCTTCGCGCGTGAACTCAGTCCGTTTTCCGTCGGGTGTGGTCAGTTCGACCCAGGCGATTTCTTGTCGGCGCTGGTCAGTGGCCAAGTAGCGAATGCGGTTGTCGGCGTAGATGTGCCACCAGTGGATGCCGCCGTGAGGCTGGCCAGCGCCAACCGCACCGCCGCCGGTCCTGAGCAAGAGCGCGGTGAAGCTCGCGCTGTTCTTTTCGTCTTCGGCAAAACGGCCGATGACCCGCAGCTTGTCGCCGTAGTGCTTGGCTGGCCAGTGGCAGCTTTCACAGGTGTCGCGCGCCGGCCGCAGCGTGTGCACGGGCGAAGGAATCGGGTGGGCATAGGTTCCCGTCATCACTTTCCACACCTGGCGCAGGCCATCGAATTTGGACTTGACTGCCCAGGAGGCGCCCGGGCCGATGTGACACTGAACGCACTTGACCCTCGAGTGGGGCGAGTTCTGGTAGGCCGTGTATTCCGGCCGCATGACCTTGTGGCACACTTCCCCGCAGAATTTCGGTGTGTCCATGAAGTTGAGCGCGACCACTGAGCTGGTCGCCAGCACCACGACATTGATCACGGTGACCACGGCGATGATCAGGACCACGCGGCGCAGGTGTCGATCGTTGAAATCGAGGTTCGGGTAGGTTGCGATGGCTTCGGCCGATTGACCACTGCGCATGAGCGCCCGCCGTCGGCGTAGGATTCCTAGTGGCATGAGCAGCAGCCCTCCTGCGAATACTGCGGGCAGAAAGGCCGAGCCGAACACCCCCGTATACGGGTTGTCGACCTGTCCCGCTATCTCGAGCGCGAGAAAGATGATCAGGGTCAGCCCTGACAGCGTGGTCAGCCCGAAGCCGAGGACGGTGAGAGGATTTCGCGCGTAGTTGGCGAGCCGGGCGATGTTGGGAGAGGGCGACTTGGGTAGCAGTGGCATGGCGTCTCCAAAGATCCCGGATTGACTGTTTCTCGCGATTTCGGCGGCCTCGGCTGCCGTCACCCAAAGGATAGCTTGTCGCTGCCCCGGCGGCTGCAGGAACTTGTCGCCGTATGTTCTTGAATAGAGCCCGCGATGTCTACTGCAAGGCCTCCAGAGTCTTGACCACGACGTTTTGGAAGAAGGACGGGTTGTGCAAACCCCTGGATCCGTCGTTGCTGAGCAGTTGCAGGTTCCAGCTCGCCTTGGCCACCACCGAATCGGTGGCGATGGCCGCCACGGGCGCGCCGGTCGTGGCGGGCGGAACCGGCGGCACAGTCTGCCCTGTGACGGTGATGCTGCTGATCTGGCAGTCAAGCTGCGACAGGGTCTCGGTGCTGGCTGGGGCTGACGCCGTTGCTGTCCAAGTCACGTCGACCGGCGCGGCCAGGGTCAGGGTGAATGAAGTCGTCCCGTGGATGGCGGTACGGAGCATCACTGCCGTCGGGGCGCTGGCCAGCACAATGTCGGCTGTGGTGGTGGCCGCGGAACTGTACTGGTCGGTCGCCTGTCGGTACGCTCGCACCGAGAGGGTGTTTCCCGCGGTGTACAGGGCATTGATGATGGACTGGGCCTTGGTTCCGATTGCCGTCCCCAGTTGGTCAAGCTGCGAACTCATCGCGGCCAGGAATGCCTCGCCGTCGGTCGAGGCCGAGTGGCAGGAGGCGCAGATGGAGTTGTCGGTCGCGAAGTTGTGGTTGTCGCTTCGTCCCGCTGCCTTCTCGCTGGCCGTGGGTATGGCGACGTGGCAACCGGCGCAGGTGTCGGTCACCGACAAGTGCTTGGACGGATTGAGACGCGGCATGAAGTACGCGTTGAACCCGTAGAGCATGTCGGTCTGCGAAGGCGTATGCGGGCCGGAGAAGTCCTTGGCCGCGGCAACGAAGTCGTCGTGTTCCGCGTTGCGGGTGTTGTGGCAGGCCATGCAGAGCACACCCTTGCCGGCGCCGACGATGTCGGTCAGGCCGTTGGGCAACGCCTTGAGGCCGCCACCCAGACGAAGCTGGCTGGGGTTGCTGGCGTCGTGAGGATCGTGGCAAGCCGCGCAGGTGATCGCCTCCACCGTCGATGCCTGCAGACCCAGGCCGCGCAGGTAGGCCTCGTCGGCCGCGGTGCCGTCTGGCTTGTGCAGCAGGGTGGCGTCTCCCTTGGCCAACTGAGCTGAATACGCGGCAAAGCCCTGGGCCGAATGGCACCGGCCGCAGTGAGCGGCCGTGGCCCCGCGTGCTTCGAAGGTGGCGTTGCTCACTAGATCGCGCTGGGCGTGCGCAGAGGTGGCCCACTGGCTCGGCTTGTAGTGGTGGCTCGCGTCCTGGTGGCAGGAGGCGCAAACTCCCTCGGAGAACGACACGCGCGTCCACTTGTCGGGGGTGGTGTGCCCCGAAGTGGTGTGTGCAAGGCTTGAGAGCTGCCCAACCTGGCCGTCTTGTGGGCCGTGACAGTTCTCGCACTGGATGCCAGCCAGCTTGGCCAGGGGGGTGTAGTTTTTCAGCAGATTCTCCCAGTTGCCTGGTTGCAACTTGGTAGGCATGGTCCAGCCGCTGGTCTTCTCGACGTCATCAAAGCCGTTGTTGACTGCTGCCGGCGAGTCGCCCACGGTGTGGCACTCCATGCAGGAACGCGGGAAGTACGTCAGCGGCGTGACTCCATCGGAGTAGGTGCCGTTCAGCTTGGCCTGCACAGCAATGCCGTGAGCCGTCTTGGACCAAGGTGTGAACACGTCAGGCGCCAGCTTGGTGCTGTCGCTGTGACAGGTCTGGCAGGAGCCCTGGTAGTCGGTCATCATGCCGCGCCAATTACCCGCAACAATGGTCAGCGTCTTGGTGGAAACCGCTTCCGTCAAATTGTAGCTGCCGACGACGTCGGGGACGAAACTGGGGAACCGCGTGGTGCCGCCGGTCAGGATGGCAGCCGAGCCCTTCGCCCCGGTCGCGTCCAGACTCCAGTTCCAAGTCGTCTGGGCTCCCCCGTCGCCCATCAGGAATTGGCGGATGCCGACGGGAACGTTCTGCAGTCCCGTGGTGGGAGGGTTCGCGCGGACGGTAGCCGTGGCCTTGCCCACGTTGCCTTCTGGATCGGTCACATCCAATTCGAAGGAGTAGTTGCCGGCTTCATCCGGGCTGATGGGAAGCACACCGAAGTGAAGCAGGGCCATTACGGTCGCCTTGGCATCGGTCAGGGTTTGCGTGGTGAAGGTCAACGTCGGCGTGGCGGCGCCGACGAGAGGCCCCGTGGGACCAGCGGTTTGGACCCACTTGTATGTGAGTTTGGTGATGTCCGAGTCAGGGTCGGCTGCGGTGCCGATCAGGGTGACGGGCGCGCCGAAGCCTGCCGTCTGCGTGCTGCCAGCAATCGTCACTGTCGGCGGCTTTCCGATCGGCACATCGGCAGTGGCTGATGCATCTGGGCCGGGAGCTGGAGATCCTGGAGGCCCAACGTCGCCTGGAGGCCCTGGGGGTCCGGGAGGGCCAGCGTCGCCAGCAGGCCCAGCCGGGCCTCGGGGACCAGTACACGCTGCCAAGCTCGCGCCAAGAAACACAAAGATCGCCAGTCGAGAACCACGATTTTCTGTCATTGGCCTGTGACCTCCAGAGGAACGACTGCCAGGGCTGCGCACGACTTTCTAAATGAGTAGCATTCCCGAACAGCGAATCCAACTAAATCGATAGAGATAGCGTATGTGCGCGACTGCTGCGTTCAGACATTAGATGACAAGCTTGGGCGTACTGTGTCGTGGCGGCGGCAAGAAAAGACACCCCGCGATCCATCCTTCCAATATAATCTGCGCGTCATGCGGTTTGTCGTTGTGATGGCTTTGGTTCAAGTAATGGGCACGGTTTCTGTCGCGCAGGCAGCCGGAAGCGGGGACAGCGCCGAGGGGAACAAGGTTGCGGCGCGAGCGGAATGGCGTCAGGCCAACGTCGCCTACAACCTCGGGCACTACGATGAGGCGGCCAAGCACTTCGAAGCCGCCTACACGCTGGTCCAGGACTCGGCCTTTCTCTTCAACATCGCGCAGAGCTACCGGATGGGCGGCAAGCTGGACCAGGCGCTGGACAGGTACCGGGCCTTCCTGCGGACCAGCAGCGCGGATGCCCCGAATCGCGACATGGCCGAGAAACTCGTGGCGGAGATCAAGCGCAAACTCGATGAGGAGAAGAAATCCGCGCCCATCGCGCCACCCGAGGCTGCGCCAGTCAAGGAAGCCGCGCCGGCTGTGCCGGTACTGGCGCCCCCTCCCGTGCCAGCGGCAACAGCGGCAGCCGGCCCCAGCAGCGCCGCGCCTGCACCCGTGCCCGCCACGCCCCCGCCGGCCACGCCTATCGCCCTTCCGGTTCCGCCTCCGGTTGAGAGCACGACGACACTGGTCTCTTCTCCTGCGACGCCCGAGCCGGCCAACGCGGGGCAGCCAATCTACAAGACGTGGTGGTTCTGGACCGGCGTGGGCGCTGTGGTGGTGGCGGGGACTGTGATGGCGATCTTGTTCGCCTACCATCCGAGCAACACTGCGTGCAGCCGGGCTGGCCTTCCTAGCTGCGTGGAGGTCAAATAGCCATGCGGCGCATTTCTTTGATGTTGAGCGTGCTGGCTGGCCTGGCCGCCTGTTCGAGCCAAGACAAGAACACGAAGATCGTGGTTGTGGTGTGGAGCGATCTGGCGGTTCCGACTGAAATGGACAGCATCGAGATCGATGCGCAGGGGCCGACCGCGGCGTCGCCTGCCAAGACTTTTCCACTCGCGACCGGCAATGACTTGCCGGTCGTGCTGGCGCTGGTGCCGCCCAACAATCAGGGCTGGCCGTTTGCTGTCACGGCGAAAGGGTTCCTGGGAGGCAGCACCATCCCCGTTGTCTCGCAGATGGCGACCGTGTCCTTCCTTCCTGGCGAAAGCCGACGGCTGACGCTGTTCCTCGGTCGCAGCTGTCCGCAGGGACTCTGCGGTCAGATAGAAGTGGTGGATCCGCGAAGCCTTCCGGTCTACGACCCGAAAGCCACGCTTTGGCCTCCTGACGCCGGTGCGGGCGCGAGGTTCGACGGCGGCGCGGATGTCGGCTCAGCAGATGTCGGTGGGGCAGAGACCAATGGCGTGGAGGATGGGGGACCCAAAGGCGACGGCGCTGCTGACAAGCCTGCGGATGTCCCTGTTTCCCCGCCTGACACCGGCGTGGGCGACGCCGGAGGAGTCATTGGCACAGGTGGAACTGGCGGCAGCGGAGGGGTCGGCGGGACTACGGTTGCGACTGGCGGAGCCGGGGGCGGCGGGGTGGGCGGCTCTGGAGGCATCGTTACGGGTGGAACCGGCGGTTCCACGGTTGCTGACGCTGCTGTGGACACGGTGGTGATCACTCCAGGCGACGCTGCTCCAGACGTAGCAATCGTGTCCTGTGGGGGTGCCAATCAGATTTGCTGTGCGGGAAACGCTTGCAGGGGTGGCGGATGTTGCGTGACCGGCACGTGCGTGGCCATCGGCCAGGCATGTTCGACCGGTGGCACCTGCAACAACGGTTCCTGCGCTACGTGCGATCCAGCGAGTACAGCTGCGAAGGGGTGTTCAACGGGTTTGTACGGAATTTGCGCCCCCGGCACGCAGAAGTGCACCGCCCAGGGCACGTGGGGCCCCTGCGTGCAGGACGTGCCCAAAGGCACGCGCGATTGCTCCTCGAGTTTGGACAACGACTGCGACGGTACGCCCGACAATGCTTCCAGCACGTGCCTGTGCCAGGTGGGAAAGACGCAGGCCTGCACGGTGGCTGGTCTGAAGGGCATCTGCGCTGTCAGCACGCAGAAATGCGTTCTCTCCGCGGACAACTCATCCACCGCGTGGGCACCCGCCGTCTGCGCCCAGACAGTCTTCCCGGGCACCGAGACCTGCGCCAATATGGGCACCGACGACGATTGCGATGGCATTGTCGACAACATTCCCGCTATCAGTTGCAACGTCAACGGACTGGCGACTGGCGCGTGTTTGAATGGTGGAACTATTACAGGTTGCAACGGAACCACACCGCCTTGCACCGCTCCCGCCACACCTGCAGGTGTGGGGCAAATCACTCCAATTATTTGGCATAGCGGCAACGCTCCCAATGGGAGCGGGGACTGGGACTGTGATGGTTCGACTACCCTGAGCTTTCCGGACAATCAATTCGCTCTATGTGGGAGCCGAACGTTATGCAGCGGCAAGTATTTGGCTGTTGTACCCAGCTTGCCAAAGAACCCCACCCCAACATGCGGCCAGACGTTCAGCGGGACTTCTGGGGTCTGTGCCATCAACATAGCGAATGGCTTGTGCTCCCCATCTGGTGGCACCTCGTTCACCAACTACACGCAGACCTGTCACTGACCATCGCCCGATAGCGCCCAGGTTGATCATCTCGGCGCGGGCGTTGCTCGACGGACAGCCTTTTATGGAAGGGACGACAGCAGGTCGCCCCTACTGGCAGGTCGCTCCCGCGCCGTAACCGTTGCAGTTGAGAGGGGGAGTACAAGTCTGAGCCGCACAGCAGGGCTGGCCCCTGATGGCGCCGCAGGCCCGGCATGTGTAGGTCGTACCGGGGCCGCCTCCATTGGCCTGACAGACCAGATTTGTGGCGGAACAGGTGCGGTTGGTTACGGCTGGTCCTGAGGTGCTGCAACAAGGTCCATTCTCAACACCGCAGGGCTGGCAGGTGTTGCCGTTGGCGCTGGGCCCGCATGCGAGGCCACCTGCCGTACAAATCGGGTTGTTGCCTTGGGCGTTGACACAACAGGGATCGCCGAGCGCGCCGCAGGCTCCGCAAGCGTTGTTGGAGCAGATGCCGCCGCCAACGTTGTCTAGACATGTGTCGTCTTGGGCGATGCAGGATCCCCGGTCGCAGCAGCCACCGCCGGAGCAGGAGTTGTCCGGACAGCAGGTGGTGCTGCCGCAACTCGTACACTTCATTGGTCCCGGGCCAGCAGGCTGCGTGCAGGCGGTGAGAGCCTCGTTGCACACATTCCCCGGGCAACAGTTCAGGCCGAGTCGCCCACAGGTGGCTGCGGTGGTTCCGCCGGATGCGGCGGTGGTTCCGCCGGTGGCGGCTTTGGTTCCGCCGGACGCGGCGGTGGTTCCGCCGGTGGCGGCTTTGGTTCCGCCGGACGCGGCGGTGGTTCCGCCGCTTGCGACAGTGGTTCCGCCGGATGCGACTGTGGTTCCGCCAGTGGCGACTGTGATTCCGCCGGATGCGGCGGTGGCTCCCCCGGACGCTACTGTGGTTCCACCGCTGGCGACAGTGGTTCCGCCGGATGCGACAGTGGTTCCGCCGGTGGCGACTGTGATTCCGCCGGACGCGACAGTGGTTCCGCCGGATGCGGTTTTCGAGCCACCTAGTACGGTCGTGGTCCCACCGGTGATAGCTGTTGTTCCACCGAATACGGTCGTGGTCCCAGCGGATGCGGCTTTCGAGCCACCTAGTACGGTCGTGGTCCCACCGGTCTCGGTGATCGTCCCACCTAGTGCGGCGGTGGTTCCGCCGGTCGCAGAGGTGGCTCCACCGGTCGTGCCCGTGTTTCCGCCAAGCACAGTGCTCGGGCCATCGGTCGCTGCGCGGGGACCATCTTTGCCGGCGTCGACGACTGCGCCAGGCATCCCGCTCGAGTCGGCCTGACACCCAAGAGCAGCAAACGCCAGCAAGGCAGCACATCCGACCCACGCCCGTCGCGCAAAGGAAAACGGAGCGAGCTGATGCGATTGCATTGATTGGCCTCCGATAGTTGGCCGGTCCGTCGACTGGTCGCTGAGAACTTCCTAATAGATTAGTGTATGCGGGCGCTCACTGGCTTCAACCATTCTGGCTTGAAACACGAGCGAACAGATACACGGTAGGCCCTTGTCTCACACAGGAATCGATCCGCCAAACTGTTGACTCGCACCTGATTCTTTGATTCGTCAGTTTTGCCTGGCTGACTTAGCGATGACTTCTTTGCGGCTGCTCCACGATGATGACGAGATAGCGGCGAACCCGGACCGCGCGAGCCGACCGCGAGGATTACAGCGTAACATCGGAGGTTACGATTCAGTCGACGGCTCACCTCAGCTTGGGCTGCTCACGAGGGCAAAGAGCATTCATACGCCTGGTGGAAATTGACCGTTTCGGCTACACTGTAACCGCGAATGTCACCCTCGGCCTTCAGGATTCTTGGCGCACGTTCCGGAACTGCGCGCCGGCTGGCGCTGGCGTTTGCGGCACTCGTCGCCCTGTTCGCCGTCGCCACGGCGATCGCGTTGCTCGGCTTCGCTCAGGTCAATCGTGGCCTGGCTCAGACACGCACGCGCGTGGACAGCATGCGTTTGGCGTTGGACTTGGCCAGCGCCGTGCGCGACCAGTACGCTCACCAGGCCCACACCATCATCATCGGCAATGACAGCCACCTCGGCTTCTACGCCGAAGCTAAAGCGCGGGTTCTCACCCTGATCAAGGACTTGCGCCAGCGCGCGGAGCGACCCGATGAACGCGCCTGGGTCGACGACATCGAGGCAGGCGCGGCCGAGCTGGACAGGATTTTCAGCCGCGACATTGTGCCGGCCGTACTGTCCGGCCGGACCGCGGACGCTCATCTGGAGCATGCGCGTGCCTTGGCCGTGGTGAGCCGCATTCAGCAACGAACCGACCTTTTGGCCAAGCGCTTCGAAGACGCCATCGGAGAGCTGCAGTCATTTGCACAGGCGACACGCGATCGGACGGTGGGATGGAGCGTGTTCTTTCTGGTGCTGGCGCCTGTTCTGGCTGGAGGCGTGGCTGTCTATCTGGGTCGCAAGGTGGCGCGGCCGGTGGCGCTCTTGCACGCGGGCGCAGAACGCCTAGCCGCCGGGGATCTCGACACGCGCATTGCGGTGGGCGGCGACGACGAGTTCGGTGACCTGGCCCGCCAGTTCAACACCATGGTCGCGTCGCTCAAGGAACAGCAGCATCGCCTCTTGCAGAGCGAGCGCCTGGCCAGCGTGGGGCGCCTGGCCGCCGGTGTGGCGCACGAGATCAACAATCCGCTGGGCGTGATCCTGGGATACACGCGCCTGCTGCGCAAGAAGGCGGTCGGGCCGCTGGCCGAGGATTTGGCGGTCGTCGAGGAAGAGGTCCTGCGCTGTCAGGAGATCGTGGAAGGACTCCTCGATTTCTCGCGGCCGGTCCAGGCTGGCACGCAGCCGGTTGACCTGCGCGCGCTCTGCGACGATGTGGTGGCGCGACTGGCGGAAGCGTCGCCAACACCCGGCGTGGCTGTGACGGTCGTTGGGCCGAGTATTGAGACGACGGGCACGTCGTCCAAGCTGCGCCAGGTGTTACTCAACCTCATCAAGAACGCGATAGAGGCGGCGGCCCCGGCTGGACGAGTCGACATTCATGTCGACGAAACCCACGAGTGCTCGCGGGTGACGGTACGGGACTCAGGTTCAGGACTGGACGCCGAAGCGCGCGAGCGTTTGTTTGAACCGTTCTTTACCAACAAGCCGCGTGGAACCGGTCTGGGCCTGGCGGTGTCGCAAGCCATCGCACGCGCCCACGGTGGCGAAATCGTCGCGGATGCACCCGGATCGGGCGGGGCTTGCTTCGTGCTGTGCCTGCCGCGCGCCAGAGGAGAAACGACATGAATCGGCCTGCCGTGCTGGTGGTGGACGACAAGGAGAACATGCTCAAGTTGTTCGCCAAGATCTTGGGCGCAGAACACAACCTCACCACGGCCAGCGACGGCGCCAAGGCGTTGGCGCTGATCGCGGAACATGAGTTCGACGTGGTGGTAACCGATCTCAAGATGCCGGGGGCCAGTGGCTTCACCGTGTTGGAATCGGTCAAGGCGCGCTGGCCCGAGACGGAGGTGGTCCTGATGACCGCCTATGGCTCGGTTCCCGACGCGGTCGAGGCCATGAAACAGGGCGCGTACGACTATATCCAGAAGCCCTTCGATCCCGACGCGGCCGCGCTGGTGGTGGCGCGTGCCTTGGAGCGCCGGCGCTTGCGCGCTCAGACCGTGAGCCTGCGCAAGGAACTGGAAGGGGTGAACTCGTTTCACAACATGATCGGCAAGAGCCCGCCCATGCGCGAGGTGTACGGCCTACTGCAACGGGCGGCGGGGCTTGACATGACCGTGCTGCTCACCGGGGAGACCGGCACCGGGAAGGAGCTGGCGGCGCGCGCGGTGCACTACCACAGCGAGCGCAAACACAATCGCTTCGTGCCCGTGAACTGCGGTGCGCTGCCCGGCGAGTTGGTGGAAAGCGAGCTCTTCGGCCATGCCAAAGGTGCCTTCACCGGCGCGGCTGCCACCAAACCGGGCCTCTTCGAGGAAGCCCACCGGGGCACCCTGTTTCTCGACGAAGTGGGGGAACTGCCTTTGCCCGTGCAGGTGAAACTCAATCGGGCTCTGCAGGACAAGGAGATCCGTCGGGTGGGTGAGAACACGCCGTTCTCAGTCGACGTGCGAATCATCGCCGCCACCCACCGGGATCTCAAGGCCGAGGTGCAGGCGGGGCGGTTCCGTGAAGACCTTTTCTATCGCTTGCACGTCTTTCCCATCCGCATGCCGGCCTTGCGCGAGCGACGTGAGGACATTCCGGCGTTGGCGGCCCATTTCCTGGCCCAGCACGTGCGCACATCGAAGCGCGACATCATGGGGATCGGGAATGCGGCCATGCGGGCGCTGGTGGCCTACAACTGGCCGGGCAACGTGCGCGAGTTGCAGAATGCCATCGAGCGCGCGGTGGCCATTGCGGCCGGCAAGGAACTCGACATCCGTGATCTGCCTGCGGAGTTGCGGGGTGCGCAGGTGGGTGCGCTTCCCGCCGAGGTGCTGGTCAAGATGCCCTACCGCGAGGCCATGGAGACCGCGCGCGACCGCATCTCGCGCGAGTATCTGGCGGTGCTGATGCGCGAGTTCGAAGGCAACGTGACCCGCGCCGCTGAACGGGCCGGCATCGAGCGCGAGAGCCTGCACCGCCTGCTCAAACGCTACGGCGTCCGATCCGAGGACTTCAAAAAGGCAGGGTAGGGCAGGGCCGCAGCCGCTTGCAGCCGCAACGCTGCGCTACCCGAGTAGGGCCAAACGCAATTCCTCGACAGTCGTGAACAGCATGTCCGGAGAATGGGCTTTCAGGGCATCCAGGTCGGTGAAGCCCCAAGCCACGGCGCCGCTGGCGATGCCCGCCTGGCGGGCTGCCTCGATGTCGCGGATCTCGTCGCCGATGAAGATCGCTTGAGCGGGGTGGATGCCGATGTGGCGCAAGACCTTTCGCAGCTTCACGCGCTTGCCAAAGACCGACACGCCCCCTTCACAGGCCGCCACCAGTCCCATGGTTTTCCTGCCCAGCACACGACGAACATTGGAGCAGGAGTTGGACGTCACTATGGCCAGCGTCGAGCCCGCCTGCGCCAGGCGGCCTAGCAGGTCCGGCACGCCAGGAAAGGGAGCGATCATCTCGATCTGCTGGGACATCAAGCTGCGGAAACGAGTCGCGATGAAGGGCACCTTCCACAAAGGCACATGGTGTAGTCTCAGCAGCGTGGCAGCGTCGTGACGCCTGAGAGTGGCAAGCTGGTCCTTGTCGATGTGGGCGAACCCGAACTCGTCGGCCAGTCGGTCAGAAATGTTGATGAACCACCCGAGGCTGTCGGCCAGCGTGCCGTCGAAATCGAAGATGACCAGCTTGAACTTCAAAGGATGCTCTCCCTTTGCTCTTGGGGCCGGCTAGGCTAGATGACCGGCGCCGGGAGGGCAATGTGGACGAGAGGCCACAGAAAATGGCGCAGGCGAGGGCCGGTGTGAATCCAACTGTGGTAGTTCCGCTGATGGAAGCTCTAAAGGCCGGCCCGGCGCAATGTGGCAAGGCAGCGAACGCTGCGAAGGATGACCGGATCCGTTTGTCTATCGGAAAACTTGGATATACTTGGACAGAAGATGCGCCCCAAGGTCAGGTCGGAGCTCCTTCCGCGGTCGGCGATGCATATGCCCTTCTCGGTTTGCGAGGTCAGGCGATGAAACACAGTCTTGCCCTGGTGGTGGCCATGGCCGTATGGGTAGTGGGATGTACCCAGGCGCGTCCGTTGGAGGAGGCAGTCTCGGTGCACACGGCCGGGGTTCTGGATCCCAACCAACCTGATTTTCACGGCACGCTGCTGATCGAGTCCAACTTCAATTTCGGTCTTTGCCAGAAATGCCACGGCCAGGACTTTTCGGGCGGGACGTCTCAGGTTTCCTGCTTGCGTTGCCACAAGGGCTCGGGCGGTATTCCACCGGGTGTGATGAATTCTGACGGCACCCCGGCCTGCGCAGCCTGCCACGGCTCCACGCCAGCGTCGGGCAAACATAAGATCCACGTTGATGGTGGCCTCTTGGTCACGAAGTTCGTCTGTACGACCTGCCATCCGGATCACAAGAGCGCTCAGGATCACGCCTTCGCCTCCGACGGTTCGCTGCGCACTGGTCCTGCTCAGGTTTCGCTGACGGGCCTGGCCGCGCAAACGCCTGCCGATGGCACGCGGGTGGGACCGCCGGCCTGGGATCCGAGCGGTCGAACCTGCAGCAATGTCTACTGCCACGGTGCCACTTTCGCCGACTCGGCGGCCGTGACCAACACCCCGAGCTGGGATGCCACGCCTCGACCCGCGACCCAAACCTGCACTTTCTGCCATGGGCTTCCACCCAACGGTGCAGGAGGAACCCGCTGTTCAAATTGTCATCACAACGTCGTCGATGCGCAGACCAAGCTGATCAGCACGATCTTGCACATCAACGGCACGGTAGATTTCGCAGACCCGAACACCCCCTGCAAGACCTGCCACGGTTCTGACGGCTCAGCGGCGCCGCCGCCGGACTTGCAGGGAAATTCTGATCCCTCAGCGGTGGGGGTAGGCCAGCACCAGCGGCATTTGACGGCACCCTTGTTGGACATTCGTGGCCCGATTCAGTGCTCGGAGTGCCATCAGGTTCCTGGCAACGTGCTCAGCCCCGGCCATTTCGGCCAGGGTCACGTGCCCGGCGCATCCGTCGGTGCTGCGGTCTTCCCCAATGTGACGGGCTCAGGAACTCTGGCGCGAGCCCAGAGTGCGTCGCCACAGTGGAATCCCGCTTCGACGACTTGCTCGGGTGCCTACTGTCATGGCGGTGGCGAGCCACTCAACACGGACAAGACCGCGGGCATCCAGCAAACGCCCAACTGGGTCTCACCCGACAGCGGCGCGTGCGGGACCGCCTGTCATGGCATCCCACCGCAGTTCTCCGGACACCCGACTGGGGTGGCGCGAACCGGGTGCGTGGCCTGCCACGCAAAGACCATCGATACTTCCGGGAACATCGTTTTCACGGGCGCGGCCGGAGCCCAGAGCACCACCCACATGAACGGAGCCTTCGATGGCGACTAGAACGGTGGTCATTTGCTTGGCGGCGTTGGTTGGAACTACCGGGTGGGCCCGCGCTGAAACGGTCACGGCCAGCTCGACCACCATCGTTTCGGGCCAGCGCGATCCGCGCGATGGCACCGTGCATACCGTGGTGCCCTTCCTCGAGTTGGTTTCCCTGCGGGCCTCGGAGATCCACAACTCCCTATTCGACGACACCCAGATCGTGGTTTCGGGCTGGGGTGAAGCGGTGGCGGGCGATCCGCGCGATGGAAAGAGCGTTTTGGGCGACGTGGACGTGGCCTACTTGCAGGGCTCGACCTGGAACCGGCGCGTGACCCTGCGCGCGGGCCGGCAGTTTGTGTTTCCGGGAACGGCGGGCAACGTGCACCTCGACGGCCTGGCCCCGACCTTGTGGCTCGCGGGGGGGGTTGGTCTGTCGGGATTCGTCGGTGTGCCAGTCACCCCACGCTTCGGCTACAGCCGGGGCGAGTTCACCAGCGGGGCAAGGGCATTCTGGAGTCGTTCATACGAGTCAGAGGTGGGCGTGTCGGTCCTGGAGATCCTCGGGGCGGGACGGCACGTGTTCCGCCGCGATGCCGGGGTCGACGCCCGCTATCGAATTCTGGATTCTCTCGCCCTCAGTGGGCTGGTCCGGTGGAGCCTCGCCGAGGCCCGCATGGCTGAGGCCGATGCGACGGCCAACTGGAGTCCCTGTCGCTACCTGGATGTGACTGGGGACTACCGGCGCACGGCCCCGGACCTATTCTTGCCGCGATATTCGATTTTTTCGGTTTTCGCCCAGGAGACGCGCGACGAGTTTGGCGGATTCGTGTCTGTGCGGCCGTGGCCTCGGCGCCTGGACCTGCAAGGGGATTTTCACGAGGTGCACAATGCTAGCGGATGGGGCTGGAACGGAGGAGGCAAGGCCACCGTGCGTCTTGGCAGCGGCGGGGGAACTCGGCTCGGCGTCGAGGGCCGGCGGCTTCTGATTGCGGGAGGCGGGTACTTCATGGGCCGCGCCTTTGGCTGGCAGACCATCACCTCCAAGATTCGTGTGGTCGCCGATTTCGATGCCTACCATCTCGACGAGCCGCTCAACGGCCAGAAGAGTTCCTTTTTTGGATCGGGCAGTCTGGTGTATGACGTGGCGCCGGCCTGGCGCGCGGTGCTTACCGGAATGGACAACGTGACCCCTTATGCGACACACCAGATCGAGGGTTTGCTCAAGATTGTCTATGACGGAGGCCACGTGGTGAGGGAGGTCACGCCGTGAGAAAGGCGAGGGGAACATGGATCGCGCTGGCAGCGCTGGGCATCGCGGCTTGCGCGACCATGCTGGGGACCAGACGGGCCAAGCAGCCCGGCGAGGAGATTCGCCAGTCGCACGCGGCGCACACGAAGGATCTTCCCTGTGTGATGTGCCACGAGGACGTGCCCGAGGCCAAGACGGTCACCGACCGCTTGCGACCGCCGGAGGCCAAGTGTCTGGAGTGTCACGGCGACAAGAAGGATCAGAAAGAGTGCGGCTACTGCCACACCGATCCGGCCCACCCCGGACCCTATCCGGCCGAGTCCCACACCATCATCATCTCGCACCAAGCCCACCTCAAGCTGGTCAACGACGATTGCACCGCTTGCCACGTGAAGCTTTCGGAGTACGCGCGGCCCGGTCCCACGCCGCCCACCATGAAGTCTTGCACCAAGTGCCACGAACACCGGGTCGACTTCGATGAGGGCCGCTGTGGCACGTGCCACACCGATCTCAAGCGATTCCCGCTCAAGCCGGTGGCCGAGTTCTCACACGCGGGCGACTTCGTCCGGCAGCACGCCAGCGTGGCACACGCGACCGCCGATGCGTGCGCGCAGTGCCACGACCAGACCTTCTGTGCCGATTGCCACGCACAGACCGCTCCCATGCGCGTGGAACTCAAGTTCAGCGAGAACGTGACCAGCGACTTCATCCACCGCGGCGACTACCTGACCCGCCATAGCATCGAAGCGCGCTCCGATCCAGTTCTGTGCCAGCGCTGTCACGGCACGAGCTTCTGCTCGGCTTGCCACAATCAGGAGAACGTCGGACCCGGCGGGAGCAACCCGCGCCGTCCGCACCCGCCGGGCTGGGCCTTCCCTGGCCCTACCTCACACGCGGTAGCCGCCCGGCGCGACATCGTGAGTTGTGCCTCGTGCCACGATCAGGGGCCGAACTCGAACTGCATCGGGTGTCACCGCGTGGGTGGCGTCGGTGGCAATCCGCACCCGATGCAGTGGCAGCAGAAGCACAACTTGTCCGAAGCGTATGGCACGGCGATGTGCCAGTACTGCCACCGGCAGTAGCGCTACTTTTCCACGACGATCAGCACTTCTTCCGCGTGCAAGTTGTCGTCCGTGCCTAGCGTGCGTACCGCGCCGTTCTCGTAGGCATAGCCCGCAACCACGCGCACGCCGGAGCTGCGCGACCAGTCGAGCAAGTCCTGCAAGGTGAAGGGGTGGATATTGGCTGTCTCGTACCATTGGTAGGGCAGCCACTCGGTGACCGGCATGCGTCCGTTGGCCACCAGGTCGACCAGGACGCGCCAGTGGGAGAAATTGGGAAACGAAACCATGCCCCGCCGGCCCACGCGCAACATTTCGGCCAGCATCTCGCGTGGGTTGGCGAGCGTCTGCAGCGTCTCTTCCAGGACCACCACGTCGAAGGCCTGGTCAGGAAAGCGGCGCAGTCCCTCGTCGACGTCGGTCTGCATGACCGGCACACCGCGCTCCACGCAGGAGAACACGGCTTCGGGATCGATCTCTAGCCCTTGGCCGCGGACGCCGAGATCCCGCATCAGCCGTTCCAGCAGCGCCCCGTCGCCACAGCCCAGGTCCAACACCCGTGCGCCCTTCGGGATTTCGCGCGCAATGATCTCATCCTGCCAACGGGTCACGGTGGGCGGCCGATCAGGCGCCTGCGGGCGTGCGGCCAGAAGCCTGGACAGGTCGGCTGCCCGTTGCTCGAACAGACCTTGCGGCAGACGTTCGACGCTGCGGTCTGTGATCAGGTGGGGATCGATGGGAGGCGGCGGCCTTTGCGTCATGGCAACTCTCGAATTAATGAGCCAGAAAGCCACGCAGAAGGCGCCCGACCTTCTCGGTCTCGACCAAGAACGAGTCGTGGCCATAGTGGGACGGCACGTTGGCGTAGGTGACGGGCCGATTGGCCTGGGTCAGGGCCAAAGCCAGCTCTTTGCAGACATCGGGGGGATAGAGCCAGTCCGAGTCGAACGAGACGATCAGCATCTTGGCGCGGATGCGGCGGCAGGCCTGGGTTAGGCTGCCCTCGCCCCAGGCCGCCGCGGCGTCGTAGTAGTCCATGGCACGCGTGACGTAGAGGTAAGTGTTGGCATCAAATCGTTCGACAAACGCGCGACCCTGGTAGTCCAGGTAGCTCTCCACTGCGAACTCGATGCCGAATCCCCCACGCCGGCCATTGGTGCCATCCTGCAATCGCCGGCCGAATTTTTCGTGCATGCCTTCGTCGGAAAGATAGGTGATGTGGGCCAGCATGCGCGCCCCTGCCAAACCGGCCCCAGGACCTTCGCCGTCGTAGTAGTCACCGCCCGCAAAATTGGGATCGTGGAGGATGCAGTAGCGGCCCACGGCGTTGAAGGCCAGACCTTGTACCGACAGTCGCGCGCTGGCCGCCAGAACCACCGCGCGTTCCACCCGTTCCGGGTACGCGAGCGCCATCTCCAGCGCCTGCTGGCCGCCGAGCGAGCCGCCCACCACCGCCTGCACCCGCTCGATGCCGAGCGCATCGAGAAGGCGCATGTGCAGGTTGACCCAGTCACCCACCGTGACCATGGGGAAGCGCAAGCCATAGGGCTTTCCCGTCGAGGGATCTACAGATGACGGTCCTGTGGTGCCGTAGCATCCGCCCAGCACGTTGGGGCAGATGACGAACAGCCGGTTGGTGTCGATGGCTTTGCCCGGGCCCACGATGGCGTCCCACCAGCCCGGTTTCTTTTGTCGCCAGGCGCGGCCGGTCTCTACCGCACGACGGTCCCAGCCCGCGACATGCGCGTCCCCCGAGAGCGCATGCGTGATGAACACGACGTTGTCTCTTTGGGGAGAGAGGGAGCCGTAGGTCTCATACTCGACGTTGACCGGGCTGATACTGCCGCCCAGCTCAAGCGTCAGCGATGAGTCCGCAGGCACCAGACACGTCGTCTGCGCTTCCGTCCACCCGACCGAGCCCGGAGCATCGGGCGGGGTCGTGCGCGGTTCATCCTTCTTTGCGGGATCCATGCGGGTCGGTATCAGGTCCAAGCGGCCAGAGGAAAAGCCTTCGACGTCTAGATGGAATAGGTGGGGGCCTTGGCGCGCAAAGTGGTCCGATAGTGGTCTGTCATTTCCTGAAAATTCGTCGAGTCGTACACGGCATTCACAGCCGTACAGGCGCGTTCCCACAACTTGACGAAAACGCAGTCCCCACCGTGCGGGCACTCGGCCTGCGGGTGGTTCGCACATAGGGTGGAAAGTGGCTGGCCCTGCAAGACTCGCAGAACGTCGCCCACCGAAACCTCGGCTGGGGGGCGTGCCAGGAGGTACCCACCTTCGTTCCCTCGGCGTGAGGCCACAAAGCCGCCGCGTTTGAGCTGGGCCAAGATGGCCTCGAGAAAACGCGCCGGGATTGCCTGTGTCTTGGCGATCTGAGAGATCGAAATGGGTCCCTGTCCGAAGCGAAACGAGAGTTCCAGAACGGCCTTTAGTGCATACCGACTTTTCTGGCTCACGTTCACGGTTGAATTCCTGCTGGCAACCCCAAGGGCGCAAATCCTACCGGGTTGATAGTGCTAGGGTGGGGGCCTGTCAAGGTGTTAGTGCGTCGAGAAATGGGCGGGTGCTGGCGCGCTCGGTCGAGCTTACCACCACAGCGATCCTGAGCCAGTGCTATACAACCGCTCCAGTGCCTGACACTTCTGACTCCGACGTGCTTTCCAAGTCCGCCTTGAGCGTGGCCGGGACCGTGGCCATCCTGGGCCGGCCCAACGTGGGCAAGTCCACCCTGCTCAACCGAATCGTCGGTGAGAAACTGGCCATCGTCACACCCAAGCCGCAGACCACCCGCACGCGCATCGTGGGCGTGTGGAACGGCGAGGCTGAGTTGCCCGCCACGGATCCACGCGCAGGGCAGGGGCCGGTCAAGGGGCAGATTGTGTTCGTGGACACGCCCGGCGTGCACGAGGCGCACTCGGAGTTGAACCGTTTCATGGTGCGCGAGGCGATGGCCACCATCGACCAGGTGGACGCGGCCTTGCTGGTGGTGGAGGCGCAGGCGTTCGCCAGCGCCCTCTCCCCGGCGGCTGCGGCTTTGCCCGAAGGCGAACGGCGTATCCTCGAGCGGCTGGCTGATGCCAAGCGGCCCACGGTGCTGGCCCTCAACAAGGTCGACAAGGTCAAGGACAAGACCCAGTTGCTTCCCATTCTCGAGTGGTGGACCAAGGCGTATGCCTTCCCTGCGGTGGTGCCCACCTGCGCGACCCGCGGCAAGGGCGTGGAGGGCATCGTGCGCGAGTTGTTGGGCCTTTTGCCCGAGCGGCCGCCGCTCTATGGCCCCGAGGTACTCACGGATCGGACGGAACGGTTCTTGGCCGGTGAGCTGATTCGGGAGCAGCTCTTTCTGCGCCTGCGACAGGAACTGCCGTATGCCACGGCGGTCCTGGTCGAGACCTGGAACGACCGTCCCAGCGGCGACACGGTCATCGAGGCATCGATCGTGGTGGAGCGCGAAAGCCAGAAGGGCATCGTGGTGGGCAAGCATGGCTCCATGATTCGTGACGTGGGCACGGCCGGCCGCCAGGAGATCGCGAAGTTTCTCGGCCGTCCGGTCCATCTGCGTCTGAACGTGCGCGTTGAAGAAGACTGGACCAACTCGCGCACCGAGATCGCGCGTTTGGGCTACCAGGACGGAAACACGTGAGCAGACGAAGCCGCCGGCCAGCCGACGATCCGTCCTTGCCAATCGTGTCTTTGGTGGGGCGGCCCAACGTGGGCAAGTCGTCCCTGTTCAACCGCTTGGTGGGTGGCCAGCCGGCACTGGTCGAGGACATGCCGGGCGTCACCCGCGATCGGCGCTATGGCGTGTGCGAGTGGGTCGGCGCGCGGTTTCGGCTGACCGACACGGGCGGTCTGGATCCTGGCGCCAGCGGGATCCTGGGGGCGATGCGCTCGCAGACCCTGCGTTCCGTGGAGGAGGCGGCGGTCTTGATTCTCGTGCTGGACGTGAAGGAAGGCATCACGCCCGTCGATGAAGAGGTGGCTCAGCTCTTGCGGCGCACGGGCAAGCCCGTGCTGGTCGCGGCCAACAAGGTGGACTCGGCGACGCGCGAGCCAAGCATGGCCGAGGTATTCCGCCTGGGGTTTGTCCAAGTTTTCGCGGTATCGGCCTCGCATGGCCGTGGCGTGGGGGAGTTGCTTGACGCCACGGTCGCCGCCTTGGGCGGAGCTGCCTCGCCGGCATTGCCGGTCGAGAAGGGCGACCACTTGGCGGCGGAAATAGAGGGCGACAGCGCGCCCATCCGCCTGGCCTTCGTCGGCAAGCCCAACGTGGGCAAGTCATCCCTGGTCAATCGTCTGCTCGGGGAGGAGAGGGTGTTGGTGCACGACCAGCCCGGCACCACCCGTGACCCCATCGACACACCCTTCACCTGGCAGGGACGTGAGTTCGTGTTGGTGGACACCGCAGGTCTGCGGCGCCGCCGCGCCATTGACACCCTGACCGAGGCGGTATCGGCGAAGATGGCGCGCGACCAACTGGCGCGCGCAGACGTCGTGGCACTGGTCATCGATGCCCAGAACGGAGCCACGGCAGAGGACGCGAAGCTGGCCAGTTTCATCGAGGAGTCGGGCCGGGCTGCGCTCATCGTGGTCAACAAGGGCGACCTCATCCGTCGGGCCGAGATTGACGGAAGAGTTGCCGCTGTTCGCGAGGAGCTCGGCTTCATGGCGTGGGCGCCGGTGGTGGTGACCTCTGCGGTCACGGGACGTGGCACTGGTGAAATCCCGAAGATGACAGCTGAGGTGTTTGGTCAATGGTGTCGACGAGTTCCGACGTCAGAGCTAAACAAACACTTTGAGGAAATTGTGAGCCGTCGGCCGCCCCCTGCTGGGCCTGGCGGAAGCTACGTCCGCCTGTACTACATCACCCAGGCACAGACCAGTCCGCCGTCGTTCTTCGTCAGCGCCAACTACCCCAAGGCCGTGGGATTGCCCTATCGCCGCTATCTCACCAACCAACTGAGGAACATCTACGGGTTTGAGGGATCGCCTTTGCGGCTCGTCCTGCGCGCCCACAAAGGCAAGAAGCCGGTGCGAAAGGCTGGCTAGGCCACCCCCTCAGAAGACCCGTCCGACGCGGAAGCCGGCGCAGACCCACCAGGGATGGGTGCCACCGGACCCGGCCAGGCGCAGGGCGAAGAAGTCGAAGCGGGCCAAGGCTGCCAGGGTCCAGCGTCGCGACAGCAGATACTCTGCGCCGAGCCCCACTTGCGGTCCCATGCGCTGCGAGCTGGCGCCCTCGCCGCGCAGATCGGCCAGGCTGAGCCCCAGGTCTACAAAGGGCACCCAGCGCACCACATCGAGCGAGTAGGTCGCGCCCAAGGACACGGCCGTGACGTGGCGTGGACTGCCTGAGGCTGACTCGGGCTGCCAGGAACCGCTCACCGCCGCACGGCCGGCCCAGGCGTCGGTGAACCCCATCATGGCCTCGACGCCTGCCTGCATTCCGGGACGTGTGTTGTGGTCGCCGGCCAGGGCGAACCCGAGCGACGCGGAAACCTGCTTTTCGCCCGCACCGGTCGCCTGCGCAGGGCAAGGCGCCGCGCACAGGATGAGGAGGTTCACGGTCAGCAGACTCTGGAGGGGGCGGCCCAACATGCTCCGCAGTGTACAAGGTCAGTTGACCCGACCCTATCCCTCTGTTATCTCCTCACCCTGTGGCCCGCTCCATCAATCGCAAAGAGTTGAAACAACCGGACGAGTTCGTCAGCTTCTGGACAAGACTCGGTTCTCGCGTCTCTGCCCACCGTGGCAAGGTCATCGCAGCCTGCGTGATCGTGGTGGGGGGAGGCGGCGGAACCTGGGGTAGCATGGCTTGGAAGCAACACCAAGCCACTGGGGAAACCGAGGCCTTCTCACGCGTCGAAAAGACGGCGTTGGCGCCGCTTCTGCCCGAGAAGACCGAGGAAACCAAGCCGGCAGACGACGAAGGCGAGGGCCTGCGCTTCAAGACCGACCAGGAGCGCCTGCTGGCCACCATCACCGAGGCCGATGCTTTTGTGGCGGCGCACGGTTCTTCGGGCCTTGCCCGGCGGGCGTTGCTCATCAAGGCCAATTCGTTGCTTCGCCTCGGCAAGGGTGCGGACGCGGCCACCGCTTTCCAGCAACTCGCGCTAGACGAAGCCGACAAGGGCATGCGCCTGGTCGAACAGGACGGCCTGGCGTTGGCGTTCGAGGCTCAAGGCCAGATCGACAAGGCCATCGACATGTACAGCAGCATGGCCGTTGAGGCCCAGCAGGCGGGGAATTTCTATGCGGACCGCGCTCTCTTCGGCAAAGCGCGCTTGTTGCAGAAGCAGGGCAAGGGCAAGGACGCCGAAAAAGTCCTGCGCGAGATCCTGGATAAGATGCCCAAGACGTCGATGCGCAGGGAGATCGATGACCGCCTGGCCGCGCTGGGCGACCAGTAGCGAGCGGTCAATGTCGTTTCCGCGCAAACTCGCGGCTGGTGCGGGCCGCACGCTGAGCCTGTTTCTGGTGCTGTACGGCTGCGGAAGCGGCGCCCTTCATCGCGCGACCGAGGCGAGGCATGAGTATCCAGCCGGCGTCGCCCAGATGCGCTGGCGCACGGTCATCCATCCCTACCCTGCCAGCGAAGCGCAGCCCGAGGAATGTGCCACGGGAGCTCTGGTTGATTCGCGTCTCATCCTGGGCTCGCGCGCGGGGCGGGTGGCGGCAGTGGACACGGCGAGCGGCCGCCTGATCTGGTCCGTGCCGATCGCCGGGGGCATTGACGGTGAGGCGCGTTTTGATCGGGCGCGCGGGCAGGTTTACTTGGGCAGCGACGACGGGGTTTTCTACGCGCTCGACCCGCAGGACGGGACCACCCGTTGGGCGTACAAAGGCAAGGGCGCGGTCGAGCGCCAGCCCGAGGTGGGAGCTGCCCTCGTCTACTTTGCCAGCGCAGCGAATCGCGTGGTCGCGCTGGAGGCAGCGACAGGCAGGAAGCGGTGGCAGTACGAACGCGACACGCCCGAGGGATTCAGTATCCACGGTCACGCGGGACCGCGCCTGGGCGGTGATGTCATCTATTCGGGATTCGATGACGGGTATCTGGTGGCGCTGGGCGCCGCGACCGGTGAACTGCGCTGGGCCCGCTCCCTGGCCGCTGCCTCCGACCAATTCGTGGACGTGGATTCCACCCCTGTGTTGCGCGATGACCTAGTGATCGCGGCCTCCTACTCGGGCGGGCTGTACGCCTTGCGGGCCAAGGACGGCGAGGTGGTCTGGCGCATGGGGGTCGAGGGAGCCGTGGCCATCCGGGCCGGGGCGACCCGACTGTATATAGCTTCCCCGCGGGATGGCCTGGCCGCGGTGACGATGCAAGGACGCATCGAATGGCGCCAAGGCCTGGCCCAGGCCGGCGATCTGACCCCGCCCCAGGAAGTGGGCCCCTACCTGATTTTCACCGGTGGCCGCTCCGGTCTGTTCGTGGTGGATCGATCGAATGGTCAGCTTTTGCAGGTCTTCGATCCGGGCCGCGGAATGTGCGCGGTGCCCCTCATCGATGCTGAGCGACGTGAAATCTATGTCCTCGCCAATAGCGGAACTCTGTACGCGCTGTCCTTGAGCTGGTAATTGGGTCGTTACTCCCGCAACGGGCTTTGTAGACCGGTCAGCCTGCGTACCATCTCTTTGATTCGCCGGCCGCCTCCGGCATCACGCGCACGCCAGGCGATGCCGAACACGTTCTCGCTGCCGGACTGGCCCGTCCAGGCCACGCGACCGATAAAGGCCATGGGCACTTCCGCGCCGGGCGGAGCAATCTCCAACACCACCCGCTCCTGGATGGCCACGGTGGCGGACGAGAGCACGAAGGCGCCGCCGCGACCCACGTCGCGCAGGAAGCCAGAGAACGCCTCCAGGCTGCCGACCAGTCGCCAGGAGATGGGCAAGTCGACCGGGACCCGCTCATGGCGGCGCCGGCTGTGGGCGCTGGTGCCGGTCCGGGCGAGATCGAGCAGAAACTCCCACTTGGCCCGTTCGCTGGCCAGAAACTCGACGCCGATGCCGGCGCGGATTTTCAGGATGTGTCGTCCCGGCCGTCGCCAGGCGACCTGTCCGTACACCACCATCGGGGGCTTGCGGCGACCGAGGCGGACCCTCACCGCCACCGTCTCGCCCACGGGAACGTTGCGGCGGGTGGGACAGAACACGCCGCCGTTTCCACCCGAAGGCTGGAAGCCGGCGAGGAACTCGCGCGTGTTCTTGACGACGAACTCCGGGAAGTTGGCGGCACCGGAAGGCGCCGACGAGGTACTATCTCTGCGATCCCTAGACATTGCCTTTGTTCTGCCGACGGGCATGCTACGCCTTTGAGGAGTTGATACTACCTGCGAACCGAAGATTTCAACTACCAGCTACCATTTCAACGGGTTGCCACGCAACCCGCCCCTCAGAGGGACGAAGCGCGTTTGCTGATTCTTAGCCGAGACACGGGCGAGCGCAATCATGCTCTTTTCGGAGATATCGCTCGCTTTCTCCGCCCGCGGTCCTTGCTGGTGGTTAACGACACGCGCGTCATTCCGGCGCGCCTGTCAGGAACCAAGTCCACGGGCGGTCGGGTTGAGATCCTTCTGGTCGAGCGGATGTCCGCTGATGACAGCAGCGGCGATGCGAACTGGCGCGAAGATTGGCAGGCACTGGCGCGCGGGTTGGGCCGGCAGCCGCCCGGCGCGCGCTTGCGGTTCGCAGGTGATCTGCAGGCCGAAATTCTCGGGCGTGGACCGCGGGGAGAGGTCGAGCTTCGCTTCTCGGGGCCAGGCCAGGAAGAGTTGCTGGCGCGCATCGAGAAGATCGGCACGGTTCCACTGCCACCCTACATCGAGGCAGCGCGAAAGGAGCAGGGGACCGTGGTTCGGCCGGCCGACGACAGGATTCGCTACCAGACCGTCTACGCGCGCCAGCCGGGCGCCGTCGCGGCTCCCACCGCGGGCCTGCATTTCACCGAGGAGCTTCTGACCAAGCTGGAGGCCGCGGGCCACGAGATCGCGCGCATCACCTTGCATGTGGGGCCTGGCACCTTTCGCCCGGTCACCACGCCGGATATCACACAGCACCGCCTGGATGCCGAACGCTATCAGGTTTCCGAGGCTGCCGCCCAGAGCTTGCGGCAGGCTCAGGCACAAGGCCGGCCCATCGTGGCCGTGGGCACCACGGTGGTGCGAACCTTGGAGACCCTGGCCCGGATGGGTCCGTTGGCTGCCGGCCGCGGTTCGACCCGCCTGTTTCTTGTGCCAGGGGCCGAGTTTCGCGTGGTAACCGATCTGGTGACCAATTTTCACTTGCCCCGCTCGACGTTGCTCATGCTGGTGGCGGCATTTGCCGGTCGTGAGCGCGTGTTGGACGCGTACCGCGAGGCCATCGAACGCGGCTACCGATTCTACAGCTACGGCGATGCCATGTTCATCCGTCCTGGGAGCGTGCTGTCGTGAGCGCCACGTTTTCCGTGCAAGCACACTGTGGCGAAGCGCGGGCCGGGGTGCTGCAGACCAACCACGGATCAGTGGAAACGCCCGTGTTCATGCCGGTGGGTACGCAGGCCACGGTGAAGTCGCTGGCCTCCGGCGATCTGGAAGCGCTGGGCGCGCAGATCGTCCTGGCCAACACCTATCACCTGGCCATGCGTCCGGGGGCTGGGCTGGTGCGCGACCTGGGCGGGCTGCACACCTTCATGGCTTGGCCGCGCGCCATCCTCACCGATTCGGGTGGCTACCAGGTGTTCAGTCACAAGGGGCGCCGCAAGATCGACGACGACGGCGTGACCTTCCATTCGCATGTCGACGGCAGCGAGCAGCGCTTGACGCCCGAGTCGGCCATGGCCATCCAGGCCGACCTGGGCAGCGACATCGCCATGGCCTTTGACGAGTGTCCCGCTTCAGACGCGTCCCGCGAGGTGCTGGTGCGGGCAATGGAGCGGACTACAAGGTGGGCGCGCCGCTGTGTGGGCAGCACGCCAGCGCCGGGACAGTTGCGCTTCGGCATCGTGCAAGGGGGCACTGACCTTGTCCTGCGCACGGAACACCTGGGCGCGATCGCCGAGATGCCGTTCGATGGTACGGCGTTGGGCGGGCTCAGTGTGGGGGAACCGCCTGAGACGATGCATGCGGTGGTGCGGGAGATCGGCCCGCGTATGCCCGAGGCGCGTCCGCGCTATCTGATGGGCGTGGGAACGCCGACGGATCTTCTGGTTGCCATTGTTGCGGGCATCGACATGTTCGACTGCGTGATGCCCACGCGAGCCGCACGCAACGGCCGCCTGTTCGTGCGCGGGGGCCACATCAACATCGCGAATGCGGTTCATTGCACTTCCGCGCTCCCCATCGAAGAAGGCTGTGCCTGCGAGGCCTGTCGGCGCTACAGCCGCGCCTATCTGGCTCACCTTTTTCGCGTGAAGGAAATCCTCTACTACCGGCTCGCGACCTTGCACAACCTCGAACACTATCTTTCGCTGGTGCGGGGCGCGCGCCAGGCAATTCTGGAGGGCCGGCTGCCCGCGTACGTCGCGCAGTGCGGTCCTGCGGCGGCAATCTAGCTCGAACGGGGAAGCGAGCTTGTTCACCACAGAGAGCACAAAGAACACAGAGGTTGGACAGGAAGAAGGGGTTCGGATCGGCCAGAACCCAACCCTTCCCTTTCCGATCTGGCTCTGTGGCCGCTGTGCCCTCTGTGGTGAGATCCGGATCTCGGGCTCTCTCACTTGGATCCCGTGAAGAAATCTGCTAGCGCTGTGGCATGGCCAAGCGCGTGGGTGTCGTTCTTTCTGGCTGCGGTTCCGAGGACGGTTCCGAGGTTCGCGAAGCAGTCCTGACTCTTCTGTCGCTCGAACGCGGCGGGGCCGAGCCGGTCTGCCTGGCCCCGGACCTGACCCAGGCGCGGGTGGTGGACCATCTGAGTGGCAAGGTCGACCCAAATGCGAGCCCGCGTCGGGTGCCGGCGGAAGCGGCCCGCATCGCGCGCGGCCAGTTGCTCGACATCGCCAGCGTACGCGACAACGAGCTCGACGCGCTCATCTTCCCGGGCGGCGAGGGCGTGGCCAATGTGTTGTCGGATTACGCTGACAAAGGCGTGGTCTGCAAAGTGCATCCCGAGGTGGAGCGTCTGCTCAAGGCCATGCTGGCACGGCGACGGCCCATGGGATTCATCTGTTTGGCGCCCATCCTGGCCGCGCGGGTGCTCGGGCCGGTGGCCGGCGTCCGCATCACTCTCGGTGCGCGGGCGTGCGAGCCGGCCAAGCACGCCGCGGTCATGGGGGCCGACGTGCGACCGTGCCCGGTGCGCGACATCATGGTCGACCAAAAGACCAGCGTCGTCAGCACGCCAGCCTATATGATCGACGACGCACGCCTGAGCGACGTGGCAGTCGGCATTGACAAGGCGGTGCGCATGGTGCTGTCACTAGCGCGTGATCGACGCCCGCGACCTTCGCCGGGGCCGATGGCACAGCCGGAGGTCAAGGCGCCGCCGCCGGCCAGTCAGCCCGTTTCACCGAGCGAACCCATCGTGCGCAAGCGCCCCGGACCCTAAACAGAGCGATTTGCGCTCACGGTCGGGCCGGGAGGTAGACCCAGTCGGGTCGGCAAGGACCACCCGTCGTCGGGAAGAACACGTCGGGCTGGTCGAACCACGTGACGCCCGCGGGCCGATAGTAATCACGCAGATCGTCCTGAAAGAACCACCTATCACGATGGTCTAGAACAATCGTCGAGAAGCGATGGCTCGCGAAGGCCTCGTGGAATGCGCGGTAGAGCGTGCCCTTGGCGTCGAACGGATCGACTTCCAGGAGGAGCATATCGGACATCGCCTGGAACGCGGCATGCGAAGGCTTGCCAGCCAGCCTCGCAAGATTGGGGTGCTGCGGGACGAAGACCTCGCCCGGGGCTTCACGCAGGTGTTCGATGAACGCCATCCCGGCCTCGAGATCGCCGGCTTTCGGCAACATGGCCTGCGGGTTGTACATCAGCGCGGCGAGTTGCACTGCCGCGACGATTCCCCCGACGAGTCTGGCCCGTTCCAGCCACGCGGGACCGAGTTCTTTGGCGCGCTCGAACCCTGCGGCGAAGACGAGTCCGAAAGCGATGCTGAGACCGACGTGGGCGGGGATCAGATCATTCAGATAGCTGCCGCCGTGAATTCGGACCAGATAGGCCGCCATCAACTGACACGAGCAGAAGAGCACGTAAAACAGCCACGGGCCGCGGTGGGTGCCCCCTTTGGGGCTGGCGAGCAGAACGATGAAGGCGAGCGTGGGAACAGGAAGCTGGGCGAGGGTTTCGACGCGCCAGAAGTCGAAGACGAGCGACTCCCTGCCGCTGGTCGTGTGGCCGAAGGGCACCATGAAGGCGTAGTACCAGTACCACCCGCCGGTCCACAGGTTCAGGCAGAGCACGCTTCCGCCGGTGAGCAATACCGCGGGCAAGGTGAACCAGAGCGAACGTCGAAATCCGCGCAGGGCCCACGCTCCAAGCGCCAGGGCCACAAGCGATGGAAGCGCCGTCTGCTTGGCCAGGAACGCCAAGCAGAAGAGGGCTGCTCCGACGAGAAGGCCGCGCCTCCGTTCGGCAAAACGAACGCACCAGGCCGAGCCAAGAAGCAGTGCTGCGAAGAGCGTGTCGGTGCGTGCCAGATCGAACCACTGCCCGTTGAGTCCAAAGGTGGCGGCGAAGACGCCCAGGGTGAGCACGGCACAGAGGCGGCTCTTCGACTCTCGGGCGACCAGTTGGTAGAGCGTCGCGAACAGCGCGAGGGTGCAGCAGAACGACACGAAGCGAAGCGTGGAGGTGCCGTTGCCCATGGCCTTGGCCACCAGCGCGGACAGATAGTAGTAGAGCGGGTTGTAGAGATACGGGACGAATTCGACCGAGGGACTCGCGAAGATGGGCTTCCCGTCCAGCACGCGCTGGACGTGTTCGACGATGCTTCCCTCCATCCATTCGAGATCGAAGGGGTAGCTCATGCGCCGCAGGGCCACATAGACAAAGGCCACCACGGCCATTCCTGCCAGCCCCACGGCGGGCGCCAGCGCCAGCCGCGAGCGCGCGTTCATGGTGGCCTTGCGTGGAGGATGTGCCATTCACCCAGCCACGAATTTCCGCGAGGCGGTCCTCGCCTACTTCTCGTCGAGGCGCCGGTTCTTTTTGATCTGATCGAGCGCCTTCTGGTACTCGACCTCCCAGGTGGCGGTTCCCTCTTCCAGATTCTTGATCCGGCGGCGCACCTCGGCGTCGACCTCGTCGTCAATCTGCATATGCTTCTTGAGGATGTCGACCATTCGCTTTCGCAGAGTGGCGTCGTCGGCGAAGATCTCCTCCACATGCAGGGATTGCATGAAGGACTCGATGATCTGCGTGGTCATCCATTCCAGACCCTCGTCGCCCAGGCCGAAGCTCTTTTCGTTGGCGAGGGAGCGCTTGACCTTGCCGAACTGCTCATAGGGCAGGTTGCGCTTTTGCAGCAGATCCTTCGCCTTGTCCGTGATCTCTCGCTCTAGGCGCAGGTACTCCTTCAGCACAGCCTGCACGTCGAGATCGGCTTCGGCCCGGTCAGTGACCGAGATATCCTCCGCATCGATGAGTGCCTTGATAATCTCGGCACCAATCACGGGGATCTTTCCGGCATAGAGACGCATGGCTCTTGCGGCTTCTATAGGAGCAGCAGGGGCTCCGTCAAGGAATCACGCGACCTTCACACTTTCTGTCTCAGAGCTTGACAGGCGAGGCTAGGCAAGCAAGATCCCCCGGCGTCGTTTCTCGTCGGCTTTGCAGCAGGCGGGAGAGCGACGCATCAGAAAAACGGCGGGTTAGCTCAGCTGGTTAGAGCAGGCGTTTCATACGCGCCGGGCCCTCGGTTCGAGTCCGAGACCCGCCACAATTCGAGATTCCACAGCAGTCCGCGGAAGTCCGGAAGCGCTGCGGGAGTGGTTCGAGAAGAACTAGTTGGCCGCCAGGCCCCGCCACGCGCGTCTCGCCGAATAGCCACCGGAACCCGAAGACCGCAACTCTGCGTTCGATATCGCGCCCTCCGGGTGGGGCAGCAAGGAGGGCGAGGCCACAGGCCTGCGCTACTTCGCCTTTTTCTTCGGTGCCAGTCGCGCCAAGCTGTCGCACAGGGCGCGCCAATCTTCGCCGGTCTCGGTGAGAAAGATCCCGATGCGTGCCGAGAGGCGCGGGTTGATGTTTTCCATAGTGGCGGTATGCACGATGATTCCCGCTACTGTGATCTCGCGCGGTGGCTCCTCGATACGTACGGTGACCCGAATCCGGGTTCCCACGGGTCGGGAATCGGGCATCACCAGCTGCATGCCCCGTTGGCTCGCGTTGACAATGCGCGAGTAGATGGCCGGGCTCAACACGTCGATGTGGATGACGGCGGTAGCCTCAAGGGCGAGCCGAGGTCCGTCGCTACGTCTTTCCATGGGCACCAGGAACTCTTCTCCCGTCGCCCCGAAGGGCTACTTCTTCTTGGCCCCTGTTGTCGCCGAATCGCCGCCAGCCGCGGCGCCGGCCGCAGGAGCGGGGCTTGCGGGAGCCGTGCCTTTGGCCGCGGGAGCCGCGCCGGCCGCCGCGGGTGCTTCCGGGGCCGCCTCGGCCGTCTCAGGATTGCGTTCCCACTTGTCGGCCCGGCCTGATCCGGTCGTGTCAGTCCCGATGCGGTCGAGACGGCCATTCTCGTAGTACTGCCATTCGTCGGGTTTGCCGTCACCGTTGCTATCACGCTCGACGCGAACCAGCTTTCCGCCTTCGAAGAACTCCACGTAGTCGGGCTTCCCGTCGCCGTTCATGTCGCGCTCCATGCGCACCTTCGTGCCTTCCTGATAGTAGACGCGTTCGTCGAACTTGCCGTCGAAGTCCAGGTCAAAATCCTCGGTCATGAGCATTCCGCCTGGACCGTAGCTGTAGATGATGTCCATCTTTCCATCGTGGTTCAGGTCGACCTGGCGGCAGGCCAGTTGTTGCACCTTCTGCCCACCTTGCTCCACGATGGTGAAAAGTTTGATGACATCAGGCTTGCCGTCGCCGTCGGTGTCGGCGGTGACGACCTGCTTGCCCTTGTCGTCGCAGCGTGAGCGATCGAACTGGGCGCCGAAATCGCTCTGACTCACCTTGAGCCCGCTGGTGGCGGTGCCGGGCGAGGCCGCGGTGCTGCTGCTGCCGCAGCCCGAGATCGCGAAGACAACCGTGCAACAGGCCAACAGAAGGCCCAAGACCTTGCGGGACGGACCACGCCCGCGTGACGACGCATGACAAGAGAGCATGGTCGCAAGGCTAGGCCCAAACAAATGTGGCAGCAAGTACCATTGGTTATCGATGTCGTGTCGCGGTAAACGATTGACTGCTGGCGTATGGTCATGCATGGTCCCGTCATGGCACGGAAAAAGGTTTCGACAACCGTGTACCTCACCCCGGAGCAGTACGAGGTTCTCAAGCTTCTGCACCAGAAAACCAAGGTGCCGGTCGCGGAATATATCCGCCAGGGAATCGACCTGGTTCTCGACCGGGAAAAGAGTCATCTTCCCGGACAACTTTCTCTCGACGTCGTTCGCCGGTAGCCGTCTGTGCCGACCCCAATTCAACAGATACGCAATTTCTCTGTCATCGCGCATATCGATCACGGAAAGTCGACCCTCGCGGATCGCTTGCTGGATGCGACTGGCGCCCTGAGCGCGCGCGAGCAGAAAGCGCAGTTTCTCGACAACATGGAGCTGGAGCGCGAGCGGGGCATCACCATCAAAGCGGCCACCGTGCGTCTCAGCTACAAGGCCGCCGACGGCCAGACCTATGAGCTGAACCTCATCGATACGCCGGGCCACGTGGATTTTCACTACGAGGTAAGCCGGGCGCTGGCGGCCTGCGAGGGCGCGATCCTCGTGGTCGACG
>PMBY01000166.1 GCA_003153875.1 Myxococcales bacterium | reverse complement strand
GACGGCTCGCGTGCAAGTGACCGTGGCCGGCACGCAGTATTGCGCTGCGATGACTTCCGCCAGCCAGACCATCCCCTGGAGCAGTTTCAACACGACTTGTTGGGCCCCGGCTACCGGCACGGCCCTCGCTGGTGCACCCAATACAACGAACATCCAGATCGAGGCCAGTGCAGGCGCGACGGCAGGCGCGTACGATTTCTGCGTGACCGCTCTGTCGTTCCAGTAGTGTGTTTTGCGCCGGGCGGATCCATCAGAATTCTGAGGGTACGAGGGCGCCTCTGTCGCGACAGGAGTACGCGGGTCCGGCTCGGATCCGCGGCTGGACCATGCGACGAGCCTCGATAGTGCGTGGCACGCATGTTGCTGTATCGTCGACAAATGCCACATCAAGACGGGATGAGCGTATTCAGGATTCCTAGGCCCTGTGTCGCGAGTGCCCTTTGGGCGGCCTTTCTGTTCGTGGGATGGGCTGGGGCTTGCGGCAAGACGTCGCAGGGCGCGCGAAAACTGGCCGACGGCTCTCTCGGGGGCGTTGGTGGCTCGCAAACTGACGCCGTTACAGGCACAGGTGGGGCCACCGGAACCGGCGGCGGGACAGGCGACGCGGGCGTGGGTCTCGCGTGCAGTGACGATGCCGGGCTCGGCTTCGCAGCGGTCGCACGACAGTGCACGCAGGATGCGGACTGCACCATCCATGTTGCAGCCACATGCTGTGGCGCAGACCGCGCCCTCGGAATAGCGACGGCCCAGGCCAGCACGTACTCAGCGTGCTTTGCGCTTGCCCCGGGAGCGTGCAACGGGCTTGGGTGTGCGAAGTTCATCGGCTACCAGACGGACACGGGCAAGACCACACCCTTCCTGGGAACCGACACCCAGCCGATCGATCTGGTGTCCGTGCAATGCGTGGCTCACTTGTGCACGACCGACGTGTTGACCCCGGCCGATGCCGGGCAGGACGCTCCTTCTGGGCAGGATCTTCCGTCTGCCGCGGACGCCGCACCGGACGCTGGGCAGGATGCCCCTTCTACCGCGGACAGCGCCTTGGACGCTGACGGCAAGTCCTGCGGGAAGACGACTTGCCATTCGGGCCAGGCCTGTGTGCTGTCAGGTGGCGGGCCTGTGCCACGGTGCGAGCCTGCGACGGACGCGGGCTGTTCCTTCGGTCTTGTGTATGCTGACTCTTGCTACAGCCAGGCGTATGGTCAGGTCAGCCCGGGCTGCGCCGATCCCGCACCGGCCCCTGGTTGTGTGGACCTGCCCGACGCGTGCAGCGATCTCTGCGGCTGCGCATGCCATCTTGCTCCGGGCAACGGCTGCATAGTGACCCCTCAATACGTGCTGTGTAGCTATCCCTGAACCCCGAACCCGGAAGGAGTCCGATGACGAGAGCAAGATTGGGATGTCTTGTGACTGCGATGGTCGCCGGGGGATTGGCCGCTGGCTGTAGCAGCCACGGGACAGCCATTGCCCAGCATAGCCCCGACGCGCAGGCGCCTGGGTTGGACGGGCCCGCGGGCGGCGGGGGCGCTGCCGGATCAGGCAGCGACGCGGCGGCCGCCGGGAGCGGAGGCAGCGGTGGCGTCACCGAAAGCGGCGGCGTCACGGCAACCACCGCGTCCACGCAGACCGGCGGCGCGACCGGACTTGCAGGAACCACGGGAGCCGGAGGCACCACGCGCACCGGCGGCACAACAGTCACCGGCGGCGCTACCAGTTTGGGCGGCGCCACTGCTTCAGGGGGTTCGGGCGGCAAGGGTGGCGTGGGCGGCAGTGGCGGCACCAGCAGCACTGGCGGACCCGACGCGTCCGCCGACAAACCGCCAGCGACATGGGGAACGCCTTGCAGTTCGCAGGGCGATTGCGGGATGTCCAGTGGCATGTACCTGATGTGTCGTGCTCCGGGAGAGTCCATGGGTTGCGGCGCATGCCGAATGGGGACTGGCGACTGCTCGACCGACTCGGACTGTGTCGGCGATGGCGGTTCCACAGCCGGCACCCTGATCTGCGCCCCCGCTCCCCGTTCCGACTGCTATTGCAATGGAGCGACGTTCTGCGCTCCCGGCTGCAGGACCAATGCCCACTGTGGCCCGGGGCAGGCATGCAATCCGAGCCATAGTTGCCAGAACACGTGCGTGGCGGGCGACGGCACATGTCCGGTCAACTACTCCTGTGGTGCGGGCGGGTTCTGCCAACAGAACTCATGTACCAGCGATAGCGAATGCTCCGGCTTCTGCGTGAATGGTTTGTGCTACCAGACCCGCGGGACCTGCGAGCCTGCTGTCGCCTGAAAACCATCAAGTCGCGAAACTGTTTCGATCGGAGCGGCATCGATCGCGGTGTATGCGAGTTCGTGGCTCCGTAGGACGGGTGTCTATGGCCCCACACCCATGTCGGCGAAAGGCGGAGCGACGAAGTTCGGCAGCGACATCGCGGGCGAGTCAGCGCGAATGGACAGGTTGCCGCCAGTCTCGTCGACAAACAGCAGCGAGGTGTCGGGAAGATTGTCTTTGATCGAGGCGTACGCGGCGTAGGTCGTGGCTGCCCCACTCTGGAAGGTGGTATTGCCAGCACCCACGTTGCGCTCGAACACGCAGCCCTCGGGCTTGAGCCAGTGGCTTCCAGTCGCGCTGACCACGGTCCAGTCATTCGGGATCGCGGCGCAGGCGGGGTATTTGCTCAGCCAGGGTTCCTGCTGGTAGCCGACGGCGACGAGCTTCTCCAGCAGGTTCCAGCTATCCCCGGGAATGTTGTTGGGCATGCCGTTGGGTAGCCAATCCACGCCGCGGCTGTCGGCTGCGATGCCCTCGCCCGACCGGGCAATGATGTTGTTGACCATCACGTTGTCGCGACCACCGCCGTGCAGAATGCCGTGCCCCGCAATTTTGTAGAGCACGTTCCCCTGCACCAGAATCCCGGACAGGCAGTCGTCGAGATAGATGCCGTGCACGCCGTAGCCCTGGAACACCGACGAGATGTCGTGCAGGTAGTTGTACTGGATCTGGTTGCCACGGGCACCCCAATCGCGTCCCGCATAGATGGCGCCGGCGTCGCTCGTCTGCTGACAGACGTGATGGAGCTCGTTGAGCTCGATGAGATGCTCGTTGCCATTGTAGAGGATGCCGGAATGGGGAGCCGAGTTGATGAGATTGTGGCTCACCCGTTGCCCGCACCCGCTCAAGTTGACCGCCGGGGTGTACATGAACTCGAAGCGCGAGAAATCGTGGATGCGGCAGTATTCGACGTAGTTCTTTCCGACGGTGAGCGACTTGCGATCGCCGCCGGAGAGCGCGACGCCGCCCGCGCCTGGCCCCGAGATCTCGCAGTCGGAGATCCCGTTGTGCACGCCTGAGATCCGGACGGCATCGGTGCCTGCGGCAAGCAAACGAAGATGCGACAGGGCGACTTCCGAACCGTTTTGAACGGTGATCAAAGCGCCGCGGCTCGACTCGATGGTGATGCCATCGATGGTGAGGTACTGGGCGCCGTTGATGGACAGCACTGGATTGGAGAGCATCGACACCACCAGACGGTGTCCGCTGAGCGGCGTCGCGGGCGGCAGGAAATACAGAATGCCGGCGCTGCGATCGATGGTGTACTCGCCGGGCACCGTCAGTTCCTCGAGGAGGTTCTCGGCGTACCACGGCTGTCCGTCGGCAATGCCGTAGCCAGGAACCGTCGACATCGACAGATGCTTGGTCGTGGCGTCGAGCGTCGCAGCGGTATGGCAATCAGCCCAGTCGTATTTGAAAAGGCCGTGCAGCCAGAGATCAGGCGCGGCCACCCAGCGGCTGGGGCGATCCCCGTTATAGGTGAAAAGTGTGTCCGAGTCGGCCTTGGCGATGGTGGCGTAGCCGTGGTTGATCCAGGCCGGGTTGCGGGCCAGCACCTGGCCGGTGGCGCCAGCCGATGGGTCGAACTTGTCGAGATTCTGTGCGTAGAGCGACCACCAAGGATCGGTATCCGTCGGATAGCCGGTCGTGCCCGTGGTTATGAACCAGGCTTGGTAGTGGCCGCCGTTGTAGTCCCACTGGTATCGGTAGAGGTGATACTGCTTGCCGCTGACCAGGCCTTGCCGCGCGAAGGCCGATACGCCGTCCTGCGTTCCCTCCTTGGTGAAGGTCCCGGTCACGTCGGGTGCGACTGTGCCAAAGAGCTGGATCTGGGAGGCTGTCTCAAGCCCGGCAGGGACTTCGTTTTCGGTCGTGTCAGGCCAGCGCGCGAGCTGCTGGGCCACACCGTCGAAGGCAAGCTCCATGGCAGCGTTGTTGCCCGAGTTGCAGAACCCGCGCCGCAGGAGTGTGCCGTAGTCCGTGATCCCGAGCGCATTCAGATCGATCTGCATGACTTGGCCGCGAACGCTTGCATCGAGGCGGCCGTAGACCGAAGAAGTGCTGGGTACCACGACGAAGCTCGCCGGATCCAGACTGCGTCCGCCCAGGATGCGCACCGATGCGCCCGGCGCGGCTCGATAGACAATCGGCGCGGTTGCCGTTCCCGAATCAGCTGCGGCAAGAGCAAAGCTGGTCGTGCGTTCGTAGTCGCCGGTGAGCAGCAAGATCGCGATCCCGCCCGCGGGAATGCCCGCCTGGATTCGCGCACGCACCACCTGACGGGCGCCATCGAGAGAAAGTGGATGCGCCGCTGAACCGTCGGCCGTGGCAGAACCCGTCGGCGAAACATACAAGACGGCACCGTAGCTCACACACTGACAGGCGCCGAAGCCGCTGCCCGACGGGCGACAGGTGCTCGCGCCGATCGCATTGCCGGTGCAAGTGCAGGCCTGAGTTTGATCCGCGGTGCATGAGACTGTCGAACCGCTTGCTCCTCCCAGGCCGCCGGCACCACCCAGTGAAGTCGTTCCGCCTTGATTGGTTGTTCCGCCTTGCGAGGTCGTTCCGCCTAGCGCAGTTGCTCCTCCTGTTCCGACCGCGCCACCGGTGGCCGAGCCGCCGTTCCCTCGCGTCCCACCCGCGGCGTCGACTCCACCGCTTCCACCAGTGCTCGTCCCCAAAGCGCCTCCTGGCGGGGCTGACCCGTCTGCTCCTGCAGTTCCGGTCTTGGACTGCGTGGAGCTGTTCCCACATCCGGCGGCTGTCGCGAAACCCAGGATGGCAATGATGAGTGCGTGCGGTCGCTTCATGATTCACCTCAGTGGAATGCAAAGGGAAGCGCGAGGGGCTGCCGAAGTGTGCCGCCACCGCCCACGCAGCTGGAGGTGTTGTTGTCCACCGTCACAACCACGAACCGTGCGGCTCACGAGACATCGGTTGTGTCGGCTCGTGGTCGCGCTCCTGGTTCTCATGGGCCGGAAGCCATCTACAGTTGCCAGAGTGCATGAACGCATGGGGGATTGCCGGCGACCCCATCAGCGTAACAGACCAGAGAGATGCTGTCCCCACGCGATCCCTCGGCACGAACACAAGGCAGAACAGGCCCCAGGGGCCTGACAACTCACGAGTTGTCTTGGTCGGGGCGGCCGGATTTGAACCGACGACATCCTGCACCCAAAGCAGGCGCGCTACCAACTGCGCTACGCCCCGTCTCCCGCCGCAAGCGACGGAAGGCCACGGATGATAGCAGAAAGTCAGCGTACGCCACCAAGGAACGTGCCGGCCCTGGCACTGCAGCCTATCGCGTCGCCATTTTCGGCCGCCGTCACTTCAGCGACAGCTTGCCCCGCAGCTCGATGTGCTGCGCCGAGGAGCCGACCAGCACCTGGAAGTCGCCCGGCTCTGCCTTCCACTGCTGGGCGGTCTCGTCGAAGTACGACAGCGCGCGACGGTCCAGCGTGATCTGCACGCGCTTGGTTTCGCGGGGGGCGAGGCTGACCTTGGCGAATCCCTTGAGCTCCTTCACCGGCCGGGGCAGCGGGGCGTGGACGTCTCCGACGTAGAGCTGGGCGACCTCGGCGCCTTCGCGTTTGCCGGTGTTGCTCACATCGAACGCCACGGTCACCAGGCCGTTTTCGGGCATCACCGCCAGCGTGACGGTCAGGCCGCTGTACTTGAAGGTCGTGTACGACAGGCCGTGGCCGAAGGGGAAGAGCGGCTTGGTCTTGACCCGGTCGAAGTGGCGGTAGCCGAGGAACACGCCCTCGCTGTACGGGATCTTCTTGTCGGCCTGCGGGGCGTAGCTGCGGGACACGGCGCTGTCTTCAAACCGCCGCTCGAAGGTCGCGGGCAGTTTTCCCGACGGGCTGAAGTCGCCGAACAGGAGTTGCGCCAGAGCTGTCCCGCCTTCCTGCCCAGGGTAGAAGGCCTGCACGATGGCGCGGATGCTGTCCACCCATCGGCTCATGTCCACGCCGCCGCCTGAGGTGATCACCACGACGGTATTCTTGTTGGCCGCGCGAACCAGGTCGATGAGTTGGTCTTGACCGTCGGGAAGCGCAAACGTGCGATCGGCCCCTTCGCCTTCGTTGCTGGGGTCGAAGCCTGCCAGCACCACCGCGACGTCGGCAGCCGCGGCCAGCGTTTTCGCTGCGGGCTCGATCAGATCGGAGACCTTGCGCACCCCCATGCCCAGACGCGCGTGATGGTCGCGGTGGACGTACTCAAGGCGAATCGTGTAGGGCTGGCCAGCCTTCAGCCTCAGCGTGGCCAGTCCGATGGGCTGCGCCTGCGCCGTGCGATCCAGCACCGGCTTTCCGTCGACGAACAATCGGTACTGGTTGAGCCCATAGCTGTTGGCCACAAAGCGATACGCGCCCGAGGTGGTCGGGATGAAATACCCGGTCCAGCGCGCCGAGCCCGCGCTGGCTTTTCCGGTGGGCCAGGGGTTGGGGCGATCCCAGGAGAAACTCACGTGCTCGTCGACACGGGTCAGACTGGGGGTGCCCGCCAGTGTGCGGTTGTCGAAGTATTCCGCGCGCAGTCCCAACTGCCCGCCCGTCGCTGCAGTGGCGAATACGGTGGTCTCGAAGATCTCGCTCGACGGCACCAGCCCCCGGCTCCAGGTCACGGTGGCGCTGCCCGCGAGATAGTCGACCAGTCCTTGCAGATAGCTCACGGCCACGAACGGGCTCGCCTGCGCGCTTCCGCCACCCACGGGCACGGCCGGGTACGCGTCGGGTCCGATCACCGCCACCGACTTGATCTTGGCCTTGTCGAGCGGAAGACAATCGTCCTGGTTCTTGAGCAGGACCATGCTCGCGCGGGCGGTTTCCAGCGCCAGGGCGCGCCCTTCGGCGGGAAAGAGCGGCCAGGTTGGATCGGTCTGCTCGCGGTCCAGCCAGCCAAACCGGATCGCAGTACGCAGGATGCGCCGGATCTTGTCGTCGATGTTGGCGAGCGAGACCTTGCCCTGTTTGATGGCCGGGATCAAAGTCGCCCGGTTCATGAACTTGCCCGAGGGCATCTCCAGGTCCAGGCCTGCGTTGGCCGCGGCTACGCCGTCGTAGGTGGCATCCCAGTCGGACATGACGATGCCGTCGAAGCCCCATTCCTGCTTGACCAGATTGTGGACGAGGTGCTGGTGCTCCGTCATGTGCACGCCGTTCACCAGGTTGTAGGAAACCATGATGGCGCCCACCTGCGCCTCGCGCACGGCGGCCTCGAAGGCGGGCAGATAGATCTCGCGCATGGTGCGCTCGTCGATTTCGGAGCTGGTGTGGTGGCGATCGATTTCCGAGTTGTTGCCCAGAAAGTGCTTGATGGTGGCGCTCACGCCCTGGGATTGCACGCCCTTGATGTACGCCACCGCCATGCGCGACGCGAGCCAAGGGTCTTCGCCGAAGTACTCGAAGTTGCGGCCGCATAGTGGCGCCCGGTAGATGTTCACCGCGGGTGCGAGGAGAAAATGCACCCCGCGTGCCCGAGCATCGCGGCCGAGCATCGTGCCCACACGCTCGGCCAGATCCACGTCCCAGGACGCGGCCAGCGCGATTCCGGCCGCGTAGGTGGTCGACGGGTCGCTCGCGCGAATCCCGAATGGACCGTCCGCCATCTTGAGCTCGGGCAAGCCGAGCCGCGGATTGGCCCGGATGTAGAAGGAGTCGACCCCACCGAGGGTGTCGATCTTCTCCTCCAGAGTCATCTTCTTGAGAATCGCGTCTACGCGTTTCTCGACGGCGACTCGCTTGGTCCGCCCGATGTGCAGCATACGACCGCGCCCGACCGCCAGGCCCCGCGTCTCAGTTGACTGTCACTGCGAAATCGGTCGTTTCTAGCCCGACGCCGCCATTCCAGATCTCGAATCCGGCGAAGACGTTGGTCAGGCCCCAGGTGGGTTGGATATACTGGCGCCCGACGGCGTCTTGGATGAACAGGTTGAGATCGAATGACAGCGAGTTGAGGTTTGTCTGTGCCACATACGAGTAGCACGGCACGCCGTTCGAAGTCCCGACCCAGAGGTTCCAGGTCTTGCCTCCAATGGTGACCGAAGCGGGGCTGGTGCCGGGGTTGCTGTTGGGCTGGTTGTCCGTGGGTTTGTACAACCAGACCATGAGATAGGCTCCGCTCGGACTCGTTCGATCTGGCTCGGCCTGGCCAGTATTGCTAAACCAAACGTCGTAGGTGGCGTTGTAGGATCCCGTCGCATTGTTGGAAGCCCAGGTCCAGGCAGTCTGCACCGTGTTGAGCGAGCTCACCACTCTAGTGAGCTCGTTTCCCGCGGTGGGGTGGCCATTATTGGCGCCAAGGAAGATGGAGGGAAACGACGCGGGGAGGTAATTGACCCCGGTTCCGTTCTGCATGGTCACCTTGAACTTCGTGCCAGGGCCATAGGTGAGGGTCTGGCCGGCGTTCGAGCCCCATTGATTGCTCTGGACAATGTAGTCCTGTCCGTTGCACGTGACATGGGCCGTGCCGCCCTTGTTGTCGGTGATGGTGCCCTGGCCGGTCACCGTGCTGCAGCTATCGGTAGTGCCGGTGCTCCCTGGGTCGACTACCGGAGATATCTTGCTCACGCACACGTTGAAGTTGCCGACCGCCGCCGCCGTTCCGCCCGCGGAAATCTGGATCTGCAGATCGTAAGGTGTGCCAGCGGTCCCCACAGTCTTCGAGCACGTGGGAGGATTGGCCGTGAGCGCCCAGGCGGGGCACTCGGCATCGGTTAGGCACACACGTCCGCTCCATCCATTGGCGAACGCAGCAACCGACACGAAAGGCGAAACCTTCTTGTCTGTATTCGTGCTCTGGGTGAAGCCGATGCGCACCTCGTTGCCTCCGCTGCTTCCAATCAAATCGATGTCGAAGCACTTCACCGGGCCGACGTAGACACTCTTCGTGCCGGTGTTGTTCAGTTCCATGCCCAGACCACATCCCCATTTCGCGTAGGTGAGGTCAACGACCGTAGTGCCGGTCATGCAGCAGCCTGACGACTCATAGCAAAGCGGCTTGAGCACCTGGCATGACGATCCGTCGGTGTACCCGTAGAATGAGCCCTGGATCTTGATAGGCGTGCTCGCCGCGCAGACATACGCGCTGGTTGACACCAGGTTGGACGTGTCGGTCATGGGAGTACAGGCCACGGGCTTGGCTCCACCTGTCGGCTGCGGGGTTCCGCCAGTCGCGCGGGTTCCGCCGGTCCCGCCCGATTCCGTTCCGGCGCCGCACCCCCCCACGAACAGCAATGTGAAGAGCGTGCATCGGGACAGTCTAAGCATGGAAAGCCTCCTGAGAATTGCGAGTCTGGCGAGCCCAGATCGAACCCATAAAGGATGCCACAGCTTGCCGGTCACGCCAACGGTCCATGACCGTTTTATGGGTACATCGTGTAGTCGAGGAAATTGGCCGTCATCATCAACAGCGACATCACTATCCATGAATCATCGTAGTAGGTGCCGCCCACCAGGGCCTTGCCGGTAATCAGCACACCGTAGGCGTCGTTCACGAAAGTCTGATAGCTGGCATTGCTCATGGCCCCCACGCCAGCAGGACCGATGAAGGCCGCTGATTGTATCTGGGCGCTGGCGCCGGTCTGCCACTGGGCGTGCGCATTCCCATTCAAATCATAGCCGTCGACCATCTTGGCCACGGTGATCCCGTTGAAGAACTTGCTGGTCAGGGCGACATAGGCCTGCGCGCGCGTCTCGCCGTTCCAACACCAATCCAGGCCGATGCGGAAGGGCGTGCGGCACGAATCGTACTGATAATTGGTGGGCGCGGTTTGTCCCGGTCCAAATGCGCCGCCGTTGGGCTTGCCGCTGCTGTCGCACCAGGCTGGCACCAGGCCATTGTTGGTATTTCCATTGCTCGAATTGAGCGAGGCATTGAGAACCTGATACATGTTGTCGACAGTGTTGGTCCAATTGGTGGTATTCGCCGTGTCTATTTTGGCAAACAGCTTGTAATAGGCCGGGGCGAAATACGACAGGTTGATGGCCGACGAATCAGCCGTCGGCCACGGCTTCAAGTACTTGTAGTCGTAGATTTCGTTATTCCACACGGCTGTTATCATTCCCTTGGCGATGTCGGCGTACTTCTTGTTCAGCGTGGCGGACGTGACCCACTGTTTGTCAGCCATCGCCAGGGCGAAGGCCATGTCCTCGTCGGCGTCGGTGGCCGGGCCGCCCCCGCCCGTGGTCGGGCCCGACCCGTCCGCCTTGATGTTCCAGTCCATCAGGCCATATTGGCCCAGGTGCTTCTGTTCGTATTGCCAAAGATCGTCGAACAGAGCCTGGTCGTTCATGTACACGGCGATGAGCATTCCGTAGCCGATCCCCTCGGACACTGTGGAATTGGCCTCGAGGGTTCCGGGTTCGTTGGGGCGCTTCACCCGCCGGAACCCATTCGCGCCGTCGCTGGTCACGGTGTCGTTCTTCCACTGGGTGTAGGCGGTCTGCACGTCCTCGTTGCGATAGAGATTTGGGTAGATGCAACGGCTGTTGTTTTCGCGATTCTGCGGGAACGGGAACTTCACCCCAGGCAGCGAAGGCGAGGCATCACGCGTACGCGGCGGAGCCGTATCGACCGGGGCGTCGGGGACCGCGGCATCGCGCGCCTCGACGGGCGGGGCCGCCCCGCCACTGGCTCCCGCCCCGCCACTGGCTCCCGCCCCGCCACCGGCTCCCGCACTGCTGCTTCCTCCCGGCTTGCTGCTGCTCGAACTTCCGCCGCTGGCCCGCGTGCCGCCTGAGATCGATGTTCCACCGGTGGGGTCGATTCCCCCGCTGCTCAAGGTGCCGCCGTCTCCGTTTCCCGCGTTGCTGGTCTGGCCGGCCGAGCCCGACGTGCCCGCGCTGGCTTTGCTGCCGCCGCTGGCACTGTTGCCCCCGCTGGCTTTGCCGCCGCCGCTGGCTTTACTGCCGCCGCTGCTGCTCTGTTTGGTTGTCCCGCCGCCGCTACCCCCAGGTGCCGAAGCATCCGGGCCGCTGCTTGCTGTCGTGGGAGCAGGCGGTGTGAGGTTGCACGACGCAGCAGCGACGGCAGCGATGGCAACCACGCTCCAGATGGGGGCGTGGTGAAGAGAGATTCGGGGAGAGCCTTTCATGTCCTAGTAACACTCCGTGGCTTCAGCAGGGGAAAATCGGTGAAAAAAACGACCAACGCATGCACCCCTGGGCGTCAATGTTGTGGCGCTTGGCCAGTGGCCCTGGACGTCTCCAGCACGAAATCAGCGTCGGGCGTGGTCTCGGCCTCGACGTAGATCTGGTAAGCAAAGAGGGTTTTCGATATCCCGATGAGCGCTTGGTTCACAGCCACGGCGGCCCGGGCGAGCGGGCCGTCGCCGAACGCCTTGGGGAAGGGCGCCGGCACCCCCCGGATGGACTTGATGCGGAAGCCGTGATCGCGCAGCAGACGTTTGAGCGAGCGGAAGGTGAAGAGACGAGTATGGGTCACATCCAGAATTCCGGTCTTGCCATAGTTGAACTGACCGGCAAGCAACATGAGCCGCTCGGGAAGGAAGGCGATGTTCGGGGTGGTGATGATGACGGTCTTCTTCTCGTGGGTGAACTGTCTGCGCAACCGCTGCAAGAAGAGCTCCGGATTACGGAGGTGCTCGATCATATCGAGCAGCAGGATGTGCTGATAGGGCTTGGTGTCAAAGGCGAGCGGCTCATCCAGGTCTTGTACGAAAGACTTGACGTCCGCCACCTCGCCCGCGAGAGGGTGCTGATCCACTACCGCGACCTGACAGCTCTTTTCGACCAGCGCCTTGGCCACACCCCCAGGTCCGGCCCCCAGATCGATGACCGAGGCATGCGCGGGCACGGCATCGATCGCCATGCTGTGGCTGGAGGGGTATCCGGTCTTGAGGCCGTAGTGCGCGTTGTCGTTCGGACCCACGTCGAAGCGCCGTTGATAGAGGATACCCATCCGATGCGCCAGGTTCTGCAAGGTCACGCGCGCGACGTCCTTGGCGTACTTCAGCCCGTTCACGTAGCAAATCTCGTCGCCGTAGTAGGTCGGGATGGGCAGCTCGACGACGCGCAGGCCCGCGTTGAGGAACTGGATGAGAATTTCGCTGTCGAAATGGAAGTCGTTGGCGTTCAGGGTGAAGGGCAGGCGGGCCAGGGCGGCCACCCGGTAGATGCGATACCCGCTATGAAACTCGGACAGGTTTGACCTCAGCAGGGCGTTTTGCATCGTGGTGAGGACGCGGTTGCCCAGCCACTTGTACAGCGGCATTCCTCCCTTGCGCGCTTGCCCCGCCTCCAGCATGCGGCTGCCCAGCACCACGTCGGCTTCGCCTTTCACCAAGGGCTCGAGCAGACGGGGCAGTTCCTCCGGGGCGTACTGCCCATCGCCGTGCACCATGGCGACGTGGTCGAATCCTTCTTTGATCGCGTAGCGGTAGCCAACCTTCTGATTTCCCCCGTAGCCCTGGTTGTACTCGTTGCGCAGCACCGTGACCTTGCGCTCGGGGTGGGCCGCTTGCCAGGTTCGTCCGATGGCGAAGGTGCGATCCGTGGACGCGTCGTCGACCACGAGGATTTCACACTGGTAGTTCTCGAAGAGAGCGCCGGGAATGCGGTCAAGCACGCTATCGAGCGTCTTCTCGGCTCGATAGGCGATCACGAAGATGAGGATTCTAGGGCGCCCGAAAGCCTTCATGGCTGGGCTGTACCATACAGGGTGGAACAACGGGGTGGCAACTGCCTGCCGGCAGCAGCGGCCTGCCGTCGCCCCGCACGCGAAGGGCAAAAAAAAAGCGGCGACCTTGGGGCCGCCGCTCTTGCAGAATTGTCGGAAAAGTGGGCTAACGCCGTCTCTTCTTGGCGACTTTCTTGGCCTTCTTGGCCTTCTTGGCAGGCTTCTTGGCCTTCTTGGCTTTCTTGGCCTTCTTGGGCGCCTTCTTGCGCTTCTGCCCACCGACGGCGCGCTTGGCGCGAGCTACATCGCCCGCCTTGTCGAGGAAATAGATGTAGTTGTTGTCCATCTCAAAACCGCATTCCTCAACCTTCTCCGGCTTTCCCTTCGGCACACCCGGCTGCTTGCGACGGACCTTCCAGACTGCGCCGTCCTTCACGTAGTACATCATGTCCTTCTCACGAACGATTCCCGGCCTTGCTACTTTTTCCTGCATTTCTCCGCCCTCCGGCTTGATGTGGCGAAATCAGAACCACCCGCATCGTAGCCATGAGCCAAACTTCGTCAAGAGTTTTCCGTCGAGGAACTTGGGCGGGCTCGACGGGCAAGCAGAGCCACGATTGAGGGGCGGTGCGGCAGTAGGACGCAGGCTAGCGCGCTGCGGCCACGTAAACATGCTCGTCTGCCAGACCCAAATCTCCGTCGAGGGGCCTGCCGTCGAAACCGCCGAAGCAGGCCAGCAGACGGAAGCCTGTTCGCGCCAGCAAAGACTTGACCAGGGCTGGCTCAAACTGCCGGTGACAGAGGCGCACCACGCGCTCCGGCCCCGAGGGGTGGCCCTGCTCGTCGAGCGGCTGATAGTAGAGGCGCATGTGTAGAACGCGCCTACGTGGGTCGAAGCGGTGGTTGTTGGTGTAGACCAGCCGCTGCCCTGATACCGGGTGGCGGAATACGGTGCGGCCCCAGCGGCGAAGAGGATCGCGCTCGATCCACGCTGGATCCGGCGGCAACACGTCGAACGCCAGCCAGCCTCCGGGAATCAGACAGGCACGCGTGGCCCGCAGAAAACGCTGCAGATCGGCCTCTGCATAGAGATGCTGCACGCTGTGGAAGGCGGCCACCGCCAAGGCGAAGCGCGGCTGCAAGGCAAAGGCGCGCAAGTCCGCTCGCAAGAGTAGGCAGCGCGCACGACGGGTGGCAGGCAGGCGCGCGACCCGGCGCCGAGCGGCGGTCAGCATGGACGCCGAGCGATCCAGCCCGACCACCCTGTGCCCGTCGCGCAGCAAGGGAAGCAGCAGCCGTCCTGAGCCGCAAGCGAGATCCAGAATGGGGCCGGCCGGCGCGAACTCCATGCGGTTTTGGGCCAGGCGTCGGTAGAAGTTGATGTCAGCGCGGCGGCGGCGGTACTCGAAATCGTAGAGCGCGGCGTCGGCGAAGGCCTCGCGACCACCCGCCTCTTCATCGGCGCGCAGAAAATCGTGCTTCGCGGGCATGGGCAGGTGCAAGAGTATGCAATAGATTCCCGCCATGCAGGTCATCGTGCTGCTTTCCGGCGGGCTCGACTCGGCCACCGTGCTCGCTATGTGCCGCGCTCAAGGGCTGCTGTGCCACGCCTTGAGTTTTCACTACGGCCAGATTCACGCGGTGGAATTGCAGGCCGCTGCACGCGTGGCGCGGGCCTTGGGCGCGGCTTCCCATCGCGTGTGCAAGATCGATCTGGGAGGAATTGCCGGCTCGGCGCTCACCGGTCAGGGCGCGGTTCCCAAGGGTCGCAGCGACGCGGAGATGGGCGGCGGGATTCCCGCGACCTACGTGCCTGCGCGCAACACCCTGTTCGTGGCTCACGCGCTGGCGGTGGCGGAGATCCTGGGGGCCGAGCGCATCGCACTGGGAATCAACGTGCTCGATTCTTCGGGTTATCCCGACTGCCGGCCCGAATGGCTGCGCGCCATGCAAGAGGCCGCGCGTCTGGGCACGCGCGCCGGCGCCGAGGGACGACCGGTGGAACTGGTGGCGCCGCTTGCGAACATGACTAAGGCTGAGATCATCCGCACCGGCGTGGCCCTTGGGGTCGACTACGGTCTGACCCATTCTTGCTACGATCCTGCGCCCGACGGCGCTGCCTGCGGCGGGTGCGACTCATGTCAACTCCGGCGGCGCGGCTTCCAGCAAGCCGGCGTCACGGATCCCACACGCTACAAATGATCTAGCCTTTTCACCACGGAGAGTCGTGGCCGTGGCCGTGGCCGAACTAATCCCCTCTGGTTGCAGCCGTGGTGAAAATCATTCCACCCGCGCTCCCCAGCGGCTGCCAAACGCTCCGGTTCCCAAGAAAGCGGGGCGAAGGGACGTGGGGCGCTCAATCAAGCTGGGGATGGGCGTGAATGCGGGAGAGCGACGGCCGGAGACAATGATAGGTGCGGGTGCCTCGCGCGACGGAGAGGGGCTCGCGGGCTCGCTGGTCCGGACTGGTGCGCCGGGCTGGGCCGGTCGGCGGTCGCGTCTGCCGCGACGACGGCCCGCGCGCTCTGAGGGCTGCAGGTCTTCAGGCAGCACTTCCTCTGCCACGGTCTCGGCGCCGCCCTCGGGCGCAGGCAGCGGCCGGCCCGCCAGCGCGGGGTTGCTGCTTTCCGCGTCCGTCACGATTTCCACCAGGCGGAGCGCGTCCCGATAGTACTCGCGGTTGTCCAGATGGGGACGTTTGCGCTGGGGGTTGCTCGACGGGAACAGGTAGCGCGTGGCCAGCAGAATCTGGCGCGCCAGTTCGGAATCGCGACGCGAGGCTTTGAGTTGTTCGACGATCGACTGCGCCGATTGCAGAACCAACTGCCCCGGGTTGGGAAAGGCCGCGGTGTCCGGGTGCAAGGCGTCGCGCAAGGGCGGCAGGAGTAGCGTGGCCAGCACCAGCGCATCCGAGGGGGTTTCCTCGTGGCTGATGGTCGAGCGGTCGACAGCCGCGAGGTAAGCCCAGAANNGGCCAGGTCGGGCGCCAGAACTTCGAGCAGGCCGGTGCCGAGCAAGAGCTCGAATGAGCGCCGGGCCGCGCCCGCGCGCAGCAGGCGGAAAAACTCCTCGGAAACCCGAGCCTGGGCGCACTTGGCGATTTCCCCCTTGTGCTCCATCATGCGTCGGTAGGTTTCCGGATCGATGGTCAGATCGCAGCGTGCCGCGAATTTCACGGCACGCAGGATGCGAATCGGATCCTCTCTGAAACGAATGTCGGGATCGCCAATGGTGCGGACCACGCGCGCTTCCAGGTCAGTGATTCCGTCGACGTGGTCGATCACTTGTTCGGTGTCGATGTCATAGAAGAGACCGTTGATGGTGAAGTCGCGGCGGCGGGCGTCCTCCACGGCGTTGCCGAACTCGTTGTCGTGTCGGATGAGCAGATCGTTTTTGCCGGCACCGTCGCCGTTTCCGTTCTCGCCCTGGTCGTCTGCGGCCGCGCGCGGATTGGCGCGGAAGGTAGATGTCTCGATGATCTTTCTGCCAAAGAAGATGTGGGCCAATCGGAAACGCCGACCAATGATGCGGCAATTGCGAAACAGGCGGCGCAACTCGTTGGGCTTCGCGCTGGTCGCCACATCGAAGTCCTTGGGCTTGCGACCCAGCAGCAGATCGCGCACGCAGCCGCCGACCAGATAGGCTTCGTATTTGGACTGGCGAAGCCGCTCCACTACCCTGGCGGCATCGGGATCGATCTGATCGCGCCTGATTTGCATCTCGTGTCCCGTAGCATGGCTTGCAACTTCGGGCAAGACTGGCGAAATCTTCCCTGGAATTCGGAGTAGGGGGGGTCGCGACGGGGTCGCAGGCTTGCGGGCGACCGCCGGCAGGGGCGATCTGCGGTCGCCCGCGACTACATACGGAGGGGCAGGAGGGCGTCCGCGTTCTTGGTGCTGGACACCGGGGGATCGATCTGCGTGCGCTGGGCGCGAAGTTTTCCGGTGGCGCCGGGCGCGGCCCGCACCGACGAGGCGCCCGCCCTTCTGGCGGGCGGGTGTTTGTGACGAACCGCGGGGGGCTGCGCGAGGGGCGCGGCGGAGGCTGTTGCGACCGGCGGGTGCGACGCAGCCGCAAGTGGGCCAGGCGGCGCGGACGGCGCCGGCAGCACCGCAGGCCCAGCGCTGGCGGCTGGCGGTGCCGGGGGGGTAGGGGATATCGAGGCGCGCCTTGTGCCAGATGGCGGCGGGCCGGGTTGGTTACATTGGTGCAGCTTGAGCACCGCCAGGGCCACCAGGAAGCTCAGCAGGGCGGCCATCACGAAAATGGCCACGCGCGAGACCCAAGCATCGCGCGGCACGCGCGGCAGGTCGTCATCGTCGACGGGCATGTGACTGCGCGAGAGGAAGCCGCCCCCAGTGGTCCATCGGCCGAACAGGCGTGCCAGGGCGGGAAACTTGCTCTTGCCGGTGTGGCTGGGCCGCGGGGGAAGCTCCTCGGTCGTCTCGTCGGTTATGGGCTCGAGTACGCCCCCTGACGTTGTTGGGCGTGGGGGCGGCGGCGCCTCGGCCGCGGGGCTGGGAACCAGAGGCGTTCGCAGATGGATCTCATGTCCGATCACGGTGCGGGTTGCGCGAGGAGAAGGCTCCTCATCGGGCTTCGAGGCAGGGGGCTCGCCGCCGCTGAAGAAGCCAGGTCTGGTCTTGCTGCCCGACATGTCTGAAGATCCAGGGTATCCCACGCCAGCCGCTGTTTCCAGGAACCCGACATTTGACAATGGACGCGTGCCCTTGGCTTCGGGGCGCGATACCCTGACAGCCGCCATGCGCATCTGCTTCGTGGTCAACAGCGTCAGGACGCAGCGGCCGACCTACACCACCGCCCACCTGGCCTTCGCCGCGCATCGGCGCGGGCACGACGTGGCCCTGGTGTCGGTGGACGATCTCTCACATAGTGGCGAGCGCATCGTGTTCGGGGACATCGTGCGCGTCGTCGGAAAGCAGCCGGACGCGACTGCATTCGTCCGCTCCTTGGTCGGGTCGTCCGCGCCCTGTGAGCACGCGCGCCTCAACGACTTCGACGTAATCTTTCTGCGCAACAATCCGCACATGACGAATGGCGCAGGGATTCGCTTCAACCCCGCCATCGAGTTTGGCCGGCGCCTCAAGCAGGAAGGCGTGATGGTGGTCAACGATCCAGATGGACTGCTGCGCGCGGGATCGAAGATGTACCTGGCCGGTTTTCCGGTGGAGATCCGTCCCCGCACGCTGACCACCAGGTCTCCCGAGCGCGTGCGCGCTTTCCTGCGCGAGCTGGACGGGCCCGCGGTGATCAAGCCGCTGTACGGCTTTGGGGGCCAGAACGTCTTTTTCGTGGCTCGCGGCGAGACCGCCAACTTGGCGCAGATCATCTCCGCCGTGCAGAGCGAAGGCTACCTGATCGTGCAGGAGTACCTGCCTGCGGCGGAGAAAGGCGACAAGCGCGTGTTGATGGTGGGCGGCGTCCCCTTGCAGGCCGGCGAACGCGTGGCTGCCTATCGGCGGGTGCACCCCAAGGATGACCTGCGCAACAACATGCACCTCGGGGCCGTGCGACGGGCGTGCAAGCTGGGCGCGCGGGAACTCGGTGTGTGCGAGCTGATTCGCCCGCGCTTGATCGCCGACGGGCTCTACTTCGTGGGCGTCGACATCGTGGGCGACAAGATCCTGGAGATCAACGTGTTTGCCCCGGGCGGAATCAACAATATGAACGAGCTCTATGGCGTTGACCTGGGCGATGTCGCCATCGCCGATTTGGAGCGCAAGGTCAGGCTGCGAGGCGCCTACCACGAGCCTGTGCCGCCCCACGTTTTCATGCGGGG
>PMBY01000203.1:4079-4201 GCA_003153875.1 Myxococcales bacterium | reverse complement strand
GCAGCCAGGTTCTCCCCGGCTTCCTGCAAGAGCACGAGGTTGGGGTCTAGTTTCTGGACTTGCGCCACGAGGGCGGGCACACCGTGAAAGCCAACGTCGATGTTGTAGGACACCAGCCGGAT
>PMBY01000203.1:0-3958 GCA_003153875.1 Myxococcales bacterium | reverse complement strand
CGCGACTTCGGGGGCGTTGAATCCATGTCAGATTGAGGCTGACCATAGCAAACTGCGGCCCCACTGGCGCGGCCCGCGAGCTAGGTAGGTCCGGCCCATCAAGGAACGGGATTGGCCGATTTCACGGTGCTGCCCAACTGCTGTTTTGCGTCGCGAATGTGAGCACCATTGGGAAACTCACGCTGATAGAGGCTGAAATCCGCCTGCGCGCCCAGCTTGTCGCCCGTGCGGCTACGGCACACGGCCCGGCCGTACAGGGCCTGCTCGTCGGGCCGCTGCGCGCGCGCCAGAAGCAAATCGAAATCGGCCAGGCCATCGGCACAGCGGCCCGCAGCGGCTCGCAGCTGCGCTCGGGTGAGCAGGAGGGTGCGCGAAGCCGCCACGCTCGAGAGCGCTTTGCCGTCGAGCAGGGCCAGCACTTCGCCCGATCGCTTGAGATCCAACAAGGCTTCGACCCGCAGAAGCATGGCTTCATGGACCAAGGCGCTCTGCCCCAGTTCGGCCGCGTGAAGATCGAGCAGCGCAAGAGCCGCGTCGGGCGCGTGGTCGGCACGCAGAGAATGGAGCGCTTCGGCCAGCCAGCGCTCGCCGCCATTGGGCCGGACCGCGACGGAAACGACGGGCTGCGGCCGGTTTTCCACGAACGCCAGGTGAGCGGCAGGCGTCGGTGCCGAAGGCGCTGGCGCTGGCGTTGCCGTTGCACGCATGGTTTCGGCCGGCGGTGGAGCGACCGGCGGTTCTGCTGGCCTGGCTGCGAGTTCAGCCGCCTGGCGGCGATTTTCCGACGGCGGCACGCGAACCGCGTCTGGCGTTCTCGCAAACGCAAGCTGCGCGGTAGGCTTTCTGGCCGGGACTTGCGCGGGAGCCGGCGGTGCCGCCTCGGCGGTGGCGTGGATTTCGGGTGCAGGCTCGATTGCAAGCGCGGGCGCGCTGGTCGAAGGTGGCGTGCTACGCGCCTGGTGGGGCTTGTGACTTCGTGCGGGCGGTGCCAGCACCTGTGGCGCGGGCGTAGCACGCAGCCAGCGCGGCACCAAGTCCAAGTGTGCGGCGACGGCAAAGGTCGCCCCGCTCACCAGCAGCGCTGCAGCCATGACCGGCCACCACCTGACTAGGACGGGACGGCGTCGCGTTTCGCATGCAGCCGCTTGGTTGCGCGCGAGTTGCGGGTCCGAAAGAACAGGGGGCTGGCCCATGGCTCGGATCAGTCGTCCGGCCATGCGCTCGGCCAGATTGGCCTGCCCAGCCCGATCCTTCCAGCGCGGTGGATCCAATTCCAAGCTGCTCATGACTTCTCCTCGGTCAGGAGTTGACGGTGCCGACTGTGGAACATTTCCCGCGCCCGGTGCAATTGCACCTTCACGGTGCTGAGTTTGATGTGGCTGATGTCCGCAATTTCCTGGGTAGACATGTCTTCCAATTCAAACATCACCAGCACGGTCCGGTATTTTTCCGGCAGGTGGTCGAGAACCCGATAGAACTGCTGCCGGGCTTGCTGCTGTTCGANNCGCCGCCGGTGGTTGGCCACCACCTTGCGGGTGATGGCGTACAGCCAGCTGGAGAAGCGCGCCTCGGCGCGGAAGCTGGCCATCTGGCGGCTGACCACCAGGAAGATCTCCTGAACCGCGTCCTCGACTTCGACGTCAGGGCCGCCCAGGTGCCAGGCCCAGCGGGCCACGGTCTGGCAGTAGTCCCGGTAGGCCTCCGCCAAGGTTGACGGCACGGGGGCGTCGATCGGCTTTTCCGGGGCATGCATGGGCACGAAGATCAGCGGACCTCCAGGTCGGTCTAGTGTGGGGCAACCCGAAAAGGTTACATCAAGGGAGGAGAGAAACCGAAAGTCCCAGGGTGGCCGCCAAGTCCCAGGGGGCGAGCGCCAGCGGTGCCGCGCCGGTCACCACCGCGCGCTGGCGTTGCCGCCAAGTGTCGCCGCGCAGATCCACCCATAGAGTGAATCGCCGCCATCGCCGGCCCGCCCGCAGGCCGGCTTCCAGGCCAAACTCGAAGGAGTTCTGTTGCTGATTCACGGCAAAGTCCTGACCGGAAAGCGTGGCAAAGCCGAGCAAGGGACCGATGTCGGCACTGGCCAGCCAAAGCGGATTCAGCGTTCGCCAGACCAGCGAAACTGTGGCCATGCTGTGCNNCCCTGCCAGTGGGATTGAAGGGAGCCTAGACCGATTTCCAAGCGTCCGCTGGCTGCCGTGCCGCCCACCAGGGCTGCGCCCACTCCGGCCCCCAATTGCAACTCGAAACGGTGGCTCGCGTCTGCCGNNGGAAGATCCCGCTGCCCGGTCACCACGCCGTCAGCGCCTACCAGCCGCAAACGCAGGCGTGTCGGGCCGTCGCCGTCGCCTTGGCTGACCTGCAAGTCGGCCTGATCCGCCAGATTGGGTTTGCTTTCCGCCGTCGGAAGCAACGGCACCAGCCGCGTCGTGATTGCTTCTGACGAGGGACACGCAGTGGCGCTGTGAACCTCGACCGGGGTTGCCAGCCAGACTGCCAAGAGAAGGCCGTGCACGGAGAAAGATAAGCATGAATCCTCGGCAATAGGTGTAACTTTTCCGGGAGGGACGACACCAAGATGATCGCCACCAACAACACTAGGAGATCATCATGAAGCGATCTTATTGCTTTTTCCTGCTTCCGATTCTTGTCGCCAGCGCCGGTTGCCCCTCCAGCGACAATAATGTAGGCAGCCTGGGCAAGGATGCGGGCGGCGGCACTACGGGAGCTGGCGGAACTACCGGGACTGGCGGCACGGGCGGTACAGCCACGACGTGCGGCGGGCTTTTTCCGCGATTTTCCTGCGCGGCCGGCGAATTCTGCGAAACGTCGCCAGGGGAGTGCTGCTGCGATTATCCTGGAACCTGCGTAGCCCCGCCTCAAGTCTGCACCGCCATCTACCAACCCGTGTGCGGCTGCGACGGGAAGACCTATGGCAACGACTGTGTGCGCCTTGCCGCCGGCATATCCAAGAACTTCGACGGCGCATGCCCAACCACAGACGCCGGCGTGCCCGATGCGCCCAGCACGGGCCAGGATGCCGCACAGGATGCGCCTGAGGCGGGCGCCGTCCATCAATGCCAGTTGAACACCGACGGAACCTGCTCGGCGGTAACGCCGAACACGGCGTGCACAACCTTTCACGGCCGTCGTTTTGACGAAAGCGCCGGCTGCTACTCCACCGCAAGCACGAGCCTCGGGTGTTGCGCCACGGCTGCGGGCGAGTCTTGCGGTCTGCCAGCCATGGTCGGTTGCTATCAGGTCGCGACGGACGGCGGTGTGGTCGCGTACTGGACCCCGGGTTTGGCGACCACAACGATGCCGGGAGTTCAGCAATGCGATCAGAGCAAGTCTGCGACGGTTTCGTCGGCGCCATCCTGTGGCACGACTTCGGCGGACGCAGGCGCGGCTCCTGTTCTGATGAAGCCGACACTTCCGGCCGCCTGCCTCACCGATCAGGACTGCTGCGTGTCGATCGACGATTGGACGGGGCTGGCCTACCTGGTTGGCCAGACTGAGTTCGATGCGATGAACACTTCGATCACCCGATTCCATGCCGGCAGCAGACTAGGAGTCGCCTGCCTGATGCCTGCGGTTCAGGTGCAGTGCAAAGACGGCTTCTGCATGGGCGAGAGGTTCCCCGGCGACGCAAACCTCGGCGCCGGATTCCCCGGGTCCGGCCTCAGGAATTCGCATTGCGGGCACATCTTCGGTGCTGACGCCGGCACCGGAATAGGATCGTCAGATTCGACCTGGCCTTGTCCCTAAGCAATGCGGTCTATCTATCGCAGCGAACCGTGAGCGACCAACCTTCGTAGAAGTAGACCTGGCGAAGGGTGCCGGGCTCGCCGCAGGAACGCTTTTCTTGGCTGGGCTGCACGCAAATTTCGTGCGGCCCAGCGTGCGTGCGTACCGAGGTTCGCTTGTGGCCAGGCAAGGCGCCGTAGGATCGGCCGTC
>PMBY01000211.1 GCA_003153875.1 Myxococcales bacterium | reverse complement strand
GGTGTGGTCATGTTGGCCGTGCCCTTCTCAGCTGTTGGCGCCATCTGGCTGCTCTATGTTCTGGGCTATAACGTCTCGATCGCGGTCTGGGTCGGCATGATCGCGCTCATGGGCCTCGACGCCGAAACCGGCGTCTTCATGCTGCTCTTCCTNNCGCGTGCGGCCCAAGGCCATGACCGTCTGCGCCGCCTTCATTGGCCTTCTCCCCATCATGTGGTCCACCGGCACGGGTGCCGATCTGATGAAGCGTATCGCTGCGCCCATGGTGGGCGGCCTGGTCACGTCCTTCGCGATGGAGTTGCTGGTCTATCCCGCGATCTACTTCTTGTGGCGACGAAAGGAAGTCGTCGAAGGCCCGACTACGCCGGTTTCGCACGAAGAAAGCGCGCCGATGCCGGCTGGGGCGGTGCCTTGAGGAGAACATCACCATGAAAGAATCGACAACCACGACCCAAGACCCCATCTGCGGCATGACGGTGAATGGAGCAACCGCTCTCCACGCCGAACGCGATGGAAAGAAGTTCTACTTTTGCAGCGACCACTGCCGAAAGAAGTTTCTGTCGGCAGCCGCCGATGCCAAACCCGAGGACAAGTCTGGAGGCTGCTGTGGGTAGCAACGCATCTGGCAACACTATTTACACCTGCCCGATGCACCCGGAAGTCCAGCAAGACCATCCCGGGAACTGTCCCAAGTGTGGGATGACCCTGGAACCCAAGACAACAGAGGCGGGTACGAACGCCGAAGGAAGCTCAGAGCTGTCCAATATGACCAGGCGCTTTTGGATCGGCGCCGCGCTGACGTTGCCGAGCTGCGATGAGCTTGAGCTCTGTCTCTGTCATCGGCAATGCCCTGCGACTGCGGAAAGCAAAGCTGTGATCCAAGCGCATTTTCCTGTAGTGAATCGGGCACGGAAGAAGCGGAAACTGTGCAGCGCGCAGGCACAGGGCCGGTGACCACCAGGCGCGCATGGCTTGTGGCAGGGACGACCGCGGGTCGCGCCTACACGACGGCAAGGAAGCGCTCGGCGTCGATGGCGGCCATGCAGCCAGTGCCAGCGGCGGTGATGGCCTGGCGGTAGACATGGTCGGCCACATCGCCGCAGGCAAAAACTCCCGCCACGTTGGTCGCGGTCGATCCGGGTTTGGTCAGGATGTAGCCGACCTCGTCCATGTCGAGCGCGCTCTTGAACAGCTCGCTGTTGGGCTGATGCCCGATGGCCATGAACACGCCGCCGCAGGACAGCTCGCGGGCCGCGCCCGTGCGTGTGTCGCGCAGGCGCACGCCGGTCACGCCCGGCTTGGGCAATTGCCCCAGGATCTCGTCGATGACCGCGTTGGTGACGAGCTGGATCTTGGGGTTGTTGCGCGCGCGATCCAGCATGATGTGCGACGCGCGGAACTCGTCCCGGCGGTGGATGACTGTGACCTTGCTTGCGTGATGGGTCAGGTAGGTCGCCTCTTCCATGGCCGTGTCGCCGCCGCCCACCACCAGCACCTCGCGGCCCTTGAACAGCGCCCCGTCGCAGGTGGCGCAGGCGGAAACGCCGCAGTTGCGAAACTTGTCTTCCGAGGGAATCCCCAACCACTTGGCCGAGGCGCCGGTGGCGATAATCAATGTGTCGGCTAGCAGGCAGTCCTCGCCCGCGGTGATGCCAAAGGGGCGTGTGGACAGATCGACCGCAGTCACGTCGGTGGTGCGAATGCTGGTGCCAAAGCGCTCGGCCTGGTCGCGCAGAAGCTCCATCAGCTTCGGCCCCGCGATCCCCCTGGGAAAGCCGGGAAAGTTCTCCACGTCCGTGGTGATGGTGAGCTGCCCGCCCGGTGTGGTGACCGGCTCGATGAGCAGGCCGCCACCCTCGAACATCACGGGGGCCAGGTTGGCGCGAGCGGCGTAGATCGCGGCGGTGCAGCCCGCCGGCCCGCCGCCCACGATGGCGACCTTGACATGCTTCGTATCAGCCATGATTGCTCTCCCTGCTGGCGAAACCTGGTCGGCGTCGCGAAAACGTAGTCATCCTGCTCAAGAGGTTTGCGGCCAACGCTAGCGCATCGGGCGGTCGATGTCAGCCGCAGCCCACGAGCGCAAGCGACCAAACTGGCTATACTCCGCTCCGCATGAGCCGCAGGGTTCGAATTCTGGCCGCACTGGCCACCTTGAGCTTGCCCGCCACCTATCTGGCCGCGCAGATCGATTTCGTGCGCCGTCACACACCGGGAATGCCGCCGCAACGATACTGGCTCCCCCAGCTCACCCGCGTGTGGCTGCCCGGTCTGGCCGCGACCCTGATCTTCGCCTTCTGCGCCTTCGCGCTTCACAGACGTGCGCGAGGCGACTAGATTTCGCTTCCCCTTCGTCCGCATGACTCCCGAAGAATCCATCAACGCATCAGTTCCCGCGGTGGCCGGCTCAACCCGTGCCCGGTGGTCGGGCCTGCTCGATCGCCTGTCTGAACGACAGATGATCGTCCTGGTCATCCTGTTCGGGCTGTTGCTCTACCTTCCCTTCGCCGGGACGTACGGGCTGTGGGATCCCTGGGAAACCCACTACGGCGAGGTGGCGCGCCAGATGGTCACCCGCGGTGACTTCATCAGCCTGTGGTGGCCGGGCTCACCCATCGATCCTGACGTGTTCTGGTCCAAACCGGTTCTCACCTTCTGGTTGATGAGTCTGTCAATGGCCGTGTTCGGGCTGGTGCACCCATCGCCCGGAACCTTCGCCCTGTCCAGCCGGCCCGAGTGGGCGCTGCGCCTGCCGTTCTGCCTCATGTCGCTGCTGGCGCTGGTGGGCGTGTACATGGCCGTGTCCCGCTTCGTCAGTCGGCGCGCGGGACTCCTGTCGGTGTTGGCCCTGGCGACCTTCCCCATGTTCAGTCTGATGGCCAGGCAAGCCATGACCGACATGGCCTTCATCGGCCCCATGACCATGGCCCTGGCCCTTTGTGCGCTGGCCTTGTTCGACGACGAGGACCGAGAGCTGCCGCGGCGGCGCTGGGGGCGATTCTCCTGGCCACACCACGCGACCTTCTATCTGACCATCGGCCTGCTGGCATTGACCGTGCTGCCGCAGATCGTGGTCGATTCCATCCAGCTGCGCCCCTGGAACATCTGGCCCCGGCACAATCTCCGCATCCCCGGCGTGGTGGTCATGCTGCCCTACGCGGTCGGATTCTTGGTCTTCGTGTGGTATGCGGCCAAGACCCGCTACAAGGCGCCTTTCTACCTTCACCTGGCGGCCATCTTGTGCGGCCTGGCCATCCTGGCCAAGGGCCTGGCCGGACTCGGCCTGCCGGTGATCGTGTTTCTGGCCTATCTCCTCTTTACCTGGAACTGGCGGCGCCTGGCCCGCGCGCAGCTTCTGCCCGCCCTCTTGCTCGCACTTCTGGCCTGCGCCCTGGTCGCGGTGCCCTGGCACCACGCCATGCTGATTCGTCACGGTTTCCCGTTCTGGAACGAACTCTATGGCGACAATCACTGGCGCCGCTTGGTACTCGGGCGGCACGGCGATCGCGGATCGTTCGAGTACTTCATCCGCGAGTTGGGCTACGGCGTGTTCCCCTGGATTGCGCTGGCGCCCTCGGCCCTGGCCTGGGTGGTGATGCGTCCCTTCCGCCGGGTCAGCGCGAACGGCGCACCCAGTGAAACCACAATCTCCAAGCGCCGCGAGATTCTCCGCTTCGGCGCCATCTGGTTCGTGGCGGGCTACGCGGTGGTGTCCCTGTCCATGACCAAGTTCCACCACTACATCCTGCCCGCCCTGCCCGGCCTGGCCATCGTGGTGGGTTGCTTCCTCGACGATCTGCTGGGCCGTGCGCGGCAACGGCTGGCGCTCTTGGCTGCCCTGGTTGGGATTCCGCTCTTGCTCCTGGTGACCTTCGACTTGGCCGCGTTCCAGAAGAATGCCCAGCACTTTATCTGGCTGTTCTCGTACGACTACATCAACACGCCGCAAGGCCGGCCCTGGCCACCCGAGCTCGACTATCACCCCACGCTGGCCGTGTTTGCCGGCGTGTTCTCGATCGGCGCCCTGCTGATGGCCTGGCAGCGGCTGCAAACCGTGGCCATGGCTGCGCTGGCCCTGACGTCCGTGTGCTTCACCTACTTCCTGCTCGACGTGTACATGAAGCACGTGTCTGACCACTGGTCGCAGAAGCCCCTCATCGCCACCTATTATAAGGAGCGGCGGTCGCCCGACGAGCGGCTCGCGGCCTGGCAGATGTACTGGCGCGGCGAGAACTTCTACACGCAGAACGAGATCTTCGAAGGCCCCAAGGAGAAGCGCACCGTCTTTCTGGGCGACCGCAACGCCGAAGACCTGAAGGACTTCTTGAAGCGCAACCCGGGCAAGCGGGTGTTCTTCGTGGTCGAGCGCACGCGCTACGACTCGCTGCGGGGCCTGTTGCCCGAATCCGCGCGGCCGTCGCTGAGAATCGTCGACGACAGAAACAACAAGTTCTACCTGGCGGGCGCGCAGCTATAGCATCCGTTGACACCTGGATCTCTGGATGGCAATATTCGCGCCCTCCGAGGGGGCCGTCCCTCTTTTCCGGGGACAGGATCTGAATTGAACAAACCATTCAAAATCTTCAGCGGCAACGCGAACCGCGAGATCGCGGAGGACGTGTGCCAATACCTAGACGCCACCATCGGTCGCGCCAAGGTCAGGCGCTTTGCCGACGGTGAGTCGGACGTCGAAATCAGCGAGAACGTCCGCGGGGTCCACTGCTTCGTCATCCAGCCAACCTGCACGCCAGTCAACGACAACCTGATGGAGTTGCTGGTCATGATCGACGCCCTCAAACGGGCGTCGGCGGGCAGCATCATCGCGGTCATGCCCTACTTTGGCTATGCGCGCCAGGACCGAAAGACCAAACCGCGGACGCCTATCTCGGCCCGCCTGGTGGCTGATCTATTGACCGCGGCCGGCGTGGACCGTGTGTTGGCGATGGACCTGCACGCGGGCCAGATCCAGGGTTTCTTCAACATCCCGGTGGATCATATCTTCGCCATGCCGGTGATGATGGACTACCTGCGCACCAAGTTCCCCTCCAACTCGGTGATCGTTTCGCCCGACGCCGGCGGGGTCGAGCGCGCGCGCGCCTACTCCAAGCGACTCGACACCAGCTTGGCCATCATCGACAAGCGTCGTCCCGCACCCAATGTGGCCGAGTTGGTCAACATCATCGGCGATGTGAGTGGCCGTGACGCCATCATCGTGGACGATCTGGTCGACACCGCCGGCACCCTGTGTGCCGCCGCCCAGGGACTGATCAAGAACGGCGCGCGCTCGGTCTACGCCTGTGTCACGCACGGCCTGCTGTCAGACCCGGCTCTCGATCGTATTCACGCCAGCGCCATCAAAGAGATCATCATCACCGATTCCATTCCTCCCCGGGCCGACATCAAGGCCTCGCCCAAAGTCCGGGTCCTCTCGGTTGCGCGCCTTTTGGGAGAGGCAGTCAAGCGCATCCACCTAGGGGATTCGCTGAGCACCCTTTTCATCTGAGAGAGCCAGAGCACAAAGGATTTCATCATGGATTTTGCCAAGGTTTCCGCCGAGATTCGCCCGTTGTCCGGTAAGGGTGCAGCGCACAGGGCGCGCGTCGCCGGCAAGCTCCCCGCCGTTCTCTACGGCCATCAGACCAAGTCGCTGTCCCTGGCTCTCGATCCCGTGATGCTGGTGAAGGCGCTCGACAAAGACCGGAAGCGCAACACCGTCTTTTCCCTTTCGGTGCAGAGTGACGGCAAGGCCGAGGACGTGACCGCGATGATCCGCGATGTGCAGATCGATCCCATGTCGCGCCAACCGGTGCACGTGGATTTCATTCGCGTCAGCCTGGACGAAATGGTGAAGGTGACAATTCCCGTCCTCTTGCTGGGCATTCCCGTCGGTGTGACCGACGGAGGCAACCTGCACCAAAGCTATCGCAATCTTCCCATCACCGCCAAGCCGGCAGACATCCCGACCAAGATCGAGATGGATGTGACCGCGCTCAAGATCGGCGACGCCTTGCACGCCAGCGATCTCAAGCTGCCGCCCGGTGTGAAGGTCATGCTTGACCCCAAGGAAGCCCTGGCCTCGGTCGTGGCGCCGCGGGCTGAAAAGGTCGAGGAGGTTGCGGCGGGTGCGGTTCCGGCCGAAGGCGCGGCTCCGGCCGAAGGTGCGGCTGCTGCCGCTCCAGGCGCGGCTCCAGGCGCGGCGCCGGCTGCGGGTGCGCCTGCTGCTGCGGGGGCCAAAGGAGCCCCGGCCGCAGGCGCCAAGGGAGCCCCGGCCGCTGCGGCCAAGGCGGCCCCGGCCGGAAAGAAGGAATCGGAGAAGAAGGGCAAGTGACCCGACTGGGCCAGGGTCGCCGAGTACAGATGAGATGTGGCTTGTGGTGGGTCTCGGCAATCCTGGCTCGCGCTACGCGCGCAACCGACACAATGCGGGCTTCATGGTGGTCGACGAACTGCGGCGGCGCGCCGGATCTCCTGCGCCCCGCCTCAAGCTGGGGGCCGAATTGAGCGAGGTCACCTTGGCGGGCGAGCCCGTGCTCTTCTGCAAGCCGCTGGAGTTCATGAACTGCAGCGGCCTGGCCGTGCAACGAGCGGCCGCGTTCTGGAAGATTCCGCCCGAACAGGCCGTGGTGGTGCATGACGAGCTGGATGTCCCGTTGGGCCGGCTCAAGCTCAGCTTCGGCGGCGGAAGCGGCGGACACAACGGCCTGCAGTCGATCATCCAGGAGTGGGGATCCCCGGATTTTTCCCGAGTCCGCCTCGGCATCGGACGGCCGCCTGCCCAGTGGGACGCGGCCGACTACGTGCTGGCCGATTTCGCCGAAGACGAACGCCGCCTGCTGCCGGATCTGATTGCCGAAGCGGCCGATGCCACCGAGACCATCGTGAAGAGCGGGTTGCAGGTGGCCATGAACACATTCAACAAACGCAAGAAGAACGAAAGCGAGGCGGGCGCATAGGGCACCCGTCCCCAATCAACTCCTTGCCCGGCGGCTTGACCGGCCGGGACACAGGTCCAAAGGGAGAACACACATGGCAGAAAAGAGACGAGTCTCGTGCCGGGACATCCCCGGCAGAACGCGCGAGTACGAAACCATCTTCATCCTCAAGCCCGACGTGACCAACGAGGTCATCGGCGCGACCAACACCAAGATTCGCGGCGTGGTCGAGGCGGGTGGCGGCACCTTGCTCAAGATTGAAAACTGGGGACGCCGCAAACTTGCCTACGAGGTGAAGAAACAGCTCAAGGGCATCTATGTCTTCTTTCGCTATCTGGGAGACCCGGGGCTGGTCGAAGAGGTCGAGCGCAACCTGCACCTGACCGACAGCGTGATTCGCCAGTACTCGGTCAAGATCGGCGAGAACGTGGATCCCGCCACGCGCGTGTCCGAGGTGACCGACGAGTTGTTTGCCAACGCCTCGGTGCCCGGGCCGGACGAGGAAGCCATCGCCACAGGACAAGCCGGCGCGCGGCCCTTCGGCGACGAAGACGAAGAAGGCGCTTTCGATTTCGAGGAAGCCGTGTTCGGGAAGGTCGACGAGCCCACCCGGAGAGGAGACTAGGCCATGGCACGACCAGAACAACAGAAGGACGCCGATCTCGAGCAAGAAAGTGGGCGCAAGAAGATGGGCCGCCGCAAGGCCTGCAAGTTCTGCGCAGACGAAAACCTCAAGATCGACTACAAGGACGCCGGGCTGCTCAAGTACTTCATCGCCGACCGCGGGAAGTTGGTGCCGCGCCGGTTGACTGGCAATTGTGCCAAGCACCAGCGCGAGATCGGCCGGGCCGTGTCCCGCGCCCGCATGATCGCGCTCATGCCCTTTGCCGTGACCGGCAAGTAGGAAAGGCGGGAGGACATCATGCGAATCATCTTGCGTGAAGACATGGAAAACCTGGGCAAGGCCGGGGAGGTGGTCAGCGTTCGCGACGGCTATTGGCGCAACTATTTGCTTCCCCGTGGCATGGCTGTGCCGGCCACCGAGAAGGATGAAGCCCGTCTCGCCCATGAACAGCGTGCGATTGCCGCACGGGTGGCCAAACTGGCCAAGGAACTGCAATCGGAAGCGGATCGCCTGTCACAGGTCTCGGTGTCGGTGTCCCGTGCCGTGGGCGAAGGTGACAAGCTTTACGGCTCAGTCACCAGCCGTGACATCGCCGAGGCCCTGGCCGAGCAGGGAATCAAGGTGGACAGCAAGAAGATCCATCTTGACGAGCCGCTGCGCAACCTGGGCATGAGCGAAGTCCCCATCAAGCTGGGACACGACACGGTGGCCAAGATCAAAGTCTGGGTCGTGAAGAAGGAACAGTAGTCGTTCGGACGACCAGTCCGGCCCTTTTCTTATCCGGCCTCTGTGGCCTCTGTGGTGGAAGAAGCTAGCTAGTTCACCACAGAGAGCACAGAGGACACAGAGCCGGACAGTTTGTAAGTGGGAGCGCAAGTTCGCGTCCGATTGGCGTAGAGTAGGTTTCTCATGGCTGACTCGCTTGCAGACGGCAGCCCTTCGGGGCGGTTGCCACCGCACAACCTGGAAGCGGAACGGTCTACCCTGGGCGGCGTGCTGGTCAAGCCGGTGGCCTTCGACGAGATGGCCACGGTGCTGACCGCGGACGACTTCTTGCTGCCGGCTCACCGCGAGATCTTTGCCGCCATGATGGAGCTGGACCAACGCCGCCAGCCCATCGACGTGGTGTCTCTCGGCGACGAGTTGAAATCGCGCGGCGCCCTGCCCCGCCTGGAGGGTGGGTCCAGCTACCTCATCGCCCTGGCCAACTCCGTCCCCACGGCCGAGAACATCAGCCACTATGTCCGGCTGGTGAAAGAAAAGGCGACGCTGCGCCGGCTGATCGCCGCCTGCGCCGAGATTCAGTCGCGTGCCTACGGCGAGTTCGGTAGCTACGAGGAATTCCTCGATGATGCCGAGACACAGATCTTCAAGGTCGCGCAGCAGAATCGGCGCGAATCTTTTCAGCCCGTGGGCGAGTTGCTGGGCGATGTGGTCAACGAGCTGCAGACTCGTTCCATGGAGCGCCGGCAGATCACCGGCGTGCCCACCGGCTTCACCAAGCTGGACGAGATCACCGCGGGCTTTCAGCCCGAGAACCTCATCGTGGTCGCCGCGCGGCCCGGCGTGGGCAAGACCTCGTGGGCCATCAACGTGGCCACCCATGCGGCACTCGAGCACGGCATCCCGGCGCTCATCTTCTCGCTCGAGATGTCGAAGTTCGAGTTGATGGAACGCATGCTGGCGGGCGAGGCCCGCATCGATTCCAGCCGCATGCGCCGAGGCATGATCGAGTACGGCGATTGGAAGAGTCACATCTACCCCGCGGCCGACCGGCTGACCAAGGCCCCCATCCTCATTGACGACTCGGCCGCCCCCAACATTCTCGAACTGCGCGCCAAGGCGCGGCGTTTTCGCGGCAATCCCAAGTACTTCCCGCCGACCAGCAACGGTCGGCCACCGCTCGGCTTGATGGTGGTGGACTATCTTCAGCTCGCCCGAGGCCTGGGCGGACGCCGAGAAGAGTCGCGCGAGCGCGAGATCGCCGACATTTCGCGCGGCCTCAAGGCCCTGGCCAAGGATCTGCATATTCCCGTCATCGCGGTGTCGCAGCTCAACCGCGGCCTGGAAAGGCGTGAAGACAAGCGACCGCAACTCTCCGATCTGCGCGAATCAGGCGCCATCGAACAAGATGCCGACATGATCCTCTTCATCCATCGCGAGGAGATGTACGGCACCGAGGGCGCGGAGAAGAACAAAGCCGAGCTCATCATCGGCAAGAACCGCCACGGCCCCACCGACACGGTGCTGCTGACCTTCCAGCGCGAGTACACCAAGTTCCAAAACTACGCCGAGGACAGTGACAGCGGGCGGTGACAGTGGCCAGCGAATCGACGCCCGCGCAGGGTGAACGCATTCAGAAAACCGCCCTCATCTCAGGCGGAGCCAAAGGCATTGGCCGAGAACTGGGGCTGCGTCTGGGCGAACGGGGCTGGGCGGTGGCGCTGTGCTACCGCAAGAGCCGCGCCGAAGCCGAGGCCACCGCCGTGGCCATCGAAGACAGAGGCGGCCGGGCCCTAGCCGTCCATGCCGACGTGTCGACCCCTGAGGTGTGCGCGGCCTTGGTCCGCCAGGTGCTCGGCTGGCAGGGTCGCATCGATGCCTTCATTCACTGCGCGGGTCCCTATCATCGCGTAGACGTGCTCGATGAAACGCCGGCCGGCTGGCGCGAGATGTTCACCGGCAACTTGGACAGCTTCTTCTACCTCGCCCGTCTGGTCGCGCCGGTCATGGTAAAGCAGCAGGCGGGCCGCATCGTGGCCTTCTCCATGGCCAACGCCGATCGACTGATGGCACAAACCCAGCTGACCGCGCACTACCTGGCCAAGGTGGGCGTGCTGGGTTTGGTGCGCAGCCTGGCCAAGGCCTTGGCCAAGGACAAGATCACGGTCAATGCCGTGTCTCCCGGCTTCGTCGATTCCGGGTCGGCGGACGAGGCCGAGCTAGCCGGCCTGATCAAGACCATTCCCGCCGGCCGCATCGGCTCCGTCGACGACGCAGTCAACGCCGTGCTGTACCTCCTCTCCGACGAAGCCGCCTATGTTACGGGCACCAGTCTGCACGTGAGTGGCGGCTGGGGAATCTAGCTTTTTCACCACAGAGGACACAGAGCACACAGAGATCGGATAGGAAGAAGGGTTCGGATCGCACAGAAGCCAACCCTTCCTTCTTTCCGGTCCGGCTCTGTGACCTCTGTGCTCTCTGTGGTGAAACAGCTAACTACACTTCCGTCTTGCGCACCGACACGGCCAGCTTGGCCACGCTCTGGAGCACGTGGGGAACCCGCTTGAGAAGATTGATCGAGGGTGGTCGCTTCTCGTGCACGGCGAACGGGATCTCCACCACCTTCTTCTTTTCGCGGTGCGCTCGAATGACGAACTCGCTGGCAAAGACGTCGCGGTCGAGCACGCACCGTTCCGCGGTCTCCAGCAGAACCTCGCGCTTGAAGGCCTTGAGCCCGTGCGTGTCGGTTCCGCCGAAGCCGCACACCGCGCGCAAAAGGCCGTTGTATACGCGAGTGCCCATGCGCCGCACCCAGGGGCGCTGGTCGTTCGACCCCACCATGGCCTTGGACCCAACCACCAGATCGGTGTCGGTCCTTTCCAGCAAGGCCAGCGCGCGCGCGTAGAACTCGGTGTCGCATAGATCGATCTCGTCACAGATGACGAAATCGCCACGCGCCGCAAGGATGCCGGTCTTCATGGCCAGGCCGTAGTTGGGTTCCCCGACGGAGATCATGCGCACCTCGGGGAAGTCAGCCTCGATCTCCTTGCCCATCTCCACGGTGCGGTCGCGCGAGCCGTTTTCACAAAGAATCAGCTCGTAGGTGAAGCCAAAAGGCCGCAACTTCTCGCGCAGCTCCAACACGGAGCCGCGCAGGATTCCCTCTTCGTTGTAGACCGGGATCACGATGGAGACATGCGGCTTGGCGGCGGACGGGGACGGGGTGGTCATGGTGTCTTGCTCCCAGGAATTGCGTCGATGGTGGCCGCGACTTCGCGGCCGGCCAGCAGGCAATCTTCCATCGCATTGTACGTCCACGCGCCGTAACGGCCCCGTGAATAGATGGCGTGCGATTCGAGAAAACTGAAGATGGCCGTGGTGGCCGCCTGGTAGTGCTCGTCGAACACGACGTAGGCGTACTTGATCTCGCGCGCGTCGGCAAATCGTACGTNNGCCTTCCGCCACGTCGGACAGGGTGGCGTCGCTAATCGGCCCGCGGTCGGCCAGTTCCACGTACAAGGACGCCGCTCCGGCCGGCGCCATGCTGGGCGCGGCGTTGCTGTAGATGCCCACGCGATAGAACGGCAGGCGCTTTTCAGGCACGTAGATCCAGTGCCAATCTGCCGCCGGCCGCGAGCGCGTGGCCACGTTCAGGTAGCGCAAGGTGGTGCAGCGCAGTCGACCAGCATGGGCCGCGATGTCGTCGGGGAGGTCAGACACGCGGGCCAGCAGCTCGGGCAACGGCAGGGTTGTGACCACGGCCCGATAGGGCACGCGCTCACCGGCCACCACCACCTCGCGCCGACGGAGATCGAGCGATTCCACGCTGCTGCGCAGATGAACCTCGCCGCCCCGGATCCGAGTGGCCAGGGCTCTGGTCAGCGTCTCGATGCCGCCCTGTTTGGGATAGGAGAATTCGATGTTGTAACCCATGCGCCCGGCGTCTGCGCCCACCGCGCCGGCCACCACTTGTTCGAGATTGGGCAAGGGAACGAAGCGCGAGCACCAATCTGCGGTGATGGTGCGCGGGTGCACGCCCCACAACTTCTCGTTGTAGGGGATCATGAAGTGCCGCGAAATGCCGGCGCCGAAGTGGCGCAGGCAGTACTCCTCGAAATTGCGCGGCGGCGCACCTTCCGACTGCATCTTGGCCTGGATGACCCCCAACAGACACTCCTTGATCACGTCAGGCGGCAGACCGTAGAGGTTGGCTTGGAACGGGTACAGGGTCGTCACCCCGTGGGAGAAAATGCGGGCGCGTCTCTCGACCGAAGCCATCTCGACGGGCAAGACCTCGCCCACCAGCTGCTTGATGGCCGGATCACGCAGGTGCAGCCAATGTCCGGTCAAGTCGAAGCGAAATCCCTCGCGTTCCTCGGTGACCGCCTGGCCGCCCAGCTTGGCCTCACGCTCGAACAAAACCCACGGGCGACGCAAGTGAATGGCCGCCGAGAGCCCGGTGAGACCCCCGCCGAGAATGACTACCTTGCGCGAATCTTCGGCCATGGCTGAAGTGGGAACCTGCCTATCACGGGTGTCAGGGGGTGTCGACATCTGGCAGCCGCGAGCAAGTCCTTCTGGTCATCAAGGCGCATCAAGATCTCGAAACGCCTGGGCGGTTCCGCGCGGGCACGAGCTTTCGGTTCTGTGCCGTGCCGCCGGTGTCGCACATGTCGGTATTTCGCACACAGTCATCGATACATTTTTTCTTTCCCATCGACGGACAGTTGCCTCATTATGGTGCGGTTGCTTGGCGGTTCGCAGCTATGCGGCCCGTCGGCAGAATCAAGAAACTACCCCCGCGGGAGGAATATCATGACCCGACTTCTTCATGGCTTCACTATCTTGGCTGGCACCTGTGCTCTGACTCTGATCGTCGGCTGCGGTGGATCAAGTACACCGAAGGTCAAGTGCGATGGCGGCCTTTGTGGCGATGCCAGGCGCGACACNNCAAGTACGATGGCTCGGTCGTCACCAAGTACGATGGCCCGGTGGCCCAGCCCGACGGCCCGGTCGTCACCCAGCCCGATGGCCCGGTGGCCCAGCCTGATGGCCCGGTGACCCAGCCCGACGGCCCGGTCGTCACCCAACCCGATGGCTCGACGGTCACCCTGCGCGATGGCCCGACTGCCACGCCCGATGTCGAGGAGCAGGACACAACCCCGGCGAAGGAGGATGTGGTCGCACAGAAGTTCGACGTGAAACACGACACCTCGGGCACCCCTGATGTTGTGTTCGATGCTCCGGCCCCGCTTTTCGACGTGGCACAGGACATCGCGGTCGATGTGGTGACGGACGTTCTCGAAGACGCCGCCGAGGCTGGCGACGCAACTGAGGCTGGCGAAGCCGGCTAGTCCCGTCTCTGCAAGGCTCGTCACAGGCTCGGCTGCCCAGGTAGCCGGGCCTGTTTCATATCTGGCTAGGGCAGCCGCGAGAGGCGGAAGGCGCTGTGAATGCGCTTCTGCGCCTGGGCCGCCTGGGCCGAGGCCACCACCAGCGAGATGTTCAGCTCGGATGAACCCTGGGCGATGGCCACCACGTTGATGTCCTGCGAGGCCAAAGCCGAAAACACCCGCGCCGCGATTCCCGGCATGCCTGCCATGCCCAGGCCCACAACGGCAATGGTGGTCATGCCGGTCTGCACCTGGATGCCGTCCACGTCGCGACGGGCGATTTCATCGTGGAAAGCGCGGTCTAGGTGCTCCTTGGCCGCCTTGGCTTCCTTTTCAGGAACCGTAAAGCAGATCGACTGCTCAGACGAGGCCTGCGTGATGAGCGAGACCGACATGCCATGCGCCGAGAGGGTCGCGAAGGTGCGCGCGGCCACGCCCGGTACGCCCAGCAAGCCACGGCCGGCTACCGTGACTAGGGCCTGACCCGAGACCGCGGAAAGCGCCTTGACCGGATGACGGTCAGTGCTCTGCTGCGACGAAATCTCGGTGCCCGGCGCGTCGGGCTCGGCAAACGGCCGCACGTAAACCGGGATGGGCTTGCCCTGCACGGGGATGAGCGCCCGCGAATGCAAGACCTTGGCGCCGTAGTAGGCCAGCTCGGCGGCCTCGCGCACATGCAGTTGCGGGATCACGCGTGCGTCGGGAACCACCCGCGGGTCGGCGGTCAGCAGCCCAGGAACGTCCTTCCACAAAGTCACCCGGCTGGCCTCGAGCGCGCGGCCGAGCAGCGTCGCGGTCAGATCCGATCCACCGCGACCCAGGGTCACGAGAGCGGGCGGCTGCCCGTGCTCCTTGTGCCACGCACCCAGGAAGCCAGGCACCACCGGCACCACGCCGCGAGACATGAGCGGCCGGAGCCGATCGCGCACGGCCGCATCGGTGCGCGCGAGATCCGGCGCGGCGCCNNGTCAGCTCGCGCAAGGCCACCAGGCCGCCGGCCAGCATCTCGAGCTCGGCCATCGACCGGTCGACCACCTCGGCCAGCTCGGCCTTGTGCCGCTGGCCCAGGACCACCTGGCGCAGAACCACGCGGTACTTCTCGCGCACGGCTTCCAGTGCGGTCGCGGTCTTCTCGTGATCGCCGGCGCGGGCATGATCGGCCACCGCCAGCAACAAATCGGTCGCGCCTGCCGGAGCCGAGCAAACCACCGCCAGCGGGGCGGCGCAGGCCTTGGAGATGCCGGCCGCGTGCTTGTAGGCCGCGCCGTCCGCCAGAGACGCGCCACCAAACTTGTAGACCTCGGGCTGCCGCGATTTTCGTGTCTTCATGGGAAGGTGAGTTTCTTACACCAGAGTCAGAAAGAGGCCATGGTGAAAATCCGGGCTCGAAGGTGCTAAGTTTCGGCCATGCGTCCCTACCGCGCCCATTTCCGCTGCATCACCCGTTGCCCGGGCGAGTACCCGCTCGACCAGGTCATCTACCGCTGCCCCACCTGCGGCAACCTGCTGGAAGTCGTCCACGACATGGAGGCCCTCCAGCAACGTAGTGCCGCGGAGTGGAAGAAGCTGTTCGAGGACCGCTACATGCGCACCGACTGGCCCCACGGCTCAGGGGTGTGGGGCAAACGCGAGTGGGTTCACCCGCACATTCGCAACGAGAACGTGGTGTCGATGTACGAGGGCGGCAGCAACCTGTTCTGGGC
>PMBY01000079.1 GCA_003153875.1 Myxococcales bacterium | reverse complement strand
AAAATCAACCGGTTCTTCGCCGAGTCGGTCGGTAGCTTGAAGCCCTTGAGCGTTTCATCGATGTTCGTGTTGTAGCCGGGGACGATCAAGTGGCGCTTGCTATTGTTGCCACCACTTGTCCGCACCAAGCTGACAAAGGCCTGATCCAGGTCGTTGACGATTTCGATATGACGAGGATCGGCCTTGCCATAGCCGTCGTGGACTTCGTTCACGGACTCAAACATCAGCTCTTCGCCCTGATTGGCGAAGTACTTGGCGATTTGCGTCCACAGCGCTACGAACTGCGCCCGCACTCGGGCATTGTTTTCCTGGGTGGTATTGCCATTGGCGTCTTTGAGCGACAGCCAACCACCTTCGTGGTGCGAATTGATAATTGAGTAAAGTCCAGCCGAACGAGCGTAGCCCACGACCTCTTCCACCCGCTCGAGCCAGTCCGGATCGATGACATAGCTCGGTGCTGGCCCCATGTGCTGCGCCCAGGTGACGGGAATGCGCACCAAGCTAAAACCCGCCTTGGCAACGGTGGCCAGAAGCTCGGGCGTCGCCCTCGGGTTGCCCCACGCTGTTTCACCGGTGGGCACGTCCAGACTGTTGCCGAGGTTCCAGCCCAGGCGCAGCTTCGCGAAAAGCTCAGGGGATGTGCGCGTGAAATCGCCGAAACTGGACGCGGGTGTCGCTCGTGGTGGGTCCGGCTTGCCGATGCCTCTAGCGGCAGGAGGGGTGAGGCAGGAGCCCGCGAGGACTGCGAGGCAAGCGCTCAAGAAGAAGGCGGCGGGCGATGCACCATCGGCAGTGAGATTCATCGGCGTGCAATACTACGAACCTAGTGTGGTCCACAACCAGGTGAACTGCGATCGGCACATCACGCGCCAGCGCGGCGATGCGACGGTCCGTCACGGTTCCCGGGGCAGGCCAGTTGACGTAATGCAAGATGCGCAAAGTATCTCTTGCCTGAACCCGGCCAAATCAGGGAAACTCTCTGCTCAGCGGGCTCGTGCCAGCCGCTGGCTGAGGTCGGCTCGCGTAATAGCGATGGACGACAGCGCTTGATGTTGTCCGTCGCCAAGCAGATCGAGAGGAGAATAATCGGATGAAACTTTCCAACCACACGAGCACACGGGTCGTCGGACTCGCTTTGCTGGCTGGTCTTTGGGCAACCGCCTGCATGCCAAAGAGCAACACCACAGGCTCTGGCGGCGCCATGGCCACGGGTGGATCGAGGAGCTCTTCCACCAGCACCCCGACGGGCGGGACCACGGGCACGAGCACGCCGCAAACCGGCGGAGCCACCAGCACCCCGACGGGCGGGACCATGAGCACGAGCGCGCCGCAAACCGGCGGAGCAACCAGCGCAGGCACTACGACGGTTGCTGGCGGCGCAGGAGCCGGCGGTACTAGCGTCGGCGGCGCAGGAGCTGGCGGTACCAACGTCGGCGGCGCCGGAGTCGGCGGTACTAGCGAAGGCGGTGCAGGAGCCGGCGGCACCAACGTTGGCGGTGCAGGAATCGGCGGGACCAGCGCCGGCGGCGCAGGAGTCGGCGGTACCAGCGTCGGCGGCGCAGGAGTCGGCGGCACCACGAGCCAAACGGGCGGCAATACGTCGGCGGGTGGAACGAGCAGCGCAGGGGGCGCGATCACCGTCACATGCCCTGCTGCGACCTCGTATTCCGCCTGCACCACGGACGCGGGCGTAGTTGTGGGAAACGCTTGCAAGCCGAATCCGCCGATGTTTGCCCTCGATGCCAATTGCAACATTGGTCTCTGGGCAAGCGATTACACCTCGTCCGGATATTTCTATCAACCGTGGTGCAACAATGCCACCACCCCCTGCACTCTGACGATGGCCTGCACCACCAACTCAATGCACATCGCGGGCTCGTACTTGGGCAGTAGCACAGCAACACCCATGGATGGCATGGCCGGATGGGGGGCCAATCTGCAGACAACCTACCCCGATGCTGGTTCCGGATGCCAAATGATCGACGGAACAGCGCAAACCGGCCTTACGCTTGACATCAACGTAACGACACTCCCCACCGGCAATCATCTTGATATAGGCATAAGTTTGGCCAACGGCAATAGCGCTGATTATTCGGCTGTTCTCACCGCCGGAGCGCAAACGGTCAAGATACCTTGGGCATGCTTCAAGAACAAGCTTCTATGCGGATCCGTCCCAGGACCGGGCATCACGAGTTTCTTCTTCACCTCTGACTGGTTCAATGATGGCGCCACCCACGCGGTGGACATCACCCTCTCCAATATTGGATTCTACTAATCCCCGCCACGAGTGGCGCCGCCAGCATTGTCGGGCCAGCGTCCATCGTCGTGAAAGGCGGCCAGCTTGCAGTCTGGGTGCGCAGCACAAGGACGCACGGGACCATTACGCTAACAGCGAGCGGCACGGGTCTTGCCCAGAAGCCCGTCGACCTGGCCAGCCATGCGGTGCCTGGGTTGCCGCCGTTCCCCGCCGGGAGATGACGGTTGCTCAGTGCTGACCCTGCGGTAATCTTCACAGTAACGGAGTCTTGCCAACGTCGCTGATCCACGCCAAATCAAATGAGTCGTTGACAAAGTCGATGCAGCTGCCATACCATTTTTGCCGCATTAGGATGCCGCGATGCCTCGCGGTGTCCGGCCGCAGACGGGGTGGATGCATTTCTAGGGAGACTGCACCCGATTCCCAACTGTGAAATATCCAATTCGGAGACAACGCATGCATAGAGCGAATCAGCAGAACAATAGTTTCCTGCGTACAGCCACCCATCTCGGACTCTTGGGCGCACTGGCGGCAAGTTTGACCGGGGCCTGTGTAAGCTCAAGCAACAACAACCCGACTGGTGGAGCCACGGCCGGCAGCCCAGCGGGTGGAGTGACCAGCGCAGGGGGAGTGACCACCGCATCCACTGTGAGCGGCTGCGCCTTGGACGCGGGCCTAGTTTCGGGGAACCCCTGCGCGCCGAATCCGCTGATACTTCCCCTCGATGCCAATTGCACGCTTGGTCTCTGGGCAGGCGATGGCATCTCAACCGGATACTTCTTTCAACCGTGGTGCAACAATGCCAACACTACCTGCACTGTGACCATGACCTGCGCCACTAACTCAATGCACATCGCGGGGTCGTATACGGGCAGCACCGGAAACACCATGGATGGCAATGCCGGATGGGGGGCTCATTTGCAGGTAAACGCGTCCGATGCTGGTCCCGGATGCCAGATGATCGACGCGGCCACACTGACCGGTCTAACGTTGGACATAAACGTAACCACAATCCCTGTCGGCAATCACTTGTACCTGGGTATTAATTTGGCCAATGGCAACAATGCTGAGTATACGCTTGTTCTCGCCGCCGGAGCGCAAACTGTCAAGATACCTTGGGGCAGCTTCATTAACAAGAAGGCATGCGGGTCCGTTCCCGGACCGGGCATCACGGATTTCTACCTCACCTTTGACTGGTTCAATGATGGCGCCAGCCACGCGGTGGACATCACGATCTCGAATCTCGGATTCTACTAGTCCCAGCGTTTGACGATTGATTCGAGCGAGCTTGGCTTGGCTGAGCTCGCTCGTTTTGTGTTCGCNNGCCCGCCCACGGGCTCTGGCGTAGAGGCGCTCGCTCAGATACGCGACTCCGACAGTCACTCGGCGGGCATCGTTCCCTGTGACGCTGGCGCGAGTTGCACAGTGTCGGGCCTAGAATGCACGAATTCATCGGGCATCTTGTGTACCTGTGTTGGACCCAAGCGAGCCACGTACGTCACCTGCAATAGTGCAAGAACTCCATCTTCGTCGGGACAATCAACGGCTCTTGCTGCGGACCCAGCGCAAGTCGCCGCGGCGAACGGTTCATCAAATCCCGAGGGGGTTCGTTGCACGGACCGCTCGCCCTGGACAGCCGCCGGGGAACCCGCCTATCGAATCAGCGTAGACGCGAAACAATCGGGCCCGGCATGGAATCGATTCTACGAAAACATGGTGGCCGCGGACCATGCGAACACGGTTCTTGAGACCGCCTGGGGCCGCAACATCCAGGGAGCACTGCGCAAGGGTCACCAGCTTGCCGGTTTCCAATATGTGCGATTTCACGGAATCCTGGACAGCGATATCGGCGCGTACATCGAGGTTAACGGCAAGCCGGTGTACGACTGGGCGCGCCTCGACAAAGTGTACGATGCCATCATCGCCGCCGGCATGCGGCCATTCGTGGAAATCGGCTTCACGCCTCCGCCACTCGCCTCCAACCCTGCAAAGACTCTGCATTGGTACAACAACGTCCCGGCGAACATCAGCCCACCCAAGGACTGGAATCGCTGGATGGATTTCATGGCGGCCTTGGTGCAACACCTGGAACAGCGCTACGGCGTTGAAGAGGTGAGAGAGCATTGGTACTTCGAAATTTGGAATGAATCTTCCTGGATGTACTCCCTCGGCATGGCCGGCTACAACGAACTGTACGACTACACGGTGCAGGGCCTGGTTCGCGGTGACCGAGAAATCAAAGTGGGCGGGCCGGCAGAGTCTGGCGGAGGCTCGGCCGTCGGCATTACCAATCTCGTCGAGTATTGCCGTAAGCACAACCGCAAGCTCGACTTCGTCACGTACCACACCTACGGGCAGACCAACGATACAACCGTCGCGCTTGCGGTTCCAACCCAGATGTTCCACGAGGAGATGGTAGGCACGGTCAAGAAAGTCGACTTCACCGGTAATGTTTTTGTAACAGAATGGGGCGCCTCCTACTCCGGTGCCCTCGCACGGGACACGGAAATCAGCGCAAGTTTCGTCGCGAAAACCATTCACTTGATCGGCACCGACAGGGGTGTTACGCCGCCCAGTGGGTTTGCCTACTGGACGATATCCGATCTGTACGAGGAGTTCGACAGTGGAAACAAACTTGCGTTTCGCGAGGGGAACTACGGCCTCATGCTCAAGGGTGATCCACGATATCCGGATTCCTACGACGTTGCAAAACCGGTGTTCAATGCATTTCGCTTGTTGCACATGATGGGCGAGACTCGCGTGGCCACGAGCGGGGGTCGCACCGGCGACGGGGTCAACGCCGTCGCTACGCTGGCCGCTGATGGAAAAGCTTTGCAGGTGCTGGTCTACAACCACGTGGACGGCGGACAGGCCGACCCTCTGGCGTCAAGCCTAGTGTCCGTACAATTCAACAACATCCCGTTTGCTTCTGGCAAGATCCGTGTGCGACATTATCTTGTCGATCACACGCATTCGAATGCCTATGACAGCTTTGCGCAGATGGGCAGGCCGCCGCAGCCCACGCAATCGGAGTGGGCAGAGCTCCGCCGCGCGAGCGAGCTTTGTTACTACGAAACCACGGCTGCCCCCAAGGATGGGGCCTGGTCCGTGACGTTTGCGCAAAACATCTACAGCGTAGGACTGCTGTTGCTCACTCCCGAGCTCGAAGCGCACGACTGAAGAAGCGATAGCCCTGTGAGGTGCCGATTCAGCCACTGCAATCAGTTTGGCCGCGGGTCCCGAAAGCGTTGCAATAAATCACGCTCACTTGGAACCTTTGCCGGCGGCTGCGGGCGCTGGACCATTTTGCGTCGGAGTGACGGTATTGATCCGGCCGTTCGCGTCGAAGGTCAACTCGTCAATACACACTGAGCGCCGGAAGGAGTTTCCGTTCGAGAGTTCGCTCGTGTGATACAGCACGTACCATTTGTCTTTGAACTGGACGACCGAGCCGTGTTGCGTGACGGAGGCGGCGTGCTCCATCACCCTGCCGGCATAAGTGAACGGTCCCATCGGGTGCTCGCCGATGGCATAAACCTGCGTGGCGGTGGGCGCCCAGCCATCGGAATACACGAAGTAGTATCTTCCCGCCCGTTTGAAGACGAAGGGGGCCTCGCCGTAGCCTTCGGGCAAAACGGGATCCTTGCCCGCCGCCGCCAGTGGAACCGGCTTGCCTTGCGCGTTCAGAAAAGAAACGGTGCTAAGTTCGCCGGCCAGCTCAGTGAGGGAGGGACGGAGCTTCACAACCTTCGGCTGACGGCAACCAAAATACAGATAGGTTTGGCCGTCATCGTCCTGAAGCACGGCGGGATCGATCGGCTCTGGGCCCGCCTTGGTCGTCGAAGTGCCGTCAATCAGCGGCTTGCCAATGGCATCCTTGAACGGTCCTTCCGGCTTGTCGCCCACGGCCACGCCGATCTTCATGCGATCCACCGGCAGGAAGAGGTAGTACTTGCCGTTCGCCTTGACGCAATCTGGTGCCCAGGCCCAGCGGTTCGCCCATGCGAAATCCTTCACGCGAAAGATGGAGCCGTGGTCCTTCCATTTGACCAGGTCGGCGGTCGAAAGCAGGCGCCAATCCACCATGTCCCAGTAGGTGGCATCCGGCAGATCGTGGGAAGTATAGACGTAAAGCCGCCCGTCGAAGACCCGGCCTGTCGGATCAGCGGTGAAAATGTCTCTGACCAGCGGATTCCCGTCCGCCAGAGCGGACGAGACGAGCGAGCTGCCCAGTAGCAACCAGAGGGAATGTCTTAGAAGTTTCATGAAAGGTGCATTGAGCGTAATCAAGCGAAAGACTGGAAGCAAGCACCGAGCTGGCGGCACTGCGTCTCTCCGATCAGCAGGTGCGCGCCAAGCTGATCCGGGCGAAGCGTGGGGTGGTGACGAAGGGGTGATATCCTTCGCGTTGGCGTGGATCCAAGTCAAGACACTGGCACCCGGCTTCGAGGAGAAGTCAGCAAGACCGCCATGGCAAGAGCACGGCAATCAGTTGCAAGGGCTACTCACACTTCGGTGAGCGATGCCGAGTTGCAAGGGGTGCGAACGGAAACTACTTGCTGACCGGATCCCCGTAGAACGTGCCCCGTCCGTGGGTGCCCACGTAGACGCGGCCGAACTTCTTTGGATCTCCTGTGATGTGCAGGACCAGGCCCCACTGGTGCCGATCATCGTTGATGCGCACCCAGGTGGCGCCGCTGTTCGTGGAGCGGAAGAAGCCACGCTGTCCTTGCACGGTGCCTACCAGGTAGAGAGCTGCAACCTTGGCCTTGGGAGCTGCCTTGCCGAAGCCGAAGGCGTGGATCTCTTCCACGCCCGGCATGCGATCGAAGCGTTTGGTTCCTGAGTGGTACAGACCGTTGAATGCGGCCAACCAGAGATCTCCTTCGCGGCCCGGGGTGGCGTAGATGCGGTCCTGGCCACCGCGATCGTCGCCGCGATCGCTGCGATTGTCGGCGCCA
>PMBY01000354.1 GCA_003153875.1 Myxococcales bacterium | reverse complement strand
CATACGCGCGCTGGCTGGGTGGCGAGCTGTGGCTCGCCGTTCCCCGGGTGCTGATGAGGCCGTGTCGACCACGCGGGGCAGTCTACCCCATCACGCCCTGGTAGACGTCCCGTCAGTTGAGCCCTTGCGGGCCGAAAGGAGGAACAAGCCCCCTTTTCTCCACGTCGCATCTCGCCTCCGAATGTCCGACAATGCCCAATCTGTCAACTACGGCCCTATACCCGGCTGTCGTTTACGCCAGCCACCACCCCGTCAACGCCGATCGCAGGTCACGTCCACCGACGTTTAAGGGAGATTCCAGGAAAACCCAGAAAAACTCAGGCACCATACACGGGGATGTAGGAATCAGGACGGACCGGAGTCGTGCGTCCTTGACATCTTCTTTTCCAGACGGTTGGGGCTTCACTCTGGAGGAGGGTCGATAATCTCCACATCACCGGCTCTGCCTTTCGAATCGGCACCGCCCACCAGCATCGCACTCCCGTCGGGCAATGCCACCACTGTTGCTCCAGTGACATCCCGCCGCGAAGTCCCCAGCACTTCCCAGGTCCGAAGGTCAGGAGTCAAGACCACGATGCTTGCCTTCAGCTTCCATCGCATGCAGACCTTCCCTGTAATCTCGGTGCTATAGAGAGTGGCATTGGCAGCCGATAGCGACCTAAACAACGCATCCCTCTGGACCACAGGACAGGACGCGCCAGATAGTCTGATGAAGTCGGCTCGTCCCGTCGAAGTCGGGTGCGTCATGTTTTCGACGCACGCGACGTACGCGAATCGAGCTTGATGTCGGGTTCCATGGTCGAACCCGACTCCGCACCCAGGTTTGCCGCTCGCGTATCTGAAGCTGCGAGTGGTCTCCCATTGCGGTCCTCCCCCTCCGCCAGCTCGCTTGGGCCATCCTCGTCAGGGGCCGCAATGGCCAAGGGACCCACTGCTTGTGGCAGCGGACTGCGCGACCGAACCGTGGGCGCTTCCTCTGACCCGGTCGGGCCGTCACCGATGTTTCCACCTTCCTGAGTCGCGCCAAACTCCTCCTCGGGACGGCTCTCCACAAAGGGACCACCTAGTTCCTCGGTTAGTTCCTCGTCGCGACTGCCCTCCCCAATATCATTATCAACCGCCTCTCGCAGGTACTGTTCCCCTGAAAACTCGGCCAAATCATCCCGTGTGCCGGAGATCTGTGCAGATTCCGGAATGAAGGCATCGCCGCCATCTGAGCGTTCTCGTGTCGACTTGTTCATTTGCAAAGTACTCCCCTTTTTGCGTTAGACGGTATCAAGCGTCTATGCAACAAGGACTGAAGCACTTTTCGATCCACGGACGGCACGCAAGCAAATTCGAGCACTTGCACTGCGAACCCCAGGATTCCTGATATCTTCAATCAATATGACTTGCTCTCGCACAGCGGACACGCCATGTGCACGCATCTTCCTGAGACGGCGTAGACCGCGCCGTCGACGCGGGCCAGAAGGACATTCACCCCCAGCGGATAGGCCACGGCCATGCGGCCTTCGAGCAATGCGGTATCGTCCATTGCGTATATCCAATTTGGTGTATTTGGGTTAGACATGACGTCTTCCTTCGGCCTATTTCCCGAGGCCGATCTCCTTCATGAACTCTTGGTTGTCCCAGAATAGGCTAGGGAGCTATTGAAATACTGAGGATCCATCCAATTATGGCGGTCACTGCCATCGCCAGGGCGCCGCCGATGGCGACTCGAAACGCTGCACGGCCGGGTGGCGCGCCGCCGAGGTGACCACCAAGTGCGCCGAGAGCTGCAAGACTCGCCAGAGATAGCCCTGCGATCGCGGGAATACGGAAAAGCGAGGGCGCAGCAAGAAGAGCAGCAATTGGAACCATGGCAAAGGACGCAAAGCTTGCGGCCGATGTCCATGCCGCCTGTATCGGACGAGAGAGGGCGGCTTGGTCGATTCCCAGCTCGTCACGCATGTGAGCGCCGAGGCGATCGCGGATGCTGAGCTGCTCCGCAACCTTCATGGCGAGATCCTTGGCGAGGCCGCGCTTCACGTAGATTGTCNNGCGACAAGGCCCGCCACCCCGGAAACCAGGATGGCGCCCTTTGGCGCCGACGAAGCCGCAACGCCAATCATCAGGCTCGCGGTCGACGCGATACCGTCGTCCGCCCCAAGCACGGCGGCGCGCAGCCACCCAACGCGCCCGCTTCGGTGTTCTTCCTGGCCTGGCAGACGCATGCGCTGCGCCCCTTCTTCAGCGCCTCATGTGGAGGCAACCGGCTTTGCCTTCTCGCCCTTGCAGCAATTCTCCGCGCAGTGCGCCGGCCCCAACAATGTCAGGATCTTGCTCCACGTATCCTTATGCACCGCTTTTCGTGGCAGCACGCGTCCCATGGTTGGGCCGGTCTTCCTCGCTTGTTGCACGCCTCGCTCAAGCTCCTCCAAATCGAGGTACTCCTCACCGTCCAGTAGACGCATGGCCGTTTCTGCGGTACTCACGCTGGCGACTTCATCGTCGGAGAGCAGCTTCAGCACGCTTTCCCGCGCAATATTTTCGGTTCGCATGTCACTTTTCATGGTTACTCCAATCGGGTTTGTGGGTTGCTCTACTAGCTGTCATCTTTCTCGTGGGCATCTTCCTGGCGCAGGCAATACGCCTGGGTTTCTAGCAGGCGCAGGTCGTGAGGCCCGCATCGCAATCGCGGCTGCAGACAACCATCAGACCTCGCGCGCGGGTGTGTTGCGACGCAATTTCCGGCCTGCGGCGGAGGCAGCGCCCCTACTCGACCGCATTGAGTTCGCTTTGTGGAAGTACTTGAGCGCCTTGGCCGCGATCTGACGGTCGGTCAGCTTGGAGGTCGTCTCCGTGACGGTGATGTGTCCGCCGAACTTGGCGCGATCGAGGCGCTTCTTCAGTTCGCGCTTGGCCTCCCCTGGACCAAAGACCAAGATGGCATCGGCATCGCTAATTGACGCAATCACCTTCGCATAAT
>PMBY01000174.1:5657-6135 GCA_003153875.1 Myxococcales bacterium | reverse complement strand
CCAACTTCCCGGTCGTGGCCATCACGGGGCCGCGCCAGTCAGGCAAGACGACGCTGGCGCGCATGGCGTTTCCCGACAAGCCTTACGTCTCGCTTGAGAACCCCGATATCCTCTGGGCCGCCACCCAGGATCCCCGTGGTTTTCTGCAGCGGCACCAAGGCGGGGCGGTGTTCGACGAGGCCCAGCGTTTTCCCGAACTCTTTTCGTACTTGCAGCAGGTCGTCGACGAGGATCGCCGGCCCGGTCGCTTCGTGCTTACCGGCTCGCGCCAGTTCGATCTGCACTCGCGCATTTCCCAGAGTCTGGCAGGGCGTGCGGGACTCCTGCAGCTTCTTCCATTCCTGCTGCGCGAGGCCCATAGTGCGGACGTCAAGGCGTTGCCCACGCTCAGCCGAGTCCTTTTCGACGGGTTCTACCCCCCGATTCACGCTCAGGGTGTCGCGCCAGGTCTCTGGTATGGCCAGTACGTGCAGACCTA
>PMBY01000174.1:0-5541 GCA_003153875.1 Myxococcales bacterium | reverse complement strand
GAATCGTACGTCGTGTCCGAGCTTGCCAAGGCGCGCTTCGCGGCCGGGCGCCCCTGGGGCCTGTATTTCTGGCGCGACCAGAGTGGCCACGAAGTCGACGTGGTCGAAGAGAGTCCGGCTGGACTTCGAGCAATGGAGGCCAAGTCCGGCGCAACTCTCAACCGCGACTTCTTCACTGGCCTGCGCTACTTCCGCGAACTGGCCGGAAAGAAACTCGCCGATACGACTCTGGTCTACGGCGGCGGCGAGACCACCACCCACCAAGGCTGTCAGGTTCTCCCCTGGCATGCCGCCGCCACGTGGTAGCGAATACCGAGAAGACGCATCAATACCTGGGACTCCAAGAGTGAGCTGTCATGCCCGAAGCGTCTTCCCGATTACGAGCCAAACCACCTGCTCTGCAGGCAGACGGCGCTTCCGCACAGTAGCGGTTCCTGTCGCTTCCAGCGCCTGCGCGACCCACGCAGGCGGGATGATCCGTCACCAGCCTTGTGACGAATCTGGTGGCCGCCAAATCGTGTCCCATCGTCCTGCTGGAGCAGCGGCTTCATTGATTCATCCCCGTTCATTGCAGGTCACATTTCAGCAGGCGTTTCGCCAAGCCACATCTCGGCCGTGAGCTTGTGATGTCTGTCAGGGAAAGGAGATAGGGCATCCTCGACCGCTTGGATGCACGCGCAGCCTCGCCGACGCGGACGTCAGCGAGGCCAACGGTAACACGGGCCTCTGACACGCAGAAGCGGAACCGGGACAGCGGAACCGGAACCGGGATGCGGCGTGTGTGCTCCTCGGCGGCGCCGTAGGCGTCTCTGAGTCTCCCGCCAGGCCCGCGCAAGCCGAGCAGGTCGTGATGGCGGCCAAGTGGCAACCGCCTGTGGGACTACCTCTCGCGCGGGAAGTGGCGCGCGACCGTGGCGCGCACCTGCTCCCGCCAGGCCCGCCGCTCGGCGGGAGTGCTTGTCACGATCACGCCGAAGGTCTGCCGCTCGACGTTCGAGACGCCGCACAGGCCGAAGATGCAGTCCTTCCAGATCCGCTTCAGCGGATCGCCGAAAACGCGAGCCTCGCGATCGGGCAAGGTATTGGAGGTGTTGAACACGACGGCGCTGCGCGCACGCAGGAGACCCACGGGCGTCCCCTCTCCCGAATCGCCTTCATCGAAGCGGTAGGCGACATCCGGCCGCATCACCCTGTCAATCCAGCCGGTGAGAATGGCGGGGGGCATGCCCCACCAGTTGGGGTGAACGATGACGATCCCGTCGGCCTCCACGATCTCGCGGCAGTGAAGATCGACCATCGGCGGAACGGGCGCGCTCGCCGCCTCCTCGCCGGCCGGCAACACTGGATCGAATCCCTCGGCTTGCAGGTCGTGGAACCGGACCTCGTGGCCGGCCGCGCGGGCGGCATCAACCGCTGTTGCGGCGAGGGCGTGGTTGAAGCTGTCGGGTCTCGGGTGACCCAGGATGACCGAGATCTTCATGGCTCAACTCACGCCCATCGCAAGGTTGGCAATCATTGGAACCCGTTGTGGTCCCCATAGCCGGACCTATATTCAAGATTCTGCGCGGCGGCATCGCTCCGGCCGGTTGTACTCATCGTGCTCGCGCTGCGGCTAGAGATTCGCAGGGGTAGCCAGCAAGGCTGGCCTGGTCAGACGAGGAAGTCGAACATCTGCACGCGGGCGAGGTATCCATCGAGGACGGCGGCGAACTCGTCGAGGAGGAGGTCGAGGACGAGGACGACGCGGTCCCCCTGGACGCGGAGGACGCGGCCCGAGGCAGGGATCTCGGGGCCGGCTAGGACGAGGACGCCAGCGATCTCACCGTTGGGCTCGGGGAGCGCGCCGGCGAGACGGAAGTTGATGTGGGTGCGCGAGAGCTCGACGACGGTGGCGACGCGGCCGTCGTCGAGGCGGAGGTAGGCAGCNNCCTTCGAGCGCGTCGTATACGCGGCGGGAGATCGGCGAGTCCGGGCTCTCGAGGATGAAGTCGCGCAAGCCCTTCATCGTCTTCTGGGTGACGATGATGTGCTCGCGCATCTCGGCGGTGCGCCGCTGGTCGTGGGCGATCTTGTCGGCGGCAGAGCCGAGGAGGGCGCGGTAGAGGGCGAGGCCGATGTCGGGGTTTCGCGAGCAGAAGGCGTGCAGGCGCGCCGAGTCGATGCGACGGAGGACCGTCGCTGGCCCGACGACGGCGCGGCAGTGACGGAGTATGCCGGTCGTTGCGCCGAGCTCGCCGATGAGGCAGGGCGGCTTGAGGAGGTAGACCTCGCGCTCGTCCTGGCGCAGAGAGACCTCGCCGGCGATGAGGACGTAGAAGGCGCCCGCCGCCTCTCCCTGGGAGAAGAGGAGCTCGCCCTCGTTTGCGCCGACAGGCTCGAAGAGATCGGCCAGGCGCTGGACCTCTTCGTCGCTGAAGCCACGGAAGAGGGGGATGCCGCGCAGCTCGGCTGGGCCGATTCCAATCTTGTCGGTCATGAGGATGAGAGTATCACGGCCCTGGGTTGTTGCCGTCGCCGCCGTTGCCGCGAAGATCCTTGCTCTCGTGCGCGTGGTTGAGGAGACCACCTCGGCCAGACCTGGGCCGCTGACTGGTTCACCATCGTCACCGTGCGCTGTGAGATTCTCTACGCCTTTGTCATCCTCGATCTTGGGCGCCGTGAGATCCTGCGCGTCGGGGTGACGTCGACGCCGAGCGCCCAGTACGCTGCCCAATCCTTCGTCGAAGCCGTGTGCGACCGCGACGACCAGGCACCGCGATTCCTCATCCACGATCGCGACTCGATCTACGGCACCTGGTTCCGGCGCCGGGTGAGGGGCTTCGGAGCGAACGCCGTGCGCGGCGTGCCGGTCCTCGGCGGACTACACCACGAATACACCGTCGCTGCCTGAACGTCAGACTTGCACGGTGAACCAGAAGGTCGCGCCATCTTCATGCCCAAGCTTGCCTGATCATCCCTTCGGCGCAGAACCAGGTGAAGCTGGGCTGGTGCGATGTTGTAGCCGGCGAGCAAGCAACAGGACGCCGATCGCCAGAAGCCAGACGGTCGCTGCGGGGGGATCGCTCGAAGCGATTCTGCAGCCACCGCCCTGCTTGGAGCTACCTGTCTTCCCGCCCGCTGTATCCGTTGGCGCAGGGGCGGCGTCTTCGCCCGCAAAGCCGGCATCAGGGGTGCTGCGGGCATCGGGGGTGCCGCCGGCTTCGGGGGCGCTGCCGGCATCGGGAATGCCGCCAGTCGCAGCCTCGGTTCCCTTCGCGTCGCCAGTGGTCGCAGTAGTGCCCCCGGCATCGCCCGCCCCGGCGTCGACGGCGACGCCAGCAACGGTCGACACCATCGCGAGAAAGCCCGTGGCGAATCCCCCGCTCAGCGCCTTGTCGAAGGCGTTCGCGCTGACCGGGAAGTTAGCCGAGGTCGTCTGGCCCGCCACAAAGATGTTGGCGTTCGAATCCACCGCGATGCCGCTCGGGACATCACCGCCCGCGCCACCGAAATAGGATCCGAACAAAACCTGTGAACCAGCGGGGTTCAGCTCCAGCAGGAAGACATCCTGGCCGGCGTGCTCGCTGGACTGGAACGGAAACGGGGCCTTCTGCGCCAGGTCGAACGCGCCGCCGTTGGTCCCGGCGACAAAGACGTTCTGGCTTGCATCCACGGTGATCGCCGAGCCGCTCACGTTGCAGCATCCGCTCGCCGATCCGTAGAGCGTGGACCATACCGCGGCCGTTCCGGCAGGATTGATCTTGGAACGCTGATGCGGTCACGGGATAGTTGAATTGTCCCGACTGGGCGAAGGTGCCGGTCGATGCCGAAGAGGTCGAGCCAGACACATAGATGTTGCCGGCCGCGTCCAGAGCTACACCGTCGGGCACATCATTCTGCGAGCCACCCAAAAAGGTGCCGTAGAGAATCTGTGAGCCGGCAGGGTTCAACTTCACGAGAAAGATATCCTGCTCACCATAGATATATTCGCCTCCGCCGTTGATGCCAGCGCAGCCCGCCTTCTTGCCCTCGTTCACCAATGTGCTGAAATTGAAGTCGGCCGCAATCGGACTGCACACCGACTGAAACGCGTCCGGGGTGACGGGGAAGTTGTTCGAGTATGTCGTTCCAACGACATAAGCATTGTCTTGGGAATCCACGGCGACCGCCACGCCCACGTCCGATCCTTCCCCGCCATTGGCAGTTCCATCACCGCCCAGGTAGGTGGAGTAGATGAGCGAGCCACCATCGGCGCTGATCTTGGAAACGAATGCGGCTGACTGCGAAGACGCGCCACACTTGGTAGAGCCAGTAATGGCGGCCGGGCAGTGAGGAGATACGACCCCCGTGGTCGTTGGAAGGTCGAGGGCGTTGGTCACGCCCGTCACGTACATCTGACCGCTGGCGTTCATGGCCATCCCGTTGATCGTCGTCTGCTGGCTGGTCCCGCCCAGGTAGCTGGAGTAGACCAGCACAGGGTCGATCACCAGGGGCCGACGCCGGTCGTAGGAGCCGAGGCCAAAGCGGATCTCTTTGTTGCCGGCAAGGATGAAGCGTCCCTTCACCGGGTCTCTTCCATCGGCGCTGGGTTGATAGACGACCGGCTTCCGAAAACGCAGCTCTCGGTGAGCGATTCTCAGAATCAGATCGCCATCGGCGTCGATACGAGGAATCGCGCCCTCAATGGCCAGGCGGATGACTGTCGGGTCGGCACCAGGGGAGACCACGAAATCGTATTCGAGTTTCCCCTCATTTCCGTAGTAGACCAAATCGACCCCCGGGTAGGTGCGCGGATAGCGCACTTCCGCGAAGGTCTCGATGTGCGTGCGCCAGTGCTTCGGGTCGTTTCCGCGAAAGTAATTCACGAAGCCCGGGAGGCGCTTTTCACCGACGGGCTGGTCGCTGCCTCTCGCCCCCAGGAGACGCATGCCCACGTCAACCGCGTGGGGCCTCGGGTTAGAGACTTGCAGATTCAGGACAGCGCGGCCTCTGGACAGAAAGAGATCGTAGCCCAGGCCGCGCGAGAGAAACTGAACTTGAGGACCCACTTGTCCCTTGTTGGGCTCGAAACTGAGCGGAAGCTTGCCCCGCCTGATCGCGACATCCGCTTTTGCAGCGGGCTTAGATGCGTCGGCGGGATCGGGCGAAGACCACGCCCGGCTCGACGCCCCGAACGTCGACAGAAAGAGCGTGACAACTCTCCAAAGCTCGCGTGGTAGAGCCTGCCCTTGGGCATTCCCAACCCGGCCTTTTCCAATCGCTTGATTACCTCGGCATACGTCTTCGCCGTGAAATTGGCTTCGCCGAAATAGACACTGATTGCCATGTTGTATCAGAATTCTGAGGGTACCCGTCCACGATCTGGCGTACCTCCCGGTCGGGCGCTACCATGGTTCACGATGAGCACGAAGCTGGCATGGACCTCGGGCGCAATGATGGCTTTGCTGATGTCGGGGGGCTGCAGCAGCCCGGCCACGGGCGCGCGCGACGGGGCGGCAGGTGAAGATGGACCAAGTGGCAGCGGCAACCAAGGCCCCGACCCGATCGACCAGCACCTTGGGC
>PMBY01000149.1 GCA_003153875.1 Myxococcales bacterium | reverse complement strand
TTGACTGACTGGGCCTGCGAACTCGTGAACCAGTCGGTCGGCCGCTTTCACAATCGGTTGCTGGCCTACGGGGTGAAGTTGGCTATCAGCGTTCCGCAGAGCGCACTGGCGGAGGATTTGCGTCTGGCCTCCAGCCTCCAGCCTGCTCGCGATTTCATTTCATTCACCGTCGATGGTATGGTGTTGGAAGGCTGGCTTGAGCTGGACACAACACCGACCTTTCAACTGGCAGAAAGCCCTTTGCAGGGAGAAGGCGCAGCCCTCAGGGAAGGTTCTATTGTTCTGTTCTAGCTACGGAAGCGCAGAGTCATGAACAAGAAGACCGTACTCATCGTGGACGACTCCCTGACGGTTCGGCAGCAGGTCTCCCTGACGCTGAAGTCGGCGGGGTACCAAATCGTCGAGGCCTGTGACGGACGGGAAGGCGTAGATGCCTTGCGCGCGCATGCGGGAATCGCGATGGTCTTGTGCGACATCAACATGCCCTGCATGAACGGGCTCGAGTTTCTCGAAACCATCAAGGGCGAAGCGGCAGGGCCGCCCATACCTGTGATCATGCTGACCACGGAAGGATCGCCCGACCTCATAACCCGGGCCAAGCGCGCCGGGGCCAAGGGCTGGATCGTCAAGCCGTTCCAGACCGATCTTCTACTGGCAGCCGTGCGCCGCATCGCGGGCGAGCCAGGCTGAGCAGCGTCCACGGGAGGAGGCCGAAGCCAGCGCGCGGTCGCTCGCGTTCTACGCCGCTTCCCGGGATTTCTCTTTCAAGTCGCTCGACAGGCGAGTCAGCGTCTCGTCGTCTATGCCCAGCAGCGAGCGCCCGACCATGATCAAGGCATCGTTGTCTTCTGCGCTGACCGGTCCGACGTAGATGCCCTGCTGCTTGGCCACTGCGTTGGCAAAACGCACGGCATTTCCAGTCGACAGCCGGTTGGCCGGGTCATAGTCGCCGCACTCCTCGATCGCCTTCTGGATTTCGTCGGGAAGCTGCCACTTGCGCGCCAGCTCGACGCCGATGGGTCGGTGGCAGCGCTGGACCACGTCAATCCAGGTTGAGAAATCTATCCACAGCTTGGGATTGCGTTGTGCGATCTGGCTCTCCGCCTCAAGCAGAATCGTGGCAACCACCGGCTTGCCCAGGTCGTGCAGTAGGCCCGCCAGATAGGCGGTGTCAGGATCCGACGCGCCGGAAACCACCGCCACCCGCTGCGCGAGTTGAGCCACGGCCCGGGAATGCTCCCACAGAGTCTTCACGGCTGCCGCGACCTTGGGATCACGCGATTCGAGGGAGCGCCGGGACGCGATCTCCAGCAGCACGCCGCGCAGGTTCTTGGCGCCTAGGCGAGAAATGGCTTGGCTGATGGTATTACACGGCTCGCGCGTGGCCACTGCGGCGCTCTTGCACGACCTGAGCACCTGCACAGCCAATACGGGGTCCTTTTCAATGAGGGACGCCGCAGCTTGCATGTTGAAATCCCCCGTGCGGGTCAGCTCGATGGCCTTGATGGCGACTGCGGGCAGCGTGGGCAGAGTCAGACTGTCCTTTTCAATGCGACTCCTGACGATTCGTTCGAGCTGGTCGGCGAAATTCATGGGGTTTACCTAGGCAGCGGCGCGTGCCTCCTCGACTGAGTGGAACAAGCGCAAAGACTTGGCATCCTGGAACCCCGCGATGACGGCGGCCAGTTCGGCCGAACCCACCACACGCAAGCTGACGCCGCAATCCGCGGAAGCCTTGCACACTTCGGCCATGAATTGCGCCGCCCGGATCGGCTGAACCAGCGGCAATTGGGTGGCATCAAGCACGGCGCTGTCGAAACAACCTTCGGCAAGCTTGCCTATGGCTTCCTTCGTCTGGGCGGAAAGTCTTTGGAAGTAGCCATCCAACTTGTCGTCGCGACCGCAGAAACCGGCCAGTCGGACGAAGGTTTCCTCGGCAGAGACCAGTTCCTGGGTGCCCTGAAAACACTTGCCTATCAGGGATTCGACGGCTGGGCCGCTGAAGGGCTTGAACAAGATGTCATCAAGACCTTGCGCGCGCATCTCGCCCGCCGCGTTGTTGGCCGTGCGCAGGGCCGTGGCCACCAGCACCGCCTTGGGCTGCAAGAGGCGCAGTTGCCTGGTCAGCGAGGCCAGGTTGGCGTCTGGCAAGTCCCCGTCGATGAGAATCAGCGCGTACTGGTTGCCGCGGCACAGACCCAAGGCCTCTGCGGCGTTGAGGCTGGCATCAAGAGTCACCGAGGCCGGCATCATCGACCGCACTTTCTTGTGTACGTTCTCCATGTCATCGATGACCAGCGCTCGCTCCCCAGGGGAGGCGGCAGCGGGTGCAACCGGCGCAGGCGCGCCAGCCGGCGCATAGTCCGCCGGAAGCTTGAGCGCCTTCAGGACTTTGGTCTTCAACTCATCACCCTTGAATGGTTTGAGCACGAAATCCGAAATGCCCAGCCGCATGAGCGTCGCCACGATGGCGGTTTTGGACTCCGAGGTAAGCATGAGCACAGGCGTCTTGCTTCCGCTCTCGCGCATCTTGGCCAACATGCCCGGTCCGTCGAGGTTGGGCATGGTGACGTCCAGGACCACTAGGTCGTAGGCCGCGCTTTGCAGTTTGCCCAGGCCATCAATGCCGTCTTCGGCTTCGCCGATTTCGAAGCCCAGGGGCTGCAGTTGTTTGGCGACAATCATCCGAATGGCACGACTGTCATCGACCGTCAGAATGCGTGGCATTGGGAAAATCCCCCTGCTTTGGTTGTCGTCTTGTTTTCCATCTAAGCCGCCACCGTGGGCTTCGTGATCACTCGACCTTGGTAGGCCCAAAGGGCAAGATCGATCTCCTTCGCCTTCAGTACCAGCGCGGGGTGCAACGCCGCCAGGCTGGTCAACACCGAGGCGTCGGTCACCACCTGTGGCACGCTCAGCGCCTGGTCAAGCGCCATCTCCATCTTGAGCAGGCCCGCGGTCATGTTGACCAGCTCGCAAAGCGCATCGTTGATCATAGCGGCGTCGACCGCAGACGTTGGGCAAGAGAACAAGGCCGCAGTCAAGGCGAGACACCCTTGCTGGCTTGACGACAAACCGACGGTCAGGGGCCGTGCGCCGTCGACCAGCATAACGGCAGTACGCCAGCAAGGGTCAGGATGGGCCTGGTCACCGAGTGAAGGGGCGAACGATATTCCCAGCATGGTCTGGGTCACATTGGAAACCAAGACAGCTAGTCGCTCGGACGGGGGAAGCTGTTTCATGTGCGTGTGTGTCGGGGATAGGGATCCTGATGAGAGCTTGCAAGTCCGGGACCACTCGTGGCATGTCGTGCTCCCGCGCCTACCGCAATACGACCGTCGGTTTTCCGACAGCCANNCTAGCTAGTCGCGCGTGCGATGTGGAGGATTGCATCTGGGATTTCCTTGAGGGGAAGCACGCGTTCGACTGCCCCCATTTCGATAGCGGCCTTGGGCATGCCGAACACGACGCAACTGGCTTCGTCTTGGGCGATGGTGTGGGCGCCCGCCTGGTGCATCTCGGCCAGACCTGCGGCCCCGTCGACGCCCATGCCGGTCATGATGACGCCGATGGCATTCTTGCCCGCGGTCTGCGCCACCGAGCGAAACAGCACATCCACTGAAGGCCTTTGGCTGTGTACCAACGGCCCGTCCTTGACGCTCACGAAGGTGCGCATGCCCGAACGTCGCAGCAGCAGGTGTTTGTCGCCGGGCGCGACCAGGGCCACACCGGGCAGGACCGTATCGTCTTCTTGTGCCTCCCGGATCTCCATGGCCGATAGGCGGTTGAGCCGGTCGGCGAATTGCTTGGTGAAGAGAGCCGGCATATGCTGCGCGATGACCATGCCGGGGGCATCGGCAGGCATTCGGCACAAGACGTATTCCAGGGCAACTGTGCCACCGGTGGAGGCGCCCAGTGCGACGATCTGATTGGTGGTTCTTCCCAGTGAGGCCACATCGACCGCTTTTCCCCCGGCATCCTCGCGCTTGCTCACCCGAGCACAGGCGGCTGTCTTGATCTTGGCGATGAGTTCCGCCTCCATGTCGCCCAGGGTGAACGCCGCACCCGGTTTGCACATCACCTCGACCGCGCCGGCGGCCAGCGCTTCCAGCGCCAGCTCGCCTCCTGTCGATGTCAGTGACGACACGATGATGACCGGCAAAGGGTAGTAGTGCATCAGCTTGCGCAGGAAGGTGATGCCGTCCATGCGCGGCATCTCCACATCCAAGGTCACCACGTCGGGCTGAAGTTTGACGATCATGTCGCGGGCCACGTAAGGATCGGGCGCGGTGCCCACGACCTGGATGTCCGGGTCAGCCGACAGGGAGCCCTGCAGGATCTGCCGGACCACAGCCGAATCGTCGACAATGAGGACCTTGATCATGGTGCCAGACCAACTTCCGCCGGGAGCTCTCCTTCACCAGGCAGGAAAAAGACAGAGGGGCGCGCCATGCGAAACCCACTCGTGATCCCGGTCAGGGTTTCGGTGTGACCCAGAAACAGCCATCCCTCTGGCCGCAACAGCGCGGAAATGGCCGTCAATAGGCGCTGGCGCACCGGCAGGTCAAAGTAGATGAGGACATTTCGGCAGAACACGATGTCGAGCGGCCCGCGCATGGGGAAGGGCGGCTGCGCAAGGTTCAAGCGGCGGAAGACCACGTGCTGCTTGACCTCGTCGCGCACGCGATAGATCTCGCTGGCGCCGTCGTCCCGCTGAAAGTACCGCTCAAGAAACGGACGCGGGATCGCGGTGAGCTTGTCGATGGAATACACACCTTGCCGTGCGTCGGTCAGCGCGCGGGTGGAAATGTCCGTGGCCAGCACCTTGAAATCGATGTCCGGGTCCTGCAGCACGTCCAGCACCGTCATCACGATGGAATAGGGCTCCTCGCCGGTGGACGAAGCCGCGCACCAGATGCGCAGGCGACGCAGACCCGTGCGGCGCCACTCATCGACGAGAGTGCGCAGCAGATCGAAGTGGTCGGGTTCGCGAAAAAACGAGGTGTGGTTGGTCGAGATGACGTCGAGAAACTGCACCAGCTCCTCACCGGTTCGGTCGGCCTCCAGGTAATCCAGGTAGCGGCGTTCGTCGTCGAGGCCCAGGGCGCGCATGCGCTTGCCCACCCGAGCTGTCAGCAGAGCCTCTTTGCTCGGGCCAAGCGCGATGCCGGCCGCCTGGTGCGCATGGGCGCAAAAGCGTTTGAAGACCACACTGTCCATGATGGCGGCTAGAAGTCACGAAAGGCGGGATCACCATCAAGCGGAATGACAGCTTCCGGTTTGACCGTCACAGGGCGACCGTTGCCCCCGTTGGGGCGCGCAGCCTTGGCCAGCGTCGGGACATACACACGGGCGCGGGTCGGGACGCCGCGGGTGCGCGCGAGCTGGAAACTGCTGACCATGGCGGCCACTTCTTCCGCTTGACTGGACAGCTCCACCGCCGCGGATGAGGACTCCTCGGAATTCGCCGCATTTTGCTGCGTGACCTTGTTCATGTCCGCCACCGCGCGGTTGATCCGATCCACGCCCGCCGATTGCTCCTTCGCCGAAGCCGAGATCTCATTTACGATTCCGCTCACCTTCTCGATCCCCTCGAGGATCTCGGTCAGCTTGCCCGCCATTTTCTGCGACGTCACTTCGCCCTCGCCCGCTTGGCGGACCGATTCCTTGATCAGCTCCTCGGTCTTCATNNCTGATGATCTGCGAGGTCCCCTCGGCCGAAGACTTGATCTTGGTCATGGCCACCGACATCTGCTCGACCGCGCTGGTACCGCTCATGGCCGCCTTCTTCGCTGTCTGGGCCAGAGCGTTGGCCTGAACCGCGTTGTCCGAGGTTCGCTTGGACATGGCGCTCATGGATTCGAGCGCGGACGAAGTTTCTTCGAGCGAACTGGCCTGTTGCGAAGCACCGTCGGCCACGATCTGGCTGGACGAGGCGATCTGGCCCGCCGCCGCCGAGACCTGGTCCACCGCTCCGGACACCTGGGCGAGCGCTTCGTGCAAAGCCTCGGCGGTCTGGTTGACGGATTCCTTGATGCGGGCGTGGTCGCCCGGATACTCGCCCTTCACGCGGGCGCACAGGTCGCGCTGCGCGAGCTGGTCGAGCACGCTGCGGGCCTCGCTCATGGGCGCCACCATGGCGTCCAACGTGCGATTCACGCCTTCCACGATCTTGCGGAATTCACCCGCGTGGCAAGAGGCATCCACCCTGACCGAGAGTTGTCCTTCGAGGGCCGACTGCACCAGCTTGTCCAGGTCGGTCACCACCGTGCACAGGTTGTTGCGCAGCCGATCGAGCTTCTCGTTGATGACCACCTGGGTTCCAGGCAGCTTCTCCATGACCGGAGCGAAATCGCCCTCGGCGTAGCTGGTCAGGATGTCCAGAATGGTGAGAATCGTTCTGACCTTGGTTCGCACGATCTCATTCACCCGGTGCGCGAGATCGCGATAGGCACCCGAGAATTCTTCTTCATTGATTAGAGCGTCGATGAACCCGGCCTTCTGGGCCTCGTAGAGGTGGGCGGAGCGGGCCAGCACGGCGTTGAGCGCGTCGATGCAGGCGTTGAGGTTGTTCTTGAGGGTGTTGAAGTCGCCGTTGTAGTTGTCGGAAATCTTGGGGGGAATGTCGCCCTTGGCGATGCGGTCGAAGCAGCCAGCCGCCATGTGCAGCGGTTCGACCACGGCGTCGAGCGCGCGGTTGAAGCCAGTCATCACACCGGCGAACTCGAAGTGCACCTGCTTGGTGTCAGCGCGGAAGTCGAGCTCGCCGCCCACCACGGCCGTCGCTAGGCGTTCCGCTTCGCCTTGCATGCCCTGAAGCGCGCGGCGGGTGCTGCGATACGCGAGCCATCCCAAGAGCATCGCCAAGAGCACATCGATGCCCACTAGAATCTGACTGGTTGGGATGCCGGAGTCGACGGTCGCGGTGCTGACCTCGGCTTTCCCCCTGGCCGACTGGTCGAGGGCTGTGGCCATGCGGTCGGCGGCTTCACGCAACAGGATCCGATTCGATTGCTCAGCCTGGCGCTGCTTGGCCGAACTGTACGCCACCAGACCAACGTTCATGACCACGATGGCGGCCAGTGCCACCGTCGCGTTGACACCTATCTTCGTCTTGGCAAACATTTCTCGACTCCTTCCCTTCGGGAGCGGTGCTGCGCCGTCATCCCAGGACCCTTGGTTTCGCCTCGTCGCCACTCAGCACCCGGCCGATGTCGAGCAGGAAGATCACACGTTGGTCGGCCTTGCCGATTCCCAGGATGAAATCGGCGCTTAGGCTGCCGGCGCCAAAGCT
>PMBY01000055.1 GCA_003153875.1 Myxococcales bacterium | reverse complement strand
ACGCTGTCGCCCAGCGAGGCCACCGCCACCAGCAAGGAAGTCCCCCCCATCAGCACACCCAGCATGCCCGCTGCGCCCAAGACCAGCAGCGAAGTCAACCGTCGCCGGGCGGTCAACACAACCAGGGCCACGGCCAAAACCACTGAATTGAATCCCGCTGGATTGCCCGCCGCCACCGAGCCCGACAGCACCAGCGCGAAGATCAGACCACGACGCAGATAGGCCTGGCTCTCCTCGGTTTCGGTGAGGCCCAGCGCTGCCCAGGCCAGCAAAGACATCCAGCCCAGCGGCATCAAGATGCTGCCGTTGACCACCATGGAAGTGAAGTAGCCAGACAGCATGAGCGCGTTGCCTGCCAGCAGACTGCCCAGAGCACTGGCGCCCAGCCGCCGGGACAGGAGCAGAGTGCCCACGCCCGCCAGCCACAGGTGCAGGATGAGAATGAGGTCCGCTCCCCACAACGGACCGACCAAGGCCACCAGCCAGGCAAGAGGGTAGGTCACGCCGTTGTTGGGTTCGGCCGCGAACCGCTCGCCCAGACGCAGACCGTCCCACCACTCGGGGAAATGCCCGCGACTCAGGTTTTCGGCCAGATAGCTGCGCGACGGCAGCGTGTGGATCAGGTGGTCGCGGACCGCGAAAGTTTCGTCGAGAAACAGCGGACGAACATAGGCCAACGCCACCACCGCGACGAGCGCCAGCAACGAAAGCATGAGCGTGGTCTTCGTGCCTGCCCGGTTCATCCCATTCCACTTTCCCCCTAGCAGGTTTGCCGTGCGCGGTCCACCAAGCAGTCGGCAGCAACATCAGGGTCGCTGTCCCGACGGGCAGCATCGTTTGGGACGACGGCGGCCACTGCCGGTAGCGCAGAAGAGAATCAGGTCGGCTCGTCGACAATCGCGGTGAGAGGCCCCACTACAATGAGCAGGCTATGAGCAGACGCCGCTCCTGCAGGTGCGGCCAGTGGCACAATCGGCGTTGCTCGCGCAAGAGGTCTTGCACGCCGAGGTCCCGCACAGGTAGGCCCCGCAGCCGACCGACGAGCCCACTTTGCACGCGCCATTGCCGTCGCACGTCGCCGCAGGCGTGAACATCGCCCCGGAGCAGCTCGCCGCCCCGCAAGTCGTCTGCGCGAGCTTGGGCCTGCAGCTGCCCACGGTACCCGTCAGGTTGCACGACTGGCAGATCCCTGTGCAGCTTTGGTCGCAGCAAACGCCGCCCGAGCAGAACCCGGACACACACTCGCCGGCCGCCGCGCACGCCGCGCCGTTTGCCTTCGCCGTGCCACCGTCCACGGCAACGCCAGCCTCTGAGCTGCCACCCGAGTCGACGCTGCTACCACCATCGACATCATCCGTGAACGTGTTGGTGATGATGGCCTGGCCTGCCCGGCGGAGGACAAGATTGACCGGGGTTGCTTGGCCAGATACCAATTGGACCACGACGGGACCATCGCTAATCCAGGTGGGCACCGTGTTGCCGGCTAGCTGAGCGCACGGCACGTTGTAGGCCGCTTCGGAAAGCGTGACCAGGCCCGTCGGCAGTCCGGAAGCCGTCACGCTGGCACTCTGCGAGGGCGTGACATCGAAGCTGCGCACGACAGTCGAATTTCCGTTCGTGGCAGTCAGGGAAATGCATTTCACGTCTGCGGGAACGGTCGTCACGGTCAATTCGACGACCCCAACCTCGGTGACCTCGTGATGGCTACAAGCGACAGCCCCGAAAACGAAGATCAGTGAAGTGCCAAGAAAACGCCATCTTGAAGTCATGAAAGCCTCCCAAAGAGATGAAGACGGACGACCAGAACGCGGCAGACCGTACGTCTCTTGGAACATGTTGTCAAGGCGGCGATCTCGGCTGAATTTCGCATGGCACGTCGGTGGGTAGCGGTCACCTCGGCCACGTCCCCGGACTTGGATCCCGAGCCAGGCTGGTCGCAGCCCATGGCTGCAACCACCAGCGCCAACCCCAAAACGAACTGAGTCGAACGAATCTCCGCGCCTGCGCACAAGGACATGAACCCATTTCCGTGGCTTAGGTACCCACATCATGGGCAAAGAGGGTTAGTCTTAGAGACTAGATCTCAATCGGAGGCTCCGATGGCTGCTCAGTATCGCCTTCCTGTAATTCTGTCCCTCGCCGTAGCGACCACTATCGGATGTACGACGGCGACCGTGTCGCCCGTGACCAACCCATCGGGAGGCAGTGCCACAGGCGGCAACGGCGCTTCGGGCGGCATCATCAGCATCATCAACACCTCCCCCGCGGGCGGAACCGGCGGCAGCGCGACCACGGCGGCCAACCCTTGCTTGGGCCCCAACCCACCCTCGAATTGCCACATGGTGCCTTCGGGTCCCGCGTGCGGCGACGGGTTGATCAACCAGCCATCTGAGGAATGCGACGACCACAACAGCGTTCCGGGCGACGGCTGCAACGGGATCTGCAAGGTTGAGCCGAACTTCACCTGCCCCACTGCGGGCCAGCCCTGCATCCCTACGTTCAAGTGTGGCAACGGCAAGATCGAACCCGGCGAGGTGTGTGACGACGGCAACACGGTTGCAAACGACGGTTGCAGCGCGGACTGCACAGTACAAAGCGCGAGCTACATCTGCCCCACGCCCGGCCAGCCTTGCAAGAAGATCAGCGTGTGCGGTGACAAGCGGGTCAACGGTGACGAGAACTGCGACGACGGCAACACCGTATCGGGGGACGGCTGCGACCAGGATTGCCACAAAGAAACCGGCTGGCTGTGCCTGTCTCCCGGTAACCCGTGCAAACGTGTCAATGTATGCGGAGACGGGATCCAGAGCACGGGCGAACAATGCGACGACGGCAACACCAAGGGCGGCGACGGCTGTTCGGCCGACTGCAAGTCAATGGAGTCGGGCTTCCAATGTCCCACGCCAGGCAAACCGTGCTTGGACATGAACAAGTGTGGCGACGGAATCGTCACCGGCACTGAAACCTGCGACGACGCCAACACCGATCCCAAAGACGGGTGCGACAACTGCAAGATACAGACTGGCTATGCCTGCCCATACCCTGGCGCCAAGTGCATTGCCAAGTGCGGTGACGGCATTCTGCTTCTCAATGAACGCTGTGATGACGGCAACACCAAGGACGGCGACGGCTGTTCCAGCACCTGTCAGTGGGAAAAGGGCTGGGCCTGCACGGGCAACCCGCCCAACTACACCTGCCACAAAACCACCTGCGGTGACAAGGTCAAGGAAGGCGTGGAGAGCTGCGACGACGGCAACAACAACTTGGGCGACGGCTGCACGCCGCTCTGCACGCTCGAGCCGGATTGCAGCTCGGGCGCCTGCAAGTCGACCTGCGGCGATGGCATCGTGCTCAGCAGCGTAGGCGAGGTTTGCGACGACGGCAATGCGATCGATGGCGACGGCTGCTCCTCGACTTGCAAGGTCGAGCCTGGCTATGAATGCAAGCAGCCGCCCCTGGCGGATACCATGCTGGTTCCGGTGGTGTATCGCGATTTTAAGTTTCACAATCCCGTCGATTTTGAGGGAGGGGTCATGGGTTCAACCAGTCCCTTCCAGGGCATGGTCAACCCGACTCTCGATGCCACGACCGGGAAGCCCGTGTACTCGGGCATCGGCGGCAACGCCCATGTGTTGAGCGCCGACTCGTTCAGCCAATGGTACAAAGACGTCACTGGGGTCAACCACTCAACCCCGACCACGATGACGCTTTGGAACAATGGGAAGGACGCCTATGTCAACCGGTACGGGGCCAATGGCGAGCAGTGGAACATNNCCATCCCTTGCACGTCCAAGTACGCGAATGGAACCGACGACTGTTCTAAGCTGACGGCTGCCGGCGAGACATTGCTCGCCTGCCACGTCACCGGCACCAACTACACTGCCACTTTCATCGTCTCCAAGGCCGACGGCAACCCGCTCTTNNTTCCCGGTCGATGGCGACACCTTCACTCCTGCCACCGAGCTGCAAGCCGCAACCATTCCTCCCTACTACGACAAGCAGGCGACCTGGCCAAATGACCTGGACGCCGCCGGCAACAAGCGCCTGCACAACTTCAGTTTCACCAGCGAAGTCCGCTATTGGTTCCTCTACGACAAGACCAAGACCTACACCCTGGAATTCGTCGGCGACGACGATGTGTGGGTCTTCATTAACCGAAAGCTCGCCGTGGATCTCGGCGGTATTCACACTCCGGTCGTTGGCACTGTCGTCATCGGTGCGACCGGCAATGGCGCCACCACGGTCCAGGTCCCGCCCCTCGCATCGGTTGTTCCGACTCCCCCAATCCAATCGACCGTCAACCTTGGGTTGCAGAGCGGCCAGGTCTACGAGATCGCCGTCTTCCAAGCGGAACGTCAGACCACGAGTTCATCGTACAAGCTGACGTTGAGCGGATTCAATGCCTCCGCGAGTGTCTGCGGACCCATCTGCGGCGATGGCATTCTGTCGCCCGGGGAACAATGCGACGACGGAAAGAACGCCGGCGGCTATGGCCAGTGCGGCCCTGGCTGCGTGCGTGGACCATACTGCGGAGACGGCGTGGTCAACGGGCCCGAGGCCTGCGACGACGGGAAGAACGTGAGTGCCTATGGCTCGAATGGCTGCGCGCCTGGCTGCCAGACACCGGCGCGTTGCGGGGACAAGCTGGTGCAATTCGCATTTGGCGAGACCTGCGACGATGGCGTCAATGACGGAACCTACGGCAGCTGCAGTTCCACCTGCCAGGCCGGCCCGCGCTGTGGCGATGGCGTCGTCAATGGTGGGGCTGGCGTCGAGGAATGCGACGACGGCATCAATGACGGCTCGTACAACAACTGCGCTCCGGGCTGCAAGCTGGGGCCGCGCTGTGGGGACGGCGTCTTGGCGACGGATTTCGGCGAGGAATGCGACGACGGCAACACCGCCAGCGGCGACGGCTGCAGTCCCAACTGCCGCAACGAGGGCATCTGCGGCGATGCCGTCGTCAATGCCGCTACCGGTGAAGAGTGCGATGACGGGATCAACGACGGCGGCTACGGCGAATGCGGCCCTGGCTGCAAGCTCGGCCCACGCTGTGGCGACGGCGTGAAGGAACTTCCTCAGGAGCAGTGTGATGACGGAAACAACAAGGGCGGCTACGGCGAATGTGCTCCCGGCTGCGTACTGGGGCCGCATTGCGGGGATGGCCAGCTACAGCCGGGGTTCGAAGAATGCGACGATGGCAACAACGTCGACAACGACGGTTGCAGCGCCGCCTGCAAGTACGAAGCCTGGCAGCAGCAGTGAAAGGAGCCGCTACGGATACTGCCCGTCCGCGATCCCGTTGATGTACTTTTCGATGTTGGTGTAGCCGGTCTTGTCGAAGTCGCCGGTGGC
>PMBY01000094.1 GCA_003153875.1 Myxococcales bacterium | reverse complement strand
CACGTAGTGCTGCGTGTGCACGGGAACGATCACGGCCGGGTACTCCGAGCCCTGCGACTTGTGCACCGTCGCTGCGTAGGCCAGGGTCAACTCGTCCAGGTCATCGAGCGCGTAGCTCACCTCACGCTCGTCGAAACGGACCACAGCCTGGCTCTCGCTGGCTTCGCCCGACCCGCCTGCCACGCGCACCACTTCCCCTACGTCGCCGTTGAACACGTCGCGATCGTAGTTGTTGCGTATCTGCATCACCCGATCACCGACACGAAACACGCGGCCGCCGCTGCGCAGTTCGGGCCGGCCCGGCGTGATCGCCTCTTGCAGAAGGCGATTGAGGGTGGTGGCGCCCAGCTCGCCCCGGTGCATGGGCGTCAGCACCTGGATGTCGCTCGAAGAGAAGCCATAGCGACGCGGCAGCCGAGTGGCCACCAGATCGCGGATGGTCTCGGCGGCGTGGGCCGGCTCGTCGTCCTCGATGAAAAAGAAGTCGCGTCGATCCGCGGCCGGCCCTTGCGCGGGCGGCGCGCCCAGCTCGGGCTCCACCCCGTCGTGGATGCGGTGAGCATTGGTCACGATCAGGCTGGCAGCGGCCTGACGGAAGATCTCGGTCAGCCGCACTGTGGGCACGCGGCCAGAGGCGATCACGTCGCGCAGAACCATTCCCGGCCCGACCGACGGAAGCTGATCGACATCGCCCACCAGCACCAGGCGCGTGCCATCGGCCAGCGCTGCCAGCAAGTCGGCCATGAGGCGGATGTCGATCATGGAGGCTTCGTCCACCACCAGCAGATCCGCTTGCAGCGGCCGGGTGACATTTCGACCGAACACGCCGTCCGCGGGACGCCATTCCAGCAATCGGTGCAACGTGGCCGCTGACTGGCCGGTGGCCTCCTGCAGTCGCTTGGCCGCCCGGCCGGTGGGCGCCGCCAAAGCCACGGTCAGCCCCTCGCGCACCAGGGTGTTGACGATCCCGCGCACGATGGTGGTCTTGCCCACGCCCGGACCGCCCGTGATCACCAGCACCGGCTCGGCCAGCGCGCGACGCACGGCCTCGGCCTGCTGGGGCGCGAGCGTGATACGGGCCTCGGCCTGGTAGCGGGCGATGGCGCGGTCAGCGTCGAGACGCAACGGTGTGACCCGGCCGCGCAGCAGGCGCAGCAGGCCCGTGGCTGCCGCCACCTCAGCGCGAAACAGCCCCACCTCGAACACCGCCGCGCCCTCGGGCGTGTTCTCGATGGCCAGATCGCCGGCGCGGCCCAGGCGGTCCACGGCCGCCTCGACCAGCGGGGCTTCCACTTCCAGCAGCTTGGCCGCTTCTTCCACCAGCAGACGGCGCGGCAGGAACACATGGCCCAGCCCGCCCGCTTCGTCGAGCGCATGCTGCACGCCCGCCTCCACGCGCACATCCGAATCGCTCGCTATGCCCAGCGCGGTGGCCAGACGATCCGCAGAAAGAAAGCCGATGCCCCACACGTCGGAGGCCAGGCGGAAGGGATTCTCGCGCACACGCGCGATGGCGGCGGCACCGTAGCGTTTGTAAATGCGCGCGGCAAAGGCGGGCGAAACCCCGTAGCCCTGCAGAAAGACCATGACCTCGCGCAAACGACGCTGCGAAGCCCAGGCTTGCTGTATGGCCTGGGCGCGTGAAGGGCCGATGCCGGGCACCTCGCGGATCCGTTCCGGTTGCGCGTCCAGGATCTCCAGGGTGCGGATGCCGAAACGCTCGACGATGCGGCTGGCGAATTCCGGCCCGATGCCCTTGACCAGCCCGGCGCCCAGGTAGCGGCGAATCCCGGCCAGCGTCTCGGGCGACAGCTCGGTGTAGCTTTGCACGCGAAACTGACGGCCAAAACGCGGGTTGCTTTCGAAATAGCCGCGCAGGCGCAGGCGCGCGCCGGTGGGCAGACCCAGCAGGCTGCCCACCACGGTGGTGGGCTCGGCGGCGCCCTCACGCGCGAGGCGCGCCACCGTGAACTCACCGCCGCCCCCCGAGAACACGATGCGCTCGATGGTGCCTTCCAGAATCTCTTCCTGTGCGTTGCCGGGTCGCTGGCCAGCGGATCGGTCGAAGAGATCCATGCAATCAGTGCGCGCAGGTGTAGTCGTACGGGCCGCACGTGGCGTGGCAGGTGATGCACTCCTGGACACGCCCGTCCTGCAAGACATCGCGCTGGCCATCCAGTTTCTGCCAGTGCCAGTCGCCCGCCGAGGAGTTGTAGCCCAGCCCCTCCTTGAACATGAGGGTGTAGCCTGTGATTCCCGTGCAGTTGGCCTGGTCAGTTTCCGCGGTCACGATGGTGCTGCCCTGGGGAAGCGGGTAGTTCCCGCCGAGATAGTCCGATTCTGCCTTGGCATTGGCGTAGACCACCATGTGGTTCGAGTTGTGCGCGACACTGAGCCGGCAGGTTCGTGCTAGCTGGTAACTCTCCTGATAGTTGGACGGTAGGAGTTGGCTTGTGCTGGTGCCGCTCTGCTGAAAGCAACCGCCAAGCAGAAGCAGGGAAAGGAGCACGAGAGCGCGCCGCGTGGCCATGGGCCAGCATTCTACGATCAGATTGCTTCTAGATCAGGATCAGAATGGGAGGCGCAGTTGGCGCGGCGGTTGCGCGACGGAGTCGAAGCAGGTACGGCTTACTCTCCCGAGAAGCGCACGTAGGTGTGATCTTGACCCTGCGCTGACTTGAGCAGATTCAGCAGCGCGGTGCCGTGACTCTTGAGGTCCGGCTTGCGGGCCGCGCGCAGCCGCGTCTCCAACTCTTGCAACAAGACCGGAAGCTGCAACTGGTTGAAGACCGTGTCACCGTCGTGGTCAACGTAGCGCAAGCAGGGCGACGTCGTGTCGTCGTGATCCGGCAGCAGTTTTTCGGTCAGGCTGTTGTCATCCAGGATCTCATCCTGGACCTCACCAGATTCGCTCTCGACTCGAAGATCGATTCCCATTTGTCCTCCCAACCTCGACGGTGCGCAAGCTGGACTATGTCTTCACTATACGTACGTTCAGCGATGCGCGCAAGAGGACGAGGTTAGGCTTACCCTGTGGCGCCCGGGCCACACTGGGCATTGCGGCGTCGCAAATTGACGACGACAGGTGACACCAGGCCAGAATAACAAGGCGGCTGCGAACTCGATCTTGCGGCACGAAATCTGCTTAGAGTGTCAGCCATGACGACTTCTCGGCGTCGAACATTGCTTCTGCCTCGCTGCAAGGCCTCCCCTGGCCTGGCCCTGGCCGTGCTGGGGACATTCTTCTCGTACGCTTCGTCAGGCTGCCTCTCCAACCGCTACCTGATCCCGCAGCAGGAGCTGGCGCGCCTGGCGCAACTTTCTCCGCAAACCCGCGGTGACAAGGTTTTCGTTGTGCAGGCCCTGGGCGATCGTCGCGGGGAGGCGCTCGAGCCCGCGCCACCCGCCGCTCCTGCCCCGCCCGCGACCGTACTGCCAGCCCAGCCCTATCCTTCGCCTCCCGATTCAGATGTTTGGACGGACCCCGCGCAGGCCCCACCGGCCGATGCCTACCCCGAGGCGCCTCCTGCTGAGGAAGACCCGGGTGTCCAGGTCGGCGTAGGCATCATACTCGGGCCGGATGGTCTGCCTGGGCCGCATCCCGGACATGGCCGACCGCCAGGTGCCGCCGGTGTTCGATCGGCTGGCGGCTCCGTCCCGGGAACCCCGCGATACCCGCCTCCGCCGCGCCCTGCCACCGCTGCGCGCCCGTCGACAGGTGGGAGTGGCACTTTCCCCTCGCTGGGTGGAGGCGGTGGCGGTGGCAAAGACGACATGATCGTCATCGCGATCATCATCGTGGCG
>PMBY01000300.1 GCA_003153875.1 Myxococcales bacterium | reverse complement strand
TCGCCGATGCCCAGGCGGATGATGCGCGCCGCCGGGTGGGTCGCCGCATAGGCCCGCACGCGCTTGCCGATCTCGGGGAAGAGGTAGCCGGCCTGCAGTTTTTGGTAGTGCGTGTTGATCTTGGCCATCGCTTCGACTTTCTTTCGGGCTGCGAAGCGGTAAGACTAGCTAACTTCCCCCCCGAGGCGCAATGGCACGCAAACACATGGTTCGCACGCTTTTCTGTCTGCTCGCGATTTCCTTGCTTTCCGGTCCGCTGGCCGCTGGCGACAGCCCCGCACCCGATCACCGGCGGGCTCTGCTGCAGGCCCTCAAGAGCGAGCTGAGCCGTTCGCAGAACCGGCTGCGCCTGCCGGGCGAGGACGGGCCGTATTTCATCCGCTACCTGGTGCGCGAATACGATGACTACGATCTGGTCGCGCGCTTCGGCGCCCTGCTGGAAGACAGCCACCAGCACCTGCGCCAGGCCAACGTGGAAGTGCGGGTGGGCAGCTACAAGTTCGACAACACCGCCGACGACACCACCGAGAGGGTGTTCGATCTGGACGACTTCGATCGCTACGAGCCGCCGGTGGGCGCGCCCATCGACGACGATGTGGATGTGCTGCGGGCCACCCTGTGGCTGCAAACCGACGCGCGCTACAAACAGGCCCTGGCCACCTTGCACAAGAAGCGCGGCGCCCGCGTGACCAAGATGGTGGAAGATGAGTCGGTGGGCAGCTTCTCGCGCGAGAAGCCCCAGCGCGCCGTCGACAAACCCATCACTCTCAAGCTGGACCGCGCGGCCTGGGAAACCCGGCTGCGCCGGGTGTCTGCGCTGTTCAAGGTCTACCCGGAGATTTTCGACTCGCAGGTCAAATTCTCCGTGGATCACCAGACCCGCTTCATCGTCACCACCGAGGGTACCGAGCTGGTGAATGAGCGCCTCATCTATGGTTTGCACATGACCGCGCACGCGCGCGCCGCCGACGGCCTGCTCATCAACCACTTCAAGAGCTTCTACGGCGCCTCCGAGAGTGAAATGCCCGACGACGCCACCTTGGAGCGCACCGCCAAGCAACTGGCCGACGAGGTCAAACGCCTGCGCGAGGCGCCCATGATGGATCCGTTCAACGGCCCGGCCATCTTGCTGCCCGAGGCAGCCGGGGTGTTTTTCCACGAGGCGCTGGGGCATAGGCTGGAAGGCGAGCGACAGAACGACAACAAGGAAGGCGCAACCTTCAAGGGCCAGATCGGCAAGACCATCCTGCCGACCTTCATCACGGTGCTCGACGATCCGTCGGCGGCCAAGTTGGATGGCGTGTCACTCAACGGCCACTACGACTTCGACGACGAGGGCGTGGCCTCGTTCCCGGTTTCCCTGGTGGACCACGGGATCTTGCGCAACTACCTCAAGAGTCGCACCCCGGTAAAGGGCTCGCCCGCCTCCAACGGCCATGGCCGCGCCGAGGGCACGCTGGATCCCATCGGACGCATGGCCAGCACCATCGTGAAATCCGACAAGGTGGTGCCCTATGCCAAGCTCAAGGAGATGCTGCTCGACGAGATCCGGCGGCAGAAGAAGAGTTTCGGGCTCATCATCGCTGACATCAGCGGCGGCCAGACCAACACCACCACCTACGATTTTCAGGCGTTCAAGGGCATGCCACGCATCGTGTACCGGGTGGACGCCGAGACCGGCAAGGAAACCCTGGTGCGCGGGGTTGAGTTCGTGGGCACGCCCATCGGCTCGCTCAATCGCATCCTCGCGGCCTCGGACAGCAGCGCGGTGTTCAACGGCTACTGCGGCGCCGAATCCGGCTACGTGCCGGTGTCGACGGCCGCGCCGGCCGTGCTGATCAGCGAGATCGAACTGCAGCGCACCCGTCGAGCCATGGAGAAGCCGCCCATTCTGCCCGCGCCCTGGCGGTAAACCAGAGGCCACGTCATACGCGCAGACGGTCGTGGCCGTCCCGCACGCCTGCGATGTGCTACCTTGAACACCCATGTCTCGTGAACCCAAGATCACGCCCATCACCCGGCACGACCCGCGCACCTTCTACGCCACGCGCGCCACGCGCACGCGCAACGCCGAGGCCTGGGATCTCTGGGCCGTCGAGGACGGTCGCCGCGTGGGCTACCTGTCAGCCATCGACGATGGCCACATGATCTACGCCTTGGCCACCGTGAAACGCGGCACCTCCCATGACGAGGTAGCCGACCTTGTCGACGGATTCTTTCCACCCTCGGCCACTGACGCCCTAAGCCGTGAGACCGTGATCGCCGACTACGACGAAGAGCCTGTGATTCTGGAGTCAGAAGTGAGCACCGAAGAGTAGGGCGACGCCTGGCCGCTCTCGCCCAGCGCCGCCCGCGGTTCGGCGCCCCACGCAGTTTCCTCTTCCCTCCTCTGGCCGTGCGGCTATTCTGTCCCCATGTCGGTCGGCGGCATCCTGGCTCCCGGTCCGTTTCGGGGGCTCGTTCCGTACGATGAAAGTAGTGCCGCGCTTTTTTTTGGCCGCATGGACGAGATCGCCGCGCTCGACGCCCTGGTGGTCAGGGAGGGAGATCGGGTCGTCGCTCTGACCGGCGAGTCGGGCGTGGGCAAGACGTCCCTGTTGCGCGCCGGGCTCCTGCCCGCGCTGGCCAAGCGCGACGTCACCGGGGTCTATCTCGGCGCCTATGACGACATCGAGCAGGAGATGTGGCAGGCCGCCGGACGCGTGCGCAGCGAGCCGCCCACCCCGGGGGATGGACCGGCCGACTATTTGGTGCGCCTGGCGCGCAGTTCAAACGCCGGGACCTTGCTCATTCTCGACCACCTCGAGACCATTCTCGTCGACCGCGACCCGGATGCCCACACGTCCGCCCTTGACCAGCTGGCCGCGCTGCTCTCCAAGGTCACCGAGGGAGCCGGGCCTCGCCTGCGCATTCTCCTCTGTGTGGAAACTGGTTCCTTCCATCGCATAGACCTGCTTTACCGCGCCTGCAAGCTCACGCCTGCGGCCGGGGCATGGATGGAACTTGCGCGTCTCAACCAGGAAAGCGCCACTCAGATTCTCGAGCAGACCGCGGTCGGCACGGGAACGTTTTTCGAGGCCGGCCTGGCTTCCTTGATCGCCGGCGATCTGTGCCGGAGCGGGCCCTGCTTGCCTGCCGATTTGCAAATCGTTGCGCGCATGGCCGTGGAGTTGCGACTGACCTCGTTGCGCCGCTATGAGCGCAGCGGGGGCGCGACCATGCTGCTGCACAGTTTTTTCCAGCGGGCGGTGCACGACTCCGGCGGTCGCCCAGCCTTGCGTGTGCTGCTTGCGGCCGCCCGCCCCGCGAGTTCCACGGTGGACGAGTTGGCGGCTCGCGCCGGTCTGCCGCAGGCGGTGGTCGAGCAGGCCGTGGCGCCTCTTGCCAGTCGAGGCATTCTGCACAAGTTTTTCTCGGGCTCCACCGACCGCTACGCTCCCGCGCACCCGTGTCTGATCGCCCGCATCGAGGACTTCGCTGCCAGCGACGTGGGGGCTGCGCACGACATCCGACGGACCTTGCGCCGCCGCATCCTGGCCGGCGCGCGTCTCTCGCTGCCCGAGATCCGCAGAGTGCGCCGCTATCTGGGNNGCCGACGAGGCCACCACGCTCAAGCGCAGCATCCGGCGCAGTGCCTTGCAGATCGGCTCCGCCGTCACCCTGCTGCTCGCCGTGTTGCTCGCTCTCATCTTTGAGGTGCGCGCGACCTACACGCTGGCCTTCGATCCGGCACGCGATCAACCGGGCAGTCGGGTGGTCGTGCGGCGGGGACGTCCTTCGCTGTCCCTCCTGCACTTTCTGACCGCTCAGTCCCGCCACGGTTCGATGGTTGCCGACACGGGCTTTGCCGCGACCAGCGTGGCCGCCGATCTGGCGTCGCGCATCGCGAGCGGAAGGGCGGTGGGGGCCTTGGATGCGAACCGGAGCCCCCGGCTGCCGTCCTGGCTGCGCATGGTGATTGATGGTCTGGGGCCGGTCCCGCGCGGGGTCTCGCTGGTTCTGCTGGGTGAACCCAACGGCGTGGTTTCGCTGAAACAAGCCTTTGCCGATCCCGCCTCACGCCGTGATGCCCTGGAAGCGCTGGCGGTGGTGGGCACCGGTCGGGCTGGCGAAGACGAGATCCTGGCCGGTGCGCTCAACGACCCGTCGCCCGACGTGCGTCGGCGCGGCGTGGAGGTGGCCGC
>PMBY01000267.1:7325-14681 GCA_003153875.1 Myxococcales bacterium | reverse complement strand
CTCCTCGACCGGGACGCCGCGCCGTCGCGCCTCCACGTAGCGGGCGAGCAGCACGATGCCGAAGTTGATGCCGTTGCCCACGATGATCGAACCTAGAAAGGCGGTGTTGGAGTTGAGCGCGGTGATGCGCCAGGGGGGCAAGCTGGCCAGGGCAAACGCGGCCACCGCGCCGATGGCCAGCGGGGCCAGGAGAATCGGCACGGCGGCTACCCAGCGGTAGTAGAGCACCAGGGCGATAACCACCAGGACGATGACCAGCACCGACGAAAAGGTCAGGTCGACCACCAGCGCCGACATCTCCTCGACCGAGATGGGCACGTCGCCAGTGAACCCGACCCGCATCCCCGGGGCATAGTGGCCCGGACCGCCCAGTTCGGCCAGGTCGCGGCGTACCCGCTCGAGGAGCGCGCCCGCCTTCTTGGTGCCGGTCGAGTAGCTACCCACCTCGACCAACATGAGGGTGAGGCCGAGGCTGCGGCTGGAGAAGCGATCCCCACTCAGTCCCGGCTCGTCGAGTCGCGACTGGTATCTCTTCTCCAAGTCGGACACGTCGAGCGAAGGGGCTGGCTCACTCTCGTCGAGGAGCATGTCCTGATCCTTCATCAACTCGTAGTGGATGCGATCTTCGATGCGCTGGCGTAGGGTTTCGAGATCCGCCAGAGCCATGTACAAGGGCTTGTGCTGCTCGATAAAACGTCGCTCGCTGGTCGTCCCCAGGCGAACCGCCCGCACCATGTCCGGCGGGTAGGCGCGGACGCGGGTCGCCAGGTCGTCAAGCAGATGCTCGCCCGCGGGCAGATTGTCGGCCACGCCCACGTCGACCAAGACGCCAAGAAACAGCAGCCCGGGCATGCGCAAACGCAGCTCGTCGACCGCGAGGACGCTGGGCGCGCTCCGGGGCAGCAACTCTTCCAGATCGCTGCGCAGGTTGGAGTAGAGCCTGGCGGTGACCAGCGCCGACGGCACGGCTAGCGCAATGGCGATCAGCCACAAGATCCGGCCGTGTCTCAACGCCCACGCGACGAAGGCGCGACTGCGCGGGCCAGGAAGGACCGGGGAAGACGTCAATTGGGCGAAACCGATGCTGCTTGGGCCAAGGAGGCTCGAAATGTAGCAGACAAGCGCCAGGGAGTGCAGAGACTGTGCGCGACGCCGCCGCACGAATCGAGGTACAAGATCGGATCATGTTCGCCCTCAAGAAGCTGCTGTCCGCGGCCCTGCAGCCGTGTTCCTTGCTGCTTGCGGTCATGGTCCTGGGCCTGGTCCTTCTGTTCTTCACCAAGAGGCAGCGGACGGCCAAGATCTTGCTCACCGCCGGTCTCGCGCTCTTGGCGCTGCTTTGCCTCGGCCCCGTGGCCCGGACGTTGGTTCGCCCGCTGGAAACAACCTATCCCCCGCTGCTGGCCCAGGCGACTCAAGCCGTTTCAACCCTGCCCGACGGCTCACCGACGCCGCGCTGGGTGGTGGTGCTGGGGGGCGGGAAAAGCGAGAGCCGCTCCCTCGCACCCATCCACCAGCTGTCCGATTCAAGCCTGGTCCGTTTGGCTGAAGGCATCCGGCTGCAACGACTTCTGCCTGAGTCGAAGTTGGTCCTGTCAGGCGGCAGCAGCGGCATGACAACCAGCGAGGCCGAAACACTGGCCGCAGCCGGCGTCAGCATGGGCGCCCCGCAGGACCACATGGTTCTCGAATCGCAATCCTGGGACACTATCGACGAAGTGCGGGTGCTCCGCGCGCTGCTGGGCGAGGACAGGTTCGTGCTAGTGACGTCGGCCATGCACATGCCCCGGGCCATGGCCATGTTCAAGAAGGCCGGCATGAACCCCATTCCGGCTCCTACCGACTACCTGGCCATGGGCGAGGATTCAGACCTGTTGGGCTATTTTCCGCATGCGGGAGCCGGCCAGATGATCGAGCGGGCCCTGCATGAGTACCTGGGACTTTTCTGGGCCAGGATGCGCGGACAGGCACGGTAGTAACCTTCGGTGTAACCTTCGCCCCACCAAGGAGACCCGCCCAAATGCCCCACGAGCTTGCAGGCAGACTCGCGCCAGCGTCGCTGCTCATCGACGTCGACCGCCTCACCAACGCCTACTACAGCAAAGAGCCGGATCCGGGCGACCCCGAGCAACTCGTCAGTTTCGGGACCAGTGGACACCGCGGGTCGTCGCTCGTTGGCTCCTTCAACCAGTCCCACATACTGGCCATCACGCAGGCCATCTGCGAATGGCGCAAGCAAGAAGGCATCACCGGCCCGCTCTTCCTCGGCAAGGATACCCACGCGCTGTCACGTCCGGCCGAGCAGACTGCCCTGGAGGTTCTGGCCGCCAACGACGTGGACACTGTGGTTGACCGCGACGACGGTTACACGCCCACGCCAACGATCTCGCGACTGATCCTGACCCACAACCGTGGCCGCAAGAGCGGCCTGGGCGACGGCATCGTGGTCACCCCCTCGCACAATCCGCCGGGCGACGGAGGCTTCAAGTACAACCCACCCAACGGCGGCCCGGCCGACACCAACGTCACGGCCTGGATACAGGACCGCGCCAATGCGCTGCTACGAAGCAACCGATCTGAAATCCGCCGCATTCTCTTCGAGCGCGCGCGCACCGCGCCCACCATTCGGAAAGCCGACTTCGTCGGTCCCTATGTGGCGGATCTGGGCAGCGTGGTGGACATGGCCGCCATCCGCGACGCACGCATCAAGTGCGGCGTGGACCCGCTGGGCGGCGCCTCGGTGGCCTACTGGCAAGCCATCGCCGATCACTGGAAACTCGACCTGCAGGTGGTCAATCCGATCGTGGATCCGCGCTTCGCTTTCATGACAGTGGACCATGACGGAAAGATCCGCATGGACTGCTCCAGCCCCTTTGCCATGGCCAAATTGGTTGGCCTGCGCGGAAGCTACCAGGTCGCCTTTGGCAACGATCCCGACGCTGACCGGCATGGAATCGTGGTGCCGTCCACGGGCCTGATGAACCCCAATCACTACCTGGCCGTGGCCATTCGCTACCTCTTCAGCCACCGACCGAAGTGGCCCGCGCGCGCGGCGGTAGGGAAGACACTGGTGTCGAGCGCGATCATTGATCGCGTGGTGGCCGCGATGGGACGCCCGCTGGTCGAAGTGCCCGTGGGCTTCAAGTGGTTTGTCGACGGTCTGCTCGACGGCAGCCTCGGGTTCGGGGGCGAGGAAAGCGCCGGGGCCAGCTTCCTGCGCTTTGACGGCAGCGCCTGGTCAACGGACAAGGACGGACTCATCCTAGCGCTGCTGGCGGCAGAAATTACCGCCCGCACCGGCAAGGATCCCGGCGATCACTACCGCGAGATCACGGCGGTTCACGGCGAGCCCATCTACACGCGCATCGATCAGCCGGCCACGCCGGCGGAAAAGGCCCGGCTCAAGCAACTCTCGCCCGCGCAAGTCAAAAGCAGCACGCTGGCTGGCGACGCCATCACCGCCGTGCTGACCAAGGCGCCGGGCAACGGCGCCTCCATCGGTGGGCTGAAAGTGGCGTCGCAAAACGGCTGGTTCGCGGCGCGTCCGTCAGGGACGGAGAACATCTACAAAATCTACGCTGAAAGCTTCAAGGGCCAGGCCCACCTGGACAGCTTGATCCAAGAGGCGAGCGCCATCGTGGCCGCGGCGCTCGCGACGTAAAGGCCCGGCCGCGCCTTGGGCGGCGCTGTATTTCTTGCTCAGTGGCTCGGCCGGAGGCATATCTTGAGTAAGCGAATTTGTAATGAAATATGCACCGCAGTTTGCCGTCCAGTCATGCCTAGTTCTCTTGTTGGGATGCGATGTCCGCGGTGTCGCTTCCCTGCCGCCGCCGCAGACAACCTCTTCGGCCAAGACTGCCACCACGACTGGCAAGCCGCCTGCTCCCGCGGCCTCGGCCGCGACCAGCCCGCCGCCGGCTCCCGCGCCGCAAGCCGCTACACCCAGCCTCCCGCCTGACGACGATCGCGCCCTGGTGATTCGCGACGGCCAGGAGAGCTGGACCAGCGCCTCAGGCGCGGCGCGCTCTGGCTACACCATCGTCGATCTCGCGGACGATTGGACTCCCTATATCTTCGAGGAGCATCGTGGCGCCGACGGCCAGCCCATGCCTAACCGCTACCGCCGCGTGTTTCTCGGCCTGGCCAACGACACGCTCGACGAGGACGGCGAGCCCTTGCCCGCGGGCGACAAGAACTATCTGGAACTCTACGGCATCCCGCCCTCGCTGGGCGTGCTGCGCGCCCGCTTCCTGGAGGACGAGAAGCAGAAGTGCCACGAAGGCGCGAACCTGGCGGCCATGGAGGCGGTGGAGACCGTGGGCTACGTGGCGCCCGACAAGGTCGCGCAGGAACAGACGCGCATCGCGCGCATGCGCAGCGACCTGGAAGGCGCGCGCAAGAAAGCCAATGCGCAAACGCTGGCCGAGCTGGCGGCCAAGGATCCCAAGCTGGAGCCAAAGGTCAAGCTGGTCGAGCGACGGGCCGCCGAGAAACTAGCGATGAGCGAAGTCGAACGTCGCCTGACCTGCGAAGGCATGTTCAAGCGCGGCGTGAAACACAGCCCGGGCATCTACGACGATGCCATGCGCCTGGCGGTACGCCGCTTTCAGCAGAAGCACATGATCTACGAGGCCAACTACCTGCGCCAGAAGACCATGGACGCTCTGGCCCGGCCACCCCTGGCCAACGATCACGAGGCCCTGCTGCGCGTTCTGCGCGAGCGTGTGGTGGCTGCCGCCGGCGTGGTCGAGGACGGCAGTGTGGATCTCAAGACTGGCCCGGCCACGTACACCGGCGCCAACGGCCAGCCCATGCCGGTGCGCAACCTGGTTGAGGAGCTGACCAAGTCCGCCGTCGAGCAGCTGGGCCTGACCAGTCCCGAGGCTGCGCTGGCCTTTTTCAACCGTCACAGCGCCGCCGATTTCCACCATCTGCGCGCCGCGGTCCGTCTGCCGGCCCTGCCCGAGTACTACGGACCCAACATGGATCTGTCCATCGTGATCGATCGCGGCGAAGTCTGGTACGACCTGCCTTGGGACGCCTCCGGCGTGCGCCACCCCCAGCCGCGCAAGCGCTACCCGAGCTTCCACGTCTACGTGAAGTACAGGGAACAGCGCATCCCGCTGGCGCGCTGGCGCACCACGGTCGGCGGCTGGCGCGCCGAACAGGCCTCTGACGGCTACGAATACTTCCGCTACAAGGGCTCGGACGTGGGGCCGCGGGTGATCCGCAATGTGGTGGCTGGCCCCGTGTGGATCGCACCCGAGTCCACGCCCATCCGTACCCTGGTCAAGACCAAGACGGTCAACGGCCTGTGGCAGCGGGTGGTCAACTACGATGAGCTGGGCCCGGGATTCCTTTCGGCCTACGGCCTCATCGCCGGCTATCTGGTGGTCCCTGGCAAGGGCGGCAAACCCGACTGGGACAACGGCATCCGCGCCCACGGCTCGTCGGAATATCTCTCCATGTACAGCTCCGAGGGCTACTCGCACGGCTGCCACCGCTTGCCCAACCACCTGGCTATCCGGCTCTACTCATTCATTCTGCACCACCGTCCCATGCGTATCTTGGGCGACCAGCCGACCAACATCGCGCGCCAGTTTCTCCTCGACAACGACGTGTTCGAGATCCGCGTCCCCTCGCGCGGCTACCAGTACGTGCTTGAGCCGCCCCTGCCGGTGGACGTCCTGGAAGGAGAGATCAAGGGCACGTTGAAGACGCCGATCCTGACCTACCTACCCAAGCCCGGCGTGCGCTATCCTGGACCGCCGCCGGCGGTGCCCAATTCCGCCGAGGGCCGCGCGGGCGGTGTCAGCCCGGGCCGCTCGGCCGGGGGCGACGAGGAAGGAGCAGCGCCATGATGTCGCGCACGCAGGGACCTTTGGCTGGCTTCGCACTGCTGGCGCTGTTGGGATCGACTGCGGCAGTGGGGCTGGGTGCGGAAGATGCCAGCAAGGGCGCTGCGGTGGAGGAGCCATCGGGCCAGAAAGACAAGGTCAACATCACCCTGCAAACGGTTCCGCCGCGCAAAGCGATGGTCAAGTGGGGCAACAAGACCTTGGGCATGATTCCCGTGCCCCGGCCGCTCGTGGTGGTGCGACCGCGCGACAGTGGGCCCCTGGATCTGGTGGTCCGCGCGGCCGGCTTCTTGCCGGTTCACACGCGCGCCTACACCTTCTCCGACAGTCGCGTCGCCATCAAACTGACCCCGGTAGAAGAGAAGAACACGCTTTTCGGATTCCGAGCCGAGGTGCCGCCCGAGGGAGCCGCCAATCCTGACGGCGGCGCGCCGCCGCCCGCGCCCGTGCCCCAACCAGCCCCTGCGCCGGTTCCGCAGAAGTAGGCACATGCGGACCGAGCAGGCCGGGCCGCGGCCCGCGGCTCGCGCGGGCGTGAGCGTGAGCGTGTTCGTGTGGGTTTTGCGAGAAGACGGATCGCGGTCCTCGGGCCGCGGGCCGCTCACGAGACTCGCCCACGCAGACCGCAACGCGCTGGTCGCTACCGCCCACGCTACCGCGCACGCTGGCCGCCCCACGCTCCCCCGACTTTGTGCAATGGGCGCATGTCTGCGTGCTAACCTGACCGAGGCTTGCATCGGACGGCTCGAACTGAGGTCCCATGATCCCGATCAGCGACGACAACACGACCCTGCGCTTTCCGCTGGTGACCATCGCCCTGTTGGTGGCGATGGGCCTGGTGTGGGTCCTCATCCAGGGGGCGGGCCTCAGCCAGACCGTGCTGGCGGCCAGCGTGTGCAATCTGGGCCTGGTGCCGGGCGAGCTCACCGGCCGCGCCCCCATCGGCGAGGCCGTGCCGCTCGGACGTGGGCTTTTCTGCCTGGTGGACCGCGACCCGATCAACTACCTGACGCCGGTCTTTTCCATGTTCCTGCACGGCGGCTGGATGCACCTGCTGGGCAATGGCCTGTTTCTCTGGGTGTTTGGCAACAACGTGGAAGACAGCATGGGGCGGATGCGCTTCCTGGCCTTCTACTTAGTGTGCGGGTTGGCTGCCGCGGCGGCACAGATCGCCATCGACCCCGCGTCGCCGGTTCCCATGGTGGGCGCCTCGGGTGCCATCTCGGGTGTGCTGGGCGCCTATCTGATGCTGTATCCGCGCGTGCGGGTCAACGTGCTGTTCATCTGGGTGATCTTCGTGCAGGTGATTTCGCTGCCCGCGTACCTGGTGCTACTGTGGTGGATCGGCTTGCAACTGCTGAGCGGCCTGCCCCAGCTTTCGTCGGTGCGAACCGAAGTCTCGGCCGGCGTCGCGGTTTGGGCGCATATCGGCGGCTTCTTCGCCGGTTTCGTCCTGGTCAAGCTGTTCGAGAACCCGGCCCTGGTCCGTGCCCGCACC
>PMBY01000267.1:3876-7297 GCA_003153875.1 Myxococcales bacterium | reverse complement strand
TGCGCCTCATGGTGGTCAGCGAACAGGCCCACGAAGGGACCATCACCGTCAGCACAGCAGGGCGGCCGGCGCAGAAGCTGCAGACCGTGCGCCGGGGCGGACCGCCTTTCAGCTTTTCCGCCGACATTCCTGCTCCAGTGGCTGGCGAGGTTCGCGTCGCGCTGGTCGCCGGCGGCGAGGTCGTCTCCTGTCACCGCATTTCGATTGCCCCGCGCGGTCACGTGGTGGCGGCACGCGCCCGGTCCCAAGCTCCGGGAGCTTGGCCGGTCACCCGCGCCTGGAGCCGCAGCCTGGAGAACCTCTACTCGTCGTGGATCGAGCGCCTGTTCGATGCGCCGGCTGATGCAGCGCTGGGCTTTCCCTCACTGGCGCCCGTGGTCCGCGATCCGGCGCGCAACTTCCTCTGGGGACACCTCGGTCTGCGCGAGGACGATCCCAAGAACCGCGCCGCGCCCTCGGCCGTGCCTGACTGCGCGGATCTGCCGTACTACCTGCGCGCCACCTTTGCCTGGAAGATGGGCTTGCCCTTTGGCCTGCGCGACTGCAACCGCGGCAGCAGCGACCATCCACCCACCTGCGGTGCCCTGGTCAGTCAGGACGAGCCAGTGGCCGGCAGCGACCCTCTCGACCGTTTTCGCAAGTTCTTGCGGCTGCTCGCCAACAAGGTCCACTCGGGCAGTGCGCGCACCGCACTCGACGACGACCAGACCGATTTCTACCCGGTCAAGCTGGCCCGCGATGTTCTGCGCCCCGGCGTGATCTACGCCGACCCCTATGGGCACGTGATGATGATCGCCAAGTGGGTGGAGCAGGATGGAACCAAGGGCGGGCGCCTCTACGCCGTGGACGGCCAGCCCGACAATTCCGTGGGCCGCAAGCGCTTTTGGGAGGGCACCTTTCTCTTCGCCAGCGACGTGAAGAGCGCAGGCGCGGGCTTTAAAGCCTTTCGCCCTGTGGAAAGATCAGCCCAAGGCGGGTCTCTGGTCGCGTTGTCCAATCATGCGCTGACCGGTGACCAACGCTTCGCACCCTTTTCGGCCGAGCAGGCCACCCTGTCTTCCGACGACTTCTACGCGAGGATGGCCAAGCTCATCAATCCCAAGGGTCTGGACGCCCAGGCCAGCTACGAAGAAACCCTGAACGCGCTGGTGGAACAGCTGGAAACGCGCCTGGGCTCGGTGGACAACGGCGAGCGCTTCATGCGCGACAAGGGCAACTCCGTGGTGCCCATGCCCGTGGGTGCCAAGATCTTCGAGACCGTGGGTCCGTGGGAAGACTACGCCACCCCGTCGCGCGACATGCGCTTGCTCATCGCGCTCGACGTGCTGGCGCGCCTGCCCACCCGGGTGTCAGCCCACCCCGATCTTTTCGTGCTGGGCGGCCGCAAGCCCGAAGAGCTTCGCGCCGAGCTGGAGAATCTGCATCAGCGCCGCATCCACGAGCGCAAGGTGCAGTACCGGCGCAGCGACGGGACGCCGTTTCCGCTGACCGTGGCCGATGTGTACGCGCGCCGGATTGCCCTTGAAATGGCCTACAACCCCAACGACTGCGCTGAGGTGCGCTGGGGCGCTGATCCGACAATGATCGACTACGCCACCTGTAACCGCCACGCGCCCGCCGACCAGCGCAGCCGAATGCAGGAGTATCGCCCCTGGTTTCACCAGGCGCGCCGCCCGTCACGCTAGAGATATTGCGAAGGAGAAATGGCAGTAGTTTCATGTGTGCATGTGCGCACCTCGGAGCACGAACAACCTTGCGCCCCATGAAATGTTTTCCTAGCGCACGCCCCATCTATCTTATGATCGGGTGGGATTCTTCCGAGGATTCTTGATGGCCGCGCCTTTGCAGGCACAAGATTGGGAAGTCATGTCGCCAAGCCGCAGTCGGCAGACTGGATTCACTATCACCGAGCTGATGGTGGTGCTCGTCATCATCGGGGTGCTCGCTGCCGTTGCGACCCCTTCCCTGACCCGAGACAGCACGGCGCGCAAGGGACGCGACTTCGCCAACTTTATCGCCCAGGGCCTGCAGCGGGCCCATCTCGATGCCATGAGCGTGCGCGCGACCCACATTGCGCTGGTCTGTGGGGACGGCATGGACCTCTATCGCACGGACCAAGCCAACATCGTGCGCAGCCTGTTTGCACCTCCGGGCGTAGTGATCTTGGACGCGCCCACCGACGGTTCAGTACCATCAACTGCCGTGCTTGGCACCGACAGACCGGGGCAATGCACGCGAATTTTCTTCAACTCGATGGGAAATGCAGGCACCTCCCCGGCCGCGGCAAACCTGACTTCTTGGAGGCTCTATATTCGCAATCAGAACCTGCCCCCCAATCACCCTGACGGCGGCTTCGTCATTTCACTGACTGGCCTCACATCGTTTGTTTCCACGCTGAACTTCACCTTCTCACAATGAAGCGCAATTCAGGATTTACGCTGGTCGAGGTCTTGGTGGCCCTGCTGCTGGGGGCCATTGGACTGTTGGGAACCCTGGCGGTCCAGCAAGCCGTGATCGGCGCCTCGAAGATGGCCAACGACTCAGCCGTCGCTTTGCGCCTGGCCAGCCAGAAGCTGGAAGAGTTCAGCACCGTGCTGACCACCGGGGCGCCCACCAATGCGCCGCCCATGCCCAACGTGGACCAGTTCCAAGCGCCAGTGGCCATCGCCAACCCGATCGGCAACACCAACTGGAGCGCACCGGCCTATCTGAACGCTGAGGGGCTCGCTGCCGCTGCTCCCAGCGCCGCCTTTCGCTGGACGCGAAGGTGGCGGGTCGTCAACCTGGGCGCTGCCCAGCCCTATGTCATTTCGGTCACTGTCACCTACGCCGCGGACACAGGAACCCCCAAGACCGTGCGCCTGGACCTGGAACGGAGGAAGTCGTGGTAGGCCGGCGCGCTCCTGAAAAGGGCATGACCCTGGTCGAGTTGATGGTCACCATGATCATCGCGTCCATCGTGGCCGCCTCCACTTTCATGTTTTTTGCCGGCCAACAGCGCGTGTATGAAACCCAGACCAAGATGCTCAACGTNNTCGTGGCGTCGCCTCCCCTCAATCGCTCGCTCGGCGCTGATCCGGGCGACGATCCGCCGGTGGTCGCTGGCGTACGCGACTTTTCCCAGCGTCCCACCGCCGGCCTGCGCGCGTACAACGCTGCCACCGGCCAGGTGCAACGAATTCCCCCTCTGTGGATCATCGACCAGGTGGACCCCAATCAACCCTCGACTGCCGGAATCGTGGGGGGGACCGACGTGATTACCGTTGCCTTTGGCAATCGGTCCTCAGGCACAAACTTCGATTCACAACTCCTGGCAGCCGTGACGAACGCGTCCTATGCGATCGCCCCCTTCTTGCCCGCCAACTTGGCCATGTTCCAGCCGGGCGAGTTCATCGTGCTGGTCGGTACGCCCCCGATGGGA
>PMBY01000267.1:0-3847 GCA_003153875.1 Myxococcales bacterium | reverse complement strand
ACCGCCGGCATCCGCAATTTCGGGGAGTTTTGGTGGGTGCGCTTTGCCATTAGGACGAAAACCCAGGCTGGCGTCGCTCTGACCACCCTTGGCATTCCTGGGGTGACCCACGATGTTCCCGTGCTGACCATGGAACGCCTGGACGGCTCCCCCACGACCGGTCCCCAGGTGCTGGCCGAGGGTATCGAAGACCTGCAGGTGGCCTATGCCTGCGACCTCAATGCCGACGGCGTCCTGACCGAGGATCCCAATAGTCCCGCCACAGACGAGTGGATGCTCAACAGCGCCGCCGACGTGATCGCCACCAGCACCGCCCTCAAATGCAACCAACCGAGTGCGGTGCGACTGACGCTGGTTGCCCGCTCGTTGACCGAAGACAACGGCATCGACGCCACCCTGACTGACAATGGCCGGCCCGCGGTGGAAAACCGTCCTGGCCATACGCTCGACAACAACTTCACCACCGGCCGCGACCAATTCCGCCGGCGGGTTCTGACCACCACCGTGTATCCGCGCAACAACTGAGGAGAGGCGTGATGACAACCGGCGACTCTTCGACTCGACCTTCGCTTCGTCGTCCTGAAACCGGGGCTGTCCTGGTGGTGGTTCTGCTGGCCATGATTGCGCTGCTGGGAATGGGTCTCACCGGCCTGTATCTGACCAGTGGAAGCATCCAGATGAGCTCGAACATCAACATGCGCAACCAGGCCCTCTATGTCGCTGAGGCCGGCATTCAGGCTGCCAAGTCCGTACTCAACCGAACCCCATTGCCCGGCTTCTTTCCGAATCTGGGCGGTATGCTCAATGGCACCAGCCCCATGGCCGTCCCGGTGGCCCTGCCCTCGGGCGTCTCCGACGAGGTTCCCCAGGATCCGAATGGTTGTCTCGGCATGGACGTTGACGGCTCTACGCAAAAGCGAGGGGCCTACTTGCGCGACGAGCCGGGTCTGGGTGTTGGGTGTCGAGGCGACACGCTGGCGTTCATAGATTGCAACTATCCTAGCTACCCTAACAGCACCAGCCCCAGCCCTCACAACGAAGCGCCCCCTGACCCCAACACTATGAGTGCTGCGCCCACCCAGTACATGGGCAAGTACACCCTGTTCATTCGTCAGGATCTGGCCGAGTGCCGACAGCGCCGCTTCACTGACGAAAACTATCCCCCGAAGACCCCCCCGGCGGTACCTCCGGTACCTGATTCCAACGGCATCGTGGTCATTCGCTCCGAGGGCGTGGCCTCCGACAATCGCACCAAGGTGGTTCTGGAAGTCACCATGTCACCCAACACCGCAGCCACGCCGGTGCCGATAGGAGTCGCCACGCTTTGCCCGGCCGGCGCAGCGGGCTGCGATGACAATGCTTCCGTGCAACAGGGTATTACTGTTGGCGGCAGCCTGACAAGCACCGGCACGGGTACTGGTACCGGTACTGGTACCGGCACCGGAACCGGAACCGGCACCGGAACCGGTACCGGAACCGGCACCGACACCGGCACCGGCGGCGCTGGTGGAGGCACCAGCCCAATTGACACTGGCACCGGTGGCACCGGCGGCTCGGGCGGCACTGGCGGAGGAGGCACGGGCGGCGGGTGCGGTACCGGCTGCGCGTCCGGGAAGGTCTGCTGCAGCGGCCATTGCGTCAACCCCAGCAATACCAACTCGAACGCGTCCTGCGGCCCCTGCGCCATTGCTTGCACCTCTGCCGAGACCTGCTGCATCAACAGCGGCAGCGGTGTCTGCCAGACCACCAACACGACTGACTCGAACTCGGCCTGTGGTCCTTGCGCCATTGCCTGCGGGGCTTCAGAGATCTGCTGCAGCTCCGAATGTATTGTGCCCGCCACCTGCCCGACCATCGCTACAATGGGTATCTTTGGAGTCTATGACGCCAAGTTCAGCCACTACGACGGAAAAGGCATCACCGACGGAACTAACACAGGATCCCTGAAGAGCACGGGCGCCGGCACGATGCAGAAATGGATCGACCAACATTCGGCGAATTGCATAGCCCCCAACATTGACCTCACCACTCAGAATCTGACGAGTGTTCCCCTCGATGACTACCAAGTGATCATAATCTTGGACCTTTTCCACACCCAGGCTGACGTGCAGGCCTACTTCAATTCCAGAAACGGCGGCCCGAACCTCAACTATGGTCAGGTTGGGAACCAGCGAGGGCTGTCAACCGCGGAGGCGGACGCTTTCCGGACCTGGTACGCTTCCGGCGGGAAAGGCTTTATGACAACCATCGGGGTCGCCAACGGTCCTTATGGTGAGCCTACCAACGTGAACAAGCTGCTCGCGCCTTTGGGGATCCAGTACGACTCCAACACACCCGGCAACGACGCTTATGGCCAGACAACCCTTCAGATCAGCGATTTCAGGACCACTTGTCCAATTGCCCTGCCAATTGGACAAGCATATGGGCCCAATGTGGTGAGTACGCTGTTCCTCAGACACGGATACAACATTCTGTACCCTGGCCTGACTGAATCCACTACCTTCTCCGCCTATGTCAAGCCCGTTCAATCCTTCAGCCCCGCCGCTGCCAGGATTTCTCCGAAGAATCTATGGATCGGAACTGCCCCCCATAACTCCAAGATGGCAAATGAGAGCCGAGTCAATGTGTGGGGCGACGAGTGGATCACCTACGACGACGTGTGGAGCAGCTACAAGGCCAACGCGTACTGGGACAATGTCCTCGTGTGGCTCAGCCCTTCGTGCCCACGGCCTCCGTTCTCTGGATGCCCGTAGCCACGCCGTTTCGTGACGGGTGACCGCAGGGCGCCCCTACACGGGACGTCAGCCGGACGGGACGCGCTGGCTCCCATTACCAGCGCTATATCCCAGAATACGCGAAGCCCACCGCCCGCTGACCCTTGGGCCAGCAAGCGATGGGCTTCTTCGAACCTTCGATGGCTAGGAGGCTGACTACATCATGCCGCCCATACCACCCATGCCACCCATGCCACCCATGCCGCCACCGTGGCCGTGGCCACCGGGCGCGGGCTGGTCTTCCTTGGGCGCTTCGACGATGAGCGCCTGCGTGGTGATGAGCAGGCCCGCCACCGAGGCGGCGTTCTGCAGGGCCGAGCGCACGACCTTGGTGGGATCGATGACGCCGGCTTCNNCCTTCCTTGATCCGCTGCACGATGATCGAGCCTTCCTGGCCCGCGTTGGCCGCGATCTGACGGCAGGGCTCCTCACAGGCGCGCGTGACGATGGCCACGCCAACCGTTTGCTCCTCGCCCAGCTTGTCCAGCTTGTCCATGCTGGCCACCGCGCGAATCAGCGCCACGCCACCACCCGGCACGATGCCCTCTTCCACCGCTGCGCGCGTCGCGTGCAGGGCGTCCTCGACCCGTGCCTTCTTCTCCTTCATCTCGGTTTCGGTGGCCGCTCCCACCTTGATGACCGCGACACCGCCCACCAGCTTGGCCAGCCGCTCCTGCAGCTTCTCACGATCATAGTCGGAGGTGGTTTCGTCGATCTGGGTCCTGATCTGCTTCACACGGCCTTCGATTTCAGCGCGTTTGCCCGCGCCGTCCACGATGGTGGTNNTTGGCCCGGCCCATGTCCTTGATGCCAATGCTCTCCAGCTTCAGCCCCAGATCTTCGGTGATGGCCTGACCGCCCGTGAGCACGGCGACGTCCTTGAGCATTTCCTTGCGCCGATCGCCAAACCCGGGCGCTTTGACCGCGCACACTTGCAAGGTGCCGCGCAGCTTGTTCACCACCAGGGTAGCCAACGCCTCACCCTCCACGTCCTCGGCGATAATGAGCAGCGGCTTGCCGGCACGAGCCACCTGCTCCAACAGGGGCAGCAGCTCCTTCATGTTGGACAGCTT
>PMBY01000288.1 GCA_003153875.1 Myxococcales bacterium | reverse complement strand
CTGATCTTGGTGGCCTGGTTAGCGCCGGTCCGCCACATCTTATCGTACGGCACCAGGCCGCCCCAGATTGGCCGGCCTTTGACCGCCGGGCTGCTGTAGTCGACCGACACCTCGGTCAGCCCCACCACCTGGGACACCTTGGCCGAAGGACTGGGACGGGGCAGATCGAGCTGAGACATGGCCACAGAAGATAGCAGAGAAACCGACACACCAACCACTCCGGCGAAAACAACACGATCGATCCTGAACATGGGAACACGCTCCTTCCACGTCGTCGCCGAATCACAAGGCGGCAACGGCGTAGGATCTAGCACAGCTGCCTGCGGAGGCATTCCACACTTTCGTACACGCAGCAGTGCCTGCCGCCAGTTGCGGCTATGAAGTCTGTGGCCCCCCTGGAACTGTTTCCGCCATGATATAGCCGCCGTGTGGGGCCAGGAGACGCCCAGGAGCGTCGAAGATGAAAGCCTTCGTTGCGTATTCCGCTAGAGACAAGACCGTAGGTGAAATCGTACTCGGATCTCGCCCTGGATGGCCGAGGAATTGGTCGCGCACTACGCTGACGACGAGGTCATGCCTGCCGACATGCAGGCCAACATCCCGACCCTGCGGGCGGCGCCCGGCATCTCTACCCAGCTTGCTGCCACCATGCTGGCCAGTGTCTGGACCGACCTGCCCCCGCCCGACGACAACCTGACCTTGGATCTCGCGACAAGGTAGGACTCTTCCGGGATGCCCGCTGCGCAAATTTTGCGCGAAATGCAGCGGTGGTGGCAGGAGGTGCGGGCAGGGCGTGACCCCGCTGCCTGAGGCAGGGCTGTAACAGGACGACGGCCAAAGATGTCTGACAATGGATAGGAGTGCTGGGGTGACCAATCTCGCCCATCGGTGCGTCTCGGTTTCCAATGGACGGACAGAAAGGAACGCAATGACTAGGCTGACTCAGAGATCTCTCGCGCTTGTAGTCTGTGGCGCAGCTCTTTTCGTCGGGGGCTGCAGTGGAAGCAGCAGCAGTAACAAGGATGCGACAGCCGCGACCCACGACGGCTCTTCGGTTCCGACCGACGGGACAACGACCCAGATCGATTCAAGCCCAGACGTCTCGCCCATCACGCCTACGGACGGACCTGTGGTCCCACCCGATACGGCCGTGGACACGGCCTCCTTCGCTGCCGATTCGGCAATTGCCGACCGTGCGACCAGTGCTGGAGATGCGACCGGTACCGACGGTACGGCCAGAGATGGGGCTGGTGCAGCCGTGGACAATCCTGTCGCTACCCTCGACGCTGGTCCGATTGCCACGGCCGACGCAGCCTCCGATGGCGCCGCTGCTGCTGACGATGGCGCCCCCGTTGACGACGCAGGCACCGGGACGGATCTGCTGCCGATCGGTTGCAACTCGTTCACCGGTGGCAGTGTCACCGCCGACCTGACGCTGACCAGAGCGTGCAGCCCATACACCATCACGGACTCAATCTTCGTCGATGGCAACGCCGCGCTCACCATCGAGGCGGGTGTCACGCTTCGCTTTGCGGCCGACGCTGCGCTTTACGTCGGCGACACCGATTCGGGCAGGCTGGTCGCGGTCGGAACAGCCCAGAACCCGACCACATTCACCTCTGCCGCGCTCGCGCCCACGCCCGGGGATTGGTCCAGCATCGTCTTCTTGGACAGTGCCATGGCCGGCAACCAGATCGCGTATGCCAAATTGGACTACTGTGGCGCGGATCGTAATGCCTGCATCGTCGGCGACGGCGTGCACCCCAACCGCGTGACCCTCGATCACCTGACCATCGACAATGTGGGCTCTGGTTCGGATGGCATCCTGGAGTATGACGAGGACTCGAACTTCGTCATCACGAACTCGACCTTCAGCAGAATCCCGACGGCCCCGCTCCAGCAGTACGCCATCTCGGTCATGGCGCTGTCCTTTGCGGGCATCGGCGCGGGCAACACCTTCAACGGGGGCTCCATGATCGAGATTCAGGGCGGGACGATCGCATCGACCACGTCCTGGGTCGATCCAGGCACGACCATCGCGGTCACGGACGACCTGGTCGTCGACGGCGCAAACTCCCCGGTTTTGACCCTCGGTCCCGGCATGACATTCAAATTCGGCCCCGACCGCAGTTTCGATATCGGCTGGGCGGCCACTGGCAAGCTCGTGGTCGCGGGCACCGCGGCCAAGCAGGTAACCCTCACGTCGCTTCTGGCCGTGCCGAATCCGGGGGCTTGGGCTGGCGTCAACGTTTGGGATGACTCAAGCGCACAGTTGAGCTACGCCGACATCGCCTATGGTGGCGGCGCTGGCCAAGGTGGAGGCGACCTCACTCTTGAAAACGGAAACTCCACGTCGCGACTCGTGGTGGACCACTCGTCGTTCACCTATAGTTTGGGCTACGCCATTTACTTGCCCTGCCCGGATGTGCCCGTCGCCACGGTGACCCTCGATCCCAGCAACAGCTATGCCCACAACGCCGCGGACACGACGAACGCGAACGATCAGGCCCACAACGTCGGGCCGGGCCTCAGCTGCCACCACTAGTGTGCGCACGACGATGAAGCCAATGTCTATTCCCAGTGGATGCAAGAGGCAAGCGCGCCGTCGTCTGGCGCCCCATCTCATGGCGACTGCGTTGGTGTATTCCATGAGCTGTTCCCACAGCACACCGGACGTGACCAAGATCGTCTGCGCGAACGACAATGATTGTCCAAGTGAGTACAGGTGCGCGACCCCTGGCCAGGCAGGCGGCTGCAAGATGGTCGCACGCAACCTGGATGCGAGTTCAAACGACGTTGTCCTGGGAGCGGACACAACCACCCCGAACGACGCAGACGGTTCCTCGTTCCGCTATGACGGTTCGCTGGCGGACGCTGGTTCCGACCAGCAGACCGCGAATGCCGACCTCGGCACGGTCACCCTGCCCGATAGTCGAACGATTTCTCCCGATGGCCCGCCCGCTGGCGATAGTCCGCGCTCCGAGGTCCCGCCCGAAGTCAGCGACGGCAGTTCCAGTGACTCCGGCGACGGCACGGGCGGTCCTGACGGTTTTGGCGAGACAGGCGCGAGCGGTGCCGACGCCAGCCGAGACGGTGGCGCCGGCCCCGTCGATGCGGGCAGCGATGCCACAGACCAGTGGGACGGCACCGCGTTCTGGCCGGAAGGCTATTGGCTTGCAGGCGATTGGGGGCTGGCGGGCAAGACCTGGGCAGGTTGCGTGTGGACCCAGGTTGACTCGATTGCTGGCACGAGCAGCACCATCACGCCATCGGATTTCACCAGCCACCAGCCATGGGACCCCTACCAGGTCAGCGGCAAGACCTCGGCCGACTTCGACGCGTTTGCCATGCTCGGGTTCAACCTGAACGAGCCGATCACAGGAGATCCCAACCAATGCTCGCACAGGATTTTCGACCAGAACGCCCGTTGGCCAGCGGGGGTTCCCCTGGCTGGCATCTACAACTCCCTGTGGGTTCAGTGGACAGGGGCAGGCCAGACGGCATTTCGCGTACTTCTGATTGGTCCGAATGGCTGGAGCGACCCCAATGAGCGTTGGTGCGCCAACAATTCCAGCCCCAGCCCCAGTGCATTCCCGTTCAAGAACTTCCATACCAAGTGCTGGATGGCCGACCAAGGGGGCGACCAGGGCAACGCCTACAATGGAGAGCTGATTTCCTCTGTGGTGTTTCTCATTCGCGGTGCCCCAACACCGCAGCCGTTCGACTTCACCATTGGGGCCTTCACTGTCGGCAACGCCACCTTGTGAAGACGCAGTCGCAGACGAGGTAGTTGACGTTCAACAGATGAGGTCGGCCACCGTGCGCCCAGCGCTACCGTCCTCGATGCGGAGGAGCCACGAATGCATGGCTAACCAGATGGTCGCCGAATACAGAACCGGTGGCACTTCGCGCGGGCTGCTGTTCGCTTTTTGCGATTGTCGAGGCCATCTTCAACCTGGGTACGCTCGGGCGGAGCTTCACGAGATCCCGGTTAGTCTCCTCCCAGTCGCTAGTGGTCAAGCTTTGACGGGACTTCTTCTGTGCAACCGGTTTGCGAGAAGACAAGCGGCCAGTAGCAACAGCGAAATCATGGAGAGCGTGATACCGATTCTCCAGCCCGGCGGCGCGTAGGACAGGACGATGCGATGAGCGCCGGGGCGGACGAAGACCCCGCGCATGGCGAGGTTCACGCGCAGGATCGGGGTCGGCTGACCGTCGAGCCAGGCCTTCCAACCAGCGTCGAACTGTTCCAGAAACACAGCCACGCCGGGTCGGGCGGCTTGGCAACGGGCCACGATGCGCGCGTCTTGAAAGGACTCCAATTCACAGGCACCGACCCTCTGCTCGACCGATTCGGCGTCTGCTGCGAGTACAGGTGATTCGGAATTGGGGGCAAGAATCGCCCGTCGACCCGTGACCACCTCGGGGTCGAACACCGCCTCGCGCGCGGCGTGGTCGGGCAAGTTGCGAATTGTGCCCGCCAGGTACACCCTGGGCAAAACACCCTTCACGCGATACAGGCGCGTTCCCGGCAAAGGGTCCATCATCGCCTCGAGACCATCGGGTGTGGGCAGCGACGGAGTATCAATGCCGGAGATCAAGTACTCGATTCCAGTGAGACGCAAGAGACTGGCCCCGTGCGCCCGACCCGCAGTCCACAGGGTGCCCAATGAATTTGGCATTGCGGCGTCGTAGCCCGGCACCACGCCAATCCCGTGAATGGTGGCAAGGTTGTCTATCAAAGTGCGCAGGAGATTCCGCTGAACCTCGCCCACTGTGCGAGGCGGCGCGCTTCGTTCGATGGAGCTGTCCACATCAGGCGAACGGTGTACGCGAGGCGGTGCGAGCAAACCACGTGCACGCGCATCCGCACGAATCGCGGCGGCCGCGGGCGGCTGTTCGTCGAGAAGATTGCGGGGGCCGAAGTTCTGCAGGGGCCCAGCCGCCGCGGCCAAGTCACCAGTCACGATGGCGACGGCCAAGACACCGGCGAATCGGGGACGCCGCCTGGCCAGCCAAGCGGTCGCGGCCATGGCCAACGCGGCGGCCAGTCCGGCCAGCGCTCCGTGGCGCACGGGTTCGGCCATGGCCGCGGGCACCAAAGGNNGCGAGCAGAGACGAACTCGCCACAGTGACGATGATGTACTTCTCCGGACCGCGCATGAGCGCGAGAGGGGGAATCAAGGTGCGAAAGATTGCATGCACCGGCGTATGCCGGCCCAGCGCCAGCAGGAGGGCAAACAGGGCGAGCGTGGCGAGGATGAGCGGCCCTCGACGACGGCGGCCGAAAGCGAAGCTGGCCAGCACGATCACGCTGGCACCGAGATAGCACCCATAGACGATGGGCCTCTGATCGAGATTCTTCTCTCCCACCCAGGGGCCCGCGACATAGTCGGTGTAGGGATCGCCCATGGATCCTGGCGCCACCAGTTCCAGCAGACGCAGGGGATGGAATGAGCCGACCTCGGCGGTGGTCCGCGCCAATCGATCTCCGCGCGCGTTGCCTTGCGCGATCCGCTGGGCGGGAACAATGACCACGGCCGCGATTCCCGCTGCCAGCACCAGGGAGACTATCGCGGACATCACAAATCGCGTCGCACGCCGAGTATGGCCATCTTGCTCACCCACGCCGCGATTCTCGTCCGCCAGGGTGACCGCCAGAGCAAACCCGACCGCAATGATGGCCAGAAAGACCTCGCCCGTGAGAAGCGCCAAGGCGACGGGGATAGCGGCCAAGGCAAGAGCCCTCAGCCTAGCGCTCACAGGCGATCGGGTGCGCGCCACGCGCGCCAGGTGAATGAATCCCAGCCCGCACCACGGCAAGTAGGCGCTTGCCATCAGACGAAGTCCCGCCGTGAACTCACCGGTGCAGGTGCCCGAGAGGCACCAAGCAATTCCAGCGACCAGCGTGGCTGCGGGGGAGCGGGCACCCAGGGCACGGGCCAGCATCATGATTCCGACGCCCCCAATGATGAGATGGAGCAGCAGCCACCAGCTGGTCAGCTGCGGCGAGGACGAAAAGAAGAAGGCGGCATTGAGCGGATAGGTGAGCTGGTTCAGAGGGTTTGCCAGCGTGGACAGACCCAGTCCTTGCAGCGGGTTCCACAGTAGGGAGTCGCCTCGCGCGAGGGCATCACAAAGAAACCAGCGCAAGGGGAAGATCTGGCGGCCGATATCGCGTTGAAACAGAATCTGCCCGGCAAGAAGCGGAAAGTAGAGGACGGCCAACGCTGCCAACAGCGACGCGAAGGGAAGAAGGCGGCGAGCGGCAGGGCGAATCATTGGACAGCAGGGAAGGGTGAGAAGCGTGCCGGTTTCGCCGACTGAAACACACCTCGCGCCAGCCGGGAAACCCAGGGCAGCGTAGCACGAGGCATCCAAATCTCCTCGTCCCCACTGTCAGGCAGCGGAAAGTCCAAATTATTGATTGGCTGGGGTATCGTCCCTCTGCCAGGTTGAGACCAACCATGCCAGCAGTCCGGGACGAAAGTGCGAGCCAGGCGCCCGAACGCCGCCGTGATTGGTGGCGCGTTTCGGTGGTGGTGGCGTTGCTCGCGCTCGCGTTTCTGCTGGGGTGCTTCCCCATGGGAGACTTCGACGTCTGGTGGCACCTGCGCGGGGGACAGTTCATCCTCGAGCACGGCGCCATTCCCCAGGTTGACATCTTCACATACACCAACGCTGGCCGGCCCTGGATCGACGTCTACTGGTTGTTCCAGATCATCATCGCGCTGTTGTATCGGGCCGGCGGCGTGTCGGCCTTGGTTTTGCTCAAGGCCGCGGGGGGCGTGGCGATCGTCGCGCTTGCGCTGGCGGCTCGACGCCCGGGCGCCAGGCTCTGGCCGGCGGTGCTCGCCTGGCTGCCTGCCGTGATTGTGCTTTCGGGCCGTTTGTGCGAACGGCCCGAGCTGTTTTCGCTGCTGTTCCTCGCGGGATTCCTCGTGGTCTTGGGGCGCGCCGCCGAGCGGCCGCGCTGGCTGTGGTTGCTGCCCCTGCTGCAACTTCTGTGGGTGAACTGCCACGGCTTCTTCGTGATGGGGCCGCTGCTGAGCGCGGCGTACGCCGTGGAACTGCTCTACCAGCGGGTTCGCTACCGGAACACCGGCGCGCCCGGACTGGCGCGAACCTTCGCGCTGGCTGGCGGCGCGGTCCTCGTCGCCTGCCTGATCAATCCCTACGGCATCAATGCCGTGAGCATGCCCCTCCAGCAGTTCCACAAGTTGGGAGCCGAAGGAATTTTTCGCGCGAACATCGGCGAGCTGAAGAGCATCGGCGACTTCATCACCCTGGCCGGGGTGAACAACCCCTATCTCTTGGGGTTCCTGCTCATGCTCGGGCTCNNGGGTGGCAAGCGACACGGAACAGCAGCTTGTTGGCGCTGGTCGCTGCGGTTGTGAGCGTGGCAAACCTCGACGACTGGCTCGATAGCATGCGGCCCAAGGCACCCGCACCCCGTCGCGGCCGGCGCGCGCCGCGCCCACGCGCTCGCCGTCGCATCGAGCCTGTCTTGCTGGCTGTCATTGCGCTGACTGTCGTTGCGGTGGTGTCCGGCCGGCTCTACGCATGGGCCGGCGAAGGGCGCACCATCGGTTTCGGCGAGCGTCCGCGGTGGTATGCCCACGAGTCGTGCGAGTTCCTGGCACGCCCGGAAATGCCGGAGCGGATCGTGGCCTTCAACCTGGGACAGGCAGGCGTGTGCATCGCCCATGTGCGCGAGCAGCACAAGCTGTTCATGGATCCGCGACTGGAAACCAACTCAGAAGAAACCTTTGCGCGCTACCTGGCGGGCCTGCGCGGGCTGTGGCGTGGGGACGGGTGGGAAGCCCCGCTCGGCATCGATCCCGGCCGTCCCGACGAGATCCCGGCGTTGTTGGTGGAGCGCGGAATTCTGTCGCGCGTGATCAACATGCTGGCTCACGATTCCCGCTGGCGCTGCGTGCACGCCGACCCAGTCGCCGCCGTCTTCGTCGCGACGGCCTTCGCTGAGGCGCACCAGCTTGCGGCGATCACGCCGTAGCTGCATAGCAGGGCAGGGGATCTGGTATCCTGGCGGGCATGCCGCCCTCTGTTGCCGTGGATTCTTCGAGGGTCTGCCTGACCCTAGACCTCGACTGGGCGCCGGACCACGTGCTCGAGGACACGCGCCTTCTCTTGCAGCACGCCGGCTTGCCCACGACGATTTTCGCTACCCACCAAAGCCCTGGTGTGACGGCCTTGCTGGCCCTGCCCGGGTGCGAGACGGGAGTGCATCCCAATTTCCTAAGCGATGCCGACGAGGATGCGGTGCTGAGCCGCGTGCTGACCGCGTTCCCCGCGGCCGTCGGCGTGCGCAGTCATGAACTCTACTTTGATTCGCGTCTGCTGCCCCTCTTCCAGCGCAGAGGCGTTCGCTACTTCTCAAACGATCTCATGTTCCTGCATTCCGACCTGCACCCGTACTACGACTGGAGCGGACTCGTGCGCCTGCCGTTGTTTTGGGAAGACGACGTTCACTGTCTCTACTTCGACGGGCGCTTCGACTGTGCGGCGCTGCGCCTCGATCAGCCTGGGTTGAAGGTGCTAAATTTTCACCCGGTGCACCTCTATCTCAACACCCGCGAGATCGCCGACTACCAGGCGGCCAAGCCGTCCTTGGCCGATCCGGCGGCGGCGCGCAAGCTTCGGCGCGAAGGCCCCGGGATTCGCAGCCTGTTTCTCGATGTGGTGGACCGGCTGCGTGGCGCGGAGATGCGGACCCTGGGCGCATTGGCCGAGGAATTTCGCGCGGCCCATGCCTTCGAGGGGCGCACCGCCGAGCGCTTCGCACAAGAGGCCCGCAAGGAGCGCGCCCCGTGAACCGCCGCAGGATTCTGGTGACCGGTACCGGCGGCCCTTTGGGCAGCAACCTGATCCGTTCGCTGCGCGCGGCGCCTGAGTCGCTGGCGCTCCTGGGTACGGAGGCCAACCGCTATCACGTCCCGCTCTCGCTGGCCGATCGCACCTTGCTGATTCCCCACGCGCGCGAGACTGACGCTTACCTCGCGGCCCTGGCCCGCATCGTCGCTGACGAGGGGATCGATCTGATTGTGCCCACCCATCCCGTAGAGGTGCGCACCATCGCCTGCCACCGCGGCCAGCTGGGCAAGGTTCGCCTGTTCTTGCCCGAGGACGACGCCATCCTGTGCGCGGACTCCAAGTGGGAAACCTTTCGCACCCTGCGCGCGGCGGGCGTGCCCGTGCCTGACACCTTTGCTATCGATCGCGAGGACGACCTGCGCGCCGCTTTCGCCGCCATCCCCACCCGTCCCGTCTGGGTGCGGGGCTCGGGCGCTCCTGGCATCGGCATCGGCGTGGCGTCATTGCCCTGCCGCGAGGTCGCGCACGCCATCGCCTGGGTCGATCACTTTCGCGGCTGGGGCGGATTTCTCGCCAGCCGTTTCTTGCCTGGGCGCAACCTCACCTGGTGCGGTTTGTTCCACGACGGCCATCTGGTCGCGGCGCAGACACGCGAGCGGTTGGAGTACGTAATCCCGCATGTCAGCCCAAGCGGCATCACTGGCGCCCCTGCGGTCAGCCGCACCGTTGCCTATCCCCAGGTGCGCACCACAGGCGAGGCAGCCGTGCGGGCCTTGCCAGGAACCCCGCGTGGGATCTTCTTCGTGGACATGACTGAGGACGAAGCCGGCCAGCCCCGGGTCACCGAGATCAACGCTGGTCGNNGGCGTGTATTGGTTGCGCACCCTCGATTGTGGCCCGGTGCTGGCGCGCGATCTGGACGGGCCGGGCCGATGAGTGGGCCGCCTGCCGTCGCCATTCTCGACATGGACGGCGTCCTGGTGGACCTTCACTTGGACGGCGCGGGCGTGCGCCGCGAGGTCAACGGCATCTTGGCTCCCGAGGGCATGAGCGTCGACGGACAGGGACTGCTCAGCGGCATCGCAGCGGCGTGTGCGGAGATTGGCGCTCGCGATGCCGAGACAGGCGCCCGTCTGGCAGCCCGCCTGTGGGCGGTGATCGACGAAGATGAGACCCGGTGTGCCCCGACCTGCTCGATCCATCCCGGGGCACGCGCTCTCTTGCAGCGTCTGGCCGGGCTGCCAGTCGCCCTGTACACCAACAACCATCACGCGGCCGCGCGGATCGCCCTGCGCGCGGTTGGAATCGATCCGACGCGCTTCTTCGCCATCCAGGCGCGCACGGGTGGCGCATCGATCAAGCCGGCCGCGGCGCCGGTGTTGGCCATCCTCGCGGAGCCCGAAGCGGCAGGCGCCGAGCGCGTGTTTCTAGTCGGCGATCACGCCGCGGACATGGGTTCAGCCTTGGCCGCCCGCCAAGCTGCGCCCGGGCCGGTGATCGTCGCCATCGGACACGCGCACTCCATGGCTGAAGTGCCGCGCCTGGAGGCGGCCGGGGCGGACTTCGTGGTCAGCGAGGTCAGCGAGGCCGCGGACTTGATTTGCGCCTCACACAGTCCGCACACCCTGTCCATGGTGTTGCTGGCCTGGAACGAAGAGAAATCCATCGCGGCCGCCGTGCGCGACTGCCGACGGGTTGGACGACTGTGGCTGTCGGGTTACGAGATCATCGTGGTCGATGACGGCTCCAGCGATGGCACCGCGGCCCAGGCCGAGGCTGCCAGCCAGGGTGACGTACGGGTCGTGCGCCACGCGCGCAACCTGGGCATGGGCGCGGCCATGCGCAGCGGATACGCCGCCGCCCGCTGCGAGTACATCGCCCACCTTCCCGCCGATCGTCAGGTCCGCCCGCAATCGCTGCTGGCCTTCTTGCCCTGGGCTACACCCGAGACCACCGCGGTCAGCACCTACGTCACGCCACCCTCGGGCGAGCAGCGTCGCCTGATGTCGCTGGCTTTTCGCTTTATGGTGCGGGGATTGGGCGGGCTGCGCGTGAACTTCGCCGGCACCTACGTCTTTCACCGGCACTGGCTCGAGACCATCGATCTGGCCAGCGTGCGCAGCGAGACCTTCCTGTTCAGCTTCGAGTTGCTCGATCGGTTGCGCCGTGCGGGCAGCCGCTTTGCCCCGGTCACCATTCGCCCATTCGTACGCGAGGTGGGACAGAGCCGCGAGGTGACCCTGCGACGGATGGGGCGCGTCTTGGGCGAGATCGTCCGCTATCGGATGCGCAGCCTCGGACACCGGCGACGATCTACTTTTGTATGATTATGCTGCCACAGTCGGTAAATGACAGTGTGGTCTGAATCTCGAAATTCGACTGGTCAGTGTGGCGTTCCGCGTGGAAAACCGCCAGCTCGTAGATGCTGTCCTGCTGAAGTCCGAGCGAATCGATTGAGATTTTCTTGGTTTCCTGGGCATGTCGCCCCCCCAGATCGATGACCAACTGCTTGTTGATGAACACCCAGACGTCGTCGTCGCCGCTGAACGAGAAGGTTTCACCCCCTTTGTATTGGAAGGCGGTGTGAATCTCGGTGGTGAAGGAGAAATTGTGGGGCTGTCCCTCGTTGCCAAAGCCAGCACTGTCGAGCGGAAAGAAAGAAGTGGGTTTGGTCGCTTGGAAAGAGGCTGTCCCATTGATGTCCACCATCTGCAGGGCCAACACGTACGTCATGTTGACCCCCGGGACATCGTTGTACCATTGGTTGAAGTTGTCCGGACCTGTGGTGGACTTCTGCGGTTGTCGTCCAGTCGCCGCGTAGACCGGCTTGTTGTCTGGGCCCAAGGTGGTGGCCACGATCCCCGGTTCGTCTCCAACTGGCGCCGTTTCAAAATCTGGATGCCCGCCGGTCTTGTTCCCCATCTTGAAATCGCGAACCAAGCCGTAGAGGGCGGTACACGCAGTGGCAGGACGGGTGGGTCCACTGCTGCCTCCGGCCGCGCCCGCATCGTCGGGCGACGTGACTTGCGGACCGAGGGCATAGGCACCAACGGTCACTTTCGTCACGTTGGTGAAGCCCGTCGGGGGCCACGGCTCAGGTCCAGTCGCCACGTCGTCATACCCGGCGTCGGGCTGGTAAGAGCCGCCGATGTGGCTGGTGTCGAGTGTGATGGACAGGCCACCCGAGCTGGCGGCGTTTCCCGCTGCGCCACTGTTTCCCGCTACTGCGACATTGCCGGCGTTTCCTGCTGCTCCGGCATGGCCACTGTTTCCCGCTGGTCCGCTAATTGGTGGCAGATCCGACACACAGTCCATCAAGGACAAGCCGACGAATAGACCGGCCGCGATGCCAACCAGGGCCTTGCCAAACGTGGTCTTTTTCATGGTGCCTCCTGGGCCGACTTCCCACATACACGAACCCACAACCGCGCCCAATTTGTAACCTGATACTATTTCTTTGCGCCGTCAACGGCTAGATGGGGAACTTCAACGCCGCTGATGCGATCCGCTGGCGAGTGCAGATCTTGGAGAAGCCGTTGTCCGACGACGAACAGGCCCGCCAGGCCTGCGCTGGTGACACACTTCATCATGCCGTTCCAAGCCGCGATCACCACAGGAAGGTAGGTCGCGCGATCGAGCAATCCCTGGTTGGGTCGGTTGCCTCGTCTTGGCGAAGCTCCGGCGGTGGGCTAAGCTGGGCCCGCATGCCAAAGGCCTGGCTTTCGCTGCTTCTTGGCTGGATCGTCGTGCTGGCGGCGAACGGCTGCAGTGCCGATCAGCGTGTGCTGGGCAAGATTTCCGCATTGCTTGGTGACGCCGGCCTTGCTGACGCAGCCGACGCCGACGCGGGCGATGCGGACGCCGGTGATGCGGAGGCAGGTGACGCCGAGGCCGTGGCGGAAATCTGGGTTCCCTTTGGCGCGATTGCGCCGCATCCTGCGTTTGTGAGTTTGCCCGCAAGTCAGGCAGATCCAACCATGACTGCCGATGAGCTGGAACTCTACTTTGCGTCGAATCCCAATAGCGATTATGACATCTGGCTGGTGAAACGAGAGAGCGGCACGGCGCCCTGGGGCACGCCGGCCAAGGTCGACCAACTGTCGAGCACCTCACTGGACGAAACCCCGGAAGTTTCGGCTGACGGGCTGACCATCTACCTGGCGAGCGAGCGCCCCGGAGGCGTGACCCCGGGCAGGCGTCTTTGGGTGTCACACCGAGCGAAGCGTACCGATCTCTGGCAGCCGCCGACGCCGGTGACTGACTTCACCACTGGAGGGGACCAGGACACTTCGCCCTCGCTGCAGAAGGATCAATTGATGATGGTGTTTGCTTCCCTACGCGGGGGTGACTGGGACCTCTACATGACCACCCGCCAGTCGACCGCTGACAAGTGGGGCCCGCCCAAAGCGCTGACGACATTGAATTCCACGGCATTTGACTGGGATCCGGCACTGTACCGAGGGGGAAACAGCATCGTGTTTGCGTCGCGACGCTCGGGTACGTTGAACTCGCTTTTTCACGCCACGCGCGCCTCGGCGGCGGATTCATTTTCTGCCCCGCAGCAGGCCACCGAATTCGACTTCCTCGGCAACGCTGCTGATCCCTGGCTGTCGGACGACGGAAAGCACATGGTGTTCGATTCCCGTCAGAACCCGTCCAGGATCTACGAAGCCTGGCGGTAGTTACAATCCCGCCGTCAGAACGATGGCGCCAAAGGGGCGCTCCCTCCACGGAGTCCGCACCACCTCGGTGTTGGCGTCACGAGTGACCACGTAATGAACTGGGCGTGCCATGAAATCCAAGCCCAGGATCCCGCGCAGCGACCAGCGCCCCCAAGGCCGTTCGATGCCCACAACGGCGCGAATGGTTGGGTCGAAAGCAAAGGACGCGCTTGCGGGCGAAGCGACCGGGCTGCTCAGCTCTGGGCGTATGTGGGTCAGTTCCATGGCGAACCCAAGGCCGGGAACTAGGCGGAGCTGATGCGGTAGCGCCAAGGGGCGAGCCACACTTAGCCGAGCCCCGCTGGAAATCAATGTGGCTCCCGATTCATTGTTGCTAAAGTGGATCGGCAAGGTGCTGAACAGGTCCACGGCAAAGCGGAATCGCCTTCGCTCATACTCGACGCCGACGGTGGCGGCGTGACGCATGGTCGAGCCATCCCAGGCTTGAAGTTCATAGCCAGCCCAAACCTGCCAATTGGACAGACGCACGCTTTGTGGTTCCGCCACACTCGGGTGGGGCGTGGGCGTCGCGGCTTGTTTCGGGGCAGGCCGAGGCGCAGCGTTCTCGAGCGAATGCTCGTAGTCGTCGCGGGTCACGCCGATAGTTTTGCCCTGCAAAAGAGCTTCGAGCGAGCTCTGGGCCACGAAGGCCAGGCCTTCGACCGCCACCTTGTCCAGACCGTGGTCCAGACCCATGCGCCGAACGAACACGCGCTCCGTGGCAGCATCGGTGATGTACAACGTGACCTCGTGATCCGCCGCGGCGTCGATCCACAAGTAGGCAAGGAGCGACGGTTGCGGTGGGCGAAGCTCCGAGACGCTGCGTGGGTCGACTGACGCCGCTCGTTCAAATTGCGCCGCCACGCCGATGAATGACAGAGACTCTGTCAGCGATTTCGTGATGGCGGCACAGGAACGGTCACTGCCAGCAACCACGACCTTCACCTCGCCCTGTGAAGGCGGCATGGCAAAGAGTGGCCGGCTGACCAGCAAGCTGGCAGCGACGGCGAGGATTAGAATGCGCAGCCGGGGAGACAAGCTTCGACCAACAATACCCGATCTGGGTCGGGACCCAGCCACAAATGGGAGCTAGTGCGGCTTGGTAACCAGGGCAGCCAGCCGTTCCTTCGCGTGGTTCGCGTAGATCGATCCGGGATGACGTTCCAGCACCTGTCGCCAGGCTGCCGCTTCGGCAGCCGAACGCCCCAGCTGTCCCAGGGCAGTCGCCCGTCCCACCAACGCCTCTTCGGCAACATCTCCTGGGCGAGCCAGATACTGATTGAATTGCGCCAGCGCCTGCTCCGACGCGCCTTTCTCCAGAAGCAAGCGCCCGGCCAGAGCAAATGACAAGCCCGTCTCACGCGCCGTCGGGTACAAACGCTGCAGCCGCAGGTGAGCGGCAATGGCAGCGTCGACCTTGCCCTCGGCACGCAGAGCCAGTGCTTGGGCAAAGAGCGCGGCTGCCGACGGCTGGGCACGCGGCGTTCGCTGCAAGGCCGGGTCGCTCGGTGCAGGGGCAGGGTCGGCGATCTGTTCGGCCGGGGCCGGCACTGCGAGAACCGCGTGTGTCGCGGCGGATGGTTCCGGGGATGGCAAGGGGACCGACATCGGTCGCTGCGACCGCCAGAGAGCCGCGCCCGCCAGACCGACGACCAGGAGAAGCCCTGCCAGCGCGAATCCCAGCTGGAAAGCTCGCCGGTTTCTCAGCCGAGCAAAGCGCGGCGGGAAGAGTCCGGTCATGGCCCTTTCCACGGCGCGCCGATTCAGTTGCTCGTCGTAGGGCCGTTCCGCCAAGGTTTGTTTCGTTGCTTGCGCCGCCGTCAGATGTGCCGCGCATGCCGCGCAGTCAGCCAGATGCAGGTTGAGATCCCGACGCTGTGCCGCCGTCAAGGTCCCGCCCAGAGCCATGTCCACAGCCTCTTCCGGATGCACGCTGGTATTCATCGAAACACCCCCACAGTCTCGGGCGAATAGCCCCGCTTCTCAAGACAGCGCCGCAATTTGTCCTTGCCGGTGCGAAGGCGCGTCTTGGCGGTGTTGAGTGGAACGCTGGTAATCGAGGCAATCTCCTCCACCGAGCATCCCAGGAAGAAGCGCAGGAGGACCGCTTCGGTCTGGGACCTCTTCAACTTGCGGACGATGAGACGAGTCAGCCAGGAGCACTCGACATCAGCGACGATTCCCGCTGGATCCAGCGAGGAAGGTCGAGGCTCACGGCTCTGATGCAAGAAGCGGAGAGATTCCAGACGAGCGCGGTTCTTCTTGCGTTCGGCGATAGCCACGCGCAGGGCGATCTTCGCAGCATAGTGCGAGATGTCCGCCTCAAAGCGATACTGGGGCAGCGCCCGAACGATATCGATGAGCGATTCCTGGATAGCGTCTTCCAGGTCGGGATGGGTGCATCCCATGACGCCGCGGCAGGTCCGGCGCACGGTGGGGGCAATGCCGTCGAGAAACCTGCGAACCTTGTCAGGGTCATTCCCAAGCGCCGCACGCGCCAGCGCGGTCAGGGGGCTATATCCCTCGTCGTGAACCGGCGTGCACGCGGGAGCCTTGTCGGACAAGAATGGGCTGTCCTCGGCGAGCGACACCATTAAAGTGTGGTCGATCCCAGGGCTCGATGTCAAACCACCTGTTCGGCGGGCAGCCAGTTTCCTGGGCAGAAACTGCGGGGGTGGCCGCCCTGGCGGCGGGCTCCAAACTGAGTTCGTGCTGGCTGCGTACATGGTTGACCGTCTTGCCTGTTACTGGGCGACGGGCGCCACCAGGCGGCCGCCCACGTCGACCTCGTTGATCTTCACATCGCTGCCCGTGGCCGAGGTGGCCTGCAGTCTCACGTAGCGCGCGGTGACCGCGTTGAATTCGGCCGAAGCCCAACCGG
>PMBY01000471.1 GCA_003153875.1 Myxococcales bacterium | reverse complement strand
AGCGCGGCTGGCGCGACCGGCAGCGGGGGCAAGGGTGGAAGCGCGGCTGGCGCGACCGGCAGCAGCAGCGGCAAGGGTGGCGGCGCAGGTGGAAGCGCGGCTGGCGCGACCGGCAGCAGCAGCGGCAAGGGTGGCAGCGCAAGCGGAAGCGCGGCTGGCGCGACCGGCAGNNGGCGGCAGTATCGGTGGCAGCGCGGCCGGTGCGACTGGCAGCAGCGGCGGCAGCAGCATGGGCGGCTCTGGCGGCAGCAGTGATGCCGGGGTTCCAGACGCGCCCAGCTCGCAACCGGATGTCCCGGTCGGTGGCAGCGAAGGAGGCAGTACCAGCACCGGTGGAACGAGCAGCAGCGGGGGTAGCGGCGGGTCGAGCAGCGGCGCAGGACCGACCTGCCCTGTGCTGACAAATCCCGCGAATGGCTCGGTCTCCGCGCCGGAAACCAGCCCCGGTTCCACGGCTGTGTATCATTGCGACCCCGGCTACAAACTCACAGGAAGCACGACCCGCACGTGCCAGTCGGATGGAACATGGAACGTGGCCGAGCCCCGCTGCACTCTCGTGGATTGCGGGGGTCTGACCGCTCCGAGCAACGGTTCGGTGTCCGCGACGACCACGACCTTTGGCTCGACCGCAGACTACAGCTGCACGCTTGGCTATGGACTATCGGGAACGTCGCCGCGCACGTGCCAGGCCGACGGGACCTGGAGCGGCACGGCGCCCACCTGCAGCCCAGCGGATTGTCCTACGGCGCCCAGCCCACCGAATGGCGCGGTCACCACGACCGGCACGACCTTTGGCTCGACGGCCACGTACCAGTGCGGCCCTGGGTACAATCTCTCAAGCACGGCCAAGCGCACCTGTCAGGCCGACGGAACCTGGAGCGGAACGACGCCCGCCTGCACGCAGGTCAACTGCTACCAGCCGGCTGGAATCCTGAACGGGCGGGTTAACGCCACCTACACGACCTGGGGCTCGATTGCCTCATACAACTGCGACAGCGGCTATTCGCTGACGGGATCATTCACGCGGACGTGCCAGTCCGACGGGACATGGAGCGGAACGCCACCCAGCTGCACCCTGGTCGACTGTGGCACGGCGCCGAGCATCCCGAACGGCACGATCGGCGGATACCCGCCGACGACGTACGGCTCGACCGCATCGTACACCTGCGCCACGGGCTATTTCTTTTCCAGCGCCACCACGACACGTACCTGCCAGGCCGACGGCACATGGAGCCCAGCGCCGGTCTGCTCAATCAAGATGCTGAATCTGACGTTCAACAAGATCGGCCACGGCACCGGCACGGTGGCCACCATCTATGATAGCGGTATCAATTGCGGAAGCACTTGCGCCGGGGCCATCACGACCTACGCCTACAACACCACCGTGTACCTTTCGGCCACGCCAGACGCCACCCAGTCCTTCATGGGTTGGAGCAACAGCATACCCAACAGCACGAACTGCACGGGAAGGGGAACGTGCTCTCTCACGATCACCAGCGACACAACCGTGACGGCCAACTTCTCCCCGCCACCCAACGTTATGTTCACGACCTCGAAGATCTACACGCCCAATTTGGGCGGGCTTGGCGGTGCCGACGCCAAATGCAACCAGCTGGCTGCGGCAGCCGGCTTGACTGGAAACTACGTGGCTTGGCTCTCCGGAACCAACGTGAGCGCGGTGAGCAGACTGAACGGTGCGAGCGGATGGGTTCGTCCCGACGGGAGGCCTGTCTTCAGCACGGTCGACGATCTCTACTTCGGCAGGGTCTTCTATCCGCCCCGGCTGGACGAATCTGGGAACGACGTGGGGGCAGAGCAATGGGTCATGACCAATACGCTCGCCGATGGCTCGGCGAACAGCGCCAGGGGCGGGGTCTGGGCGGCCTGCCAAGACTTCACGTCGGAAACGGAAGACGGTACCTCCATCTTGGGTGGCCTCGCGAGTGACAGCAGCCACAACTTCACCCAGGACTGGGGCTATGGATGTTCGATGGTAGCCAGGCTCTACTGCCTTGGAATCAACCGGCAGGCCCAGGTGGCCGTGATTCCAGCTCAGGGACGCCGTGCCTTCGTGACCACGAACCTTTGGACTCCGGGTGGGGGAATCTACTCGGCGGACGCGATCTGCCAGTCCGAAGCAACCTCTGCGAAGTTGCCGGGCACATACCTTGCGCTGCTGGCTACGACAGGATCCTATTCGGCCTCGAGGTTCAGCACCAGTGGCCTGCCTTGGGTTCGTTCTGATGGGATCCTGATCGCGCAGACCGCGAGCGCCTTCTTCTCGACAACCCTATTCGACGTTGCGCCCAACATGACTGCGGACGGATCCTATCAGTTCACATACAACACCGTGTGGAGCGGAGCGGCCACCCCGATGACCTATGCGACGGACGCGATCAATTGTACGAACTGGACCTCGACCAGCGGTGCCGGCAACGCCGGCAGGGCCGAAGACACCTCAACAAACGTGTTTTTCAACTCGGTTCCCGGCGGGCCGTATGGGCTTTCCTGCAGCACAGCGAACAATCTTCTGTGTCTGCAGAACTACTAGCAGGTCGACTTGGCCTGCCCCCGGTTGGCAGAGATGCTCACGTGGGTAAGCTGCTCGCGCCCTTTGGCCACCGCCGTCACCCTGCGATGTGAATGCCGGCGGGACATCGGCGGGCCACGTGGTAAAAGCTGCGCTCGATTCGCCATGCGCCCGAGCATCCTAGGCAACACAGTGGCGTCCGACCGTGAGGTCAGCGTCGGCCCGTGGTCCGACGACGAGCGGGCGCGGCGCTACGACTGCTTCGACAATCGCCGCTTCTACGGCGGCCTGTTGACACGTCTGGTTGCTGGCGCGGGTCCGTTTGTGGAGGGGCGCGGGTTGGACCTGGGGTGCGGCAGTGGCTTTGCCACCGAAGGGCTGGTGCAGGCTTTCCCTGGTGTCTCATGGGAGGGCGTGGATTTGTCGGCGCCCATGCTCGCGCGGGCGGCGCGCAAGCCGACCCTGGCGGCGATTCCGCTGCGCCACGCGGCTGCCGAGGCCTTGCCCTATGCCACGGGCTCGTTCGATGTGGTGGTGTCGAACTTCTCTTGGCACTGGTTCGGCGCCGGCGCGGGGCACGAGGTCTTGCGCGTGCTGCGACCCGGCGGTTGGATGTTGGTGAGTGCACCCTTGCGCCGCTTCAGCAGCGCAGAAGGCAATCGTTGGCTGGCCCGGCGGCTGCACGCGCGTCGGGGGAACTTTCGTCGCCTAGGCAGTCAGGGTCTGCGCATCGAAGAGATGACCAGCTTGCTGCCGGGGGAGGTGCGCACCCAGCGTCTGGAGTCGGTTGTGATCGAGGAGCGCTTTCCCGACGCTGCCGCGCTGCTTGCCACCCTGGAAAGCCGCGGATCGCTGCACGCGATCTTTGGGGCCGACGGATGGGAGGCGCTTGGGGAAAGGCCAGCGGGCGACTTGGCCTTCGAGTGGCACGTGGGACTGTTGCACATGCACGTCAGGGCGTGAAGCAGGCCCGCAGCGATTTGCACTGATCCGAGTGTGTCGGGATCTGCTTGCGAGGCTGCCATGGCGCTGCTATTGCCTTGCCCGAACTCATGAAACGCGTGGTCGTCGCCGGGGCCGGGATTTCCGGCTTGTCTCTCGCTTTCGAGTTGGAACGGCTTGGCGTTTCCGTGCTGGTGTTGGAAGGCGAGCGGCGCGCGGGCGGCAAGATCGAGACCGATCGGCGTGATGGCTACATCTGCGAGCGCGGACCGGCCAGTTACCTCGACCGACACAACAGCATCACGCCCTTGGCGCGTCACCTGGGCATCGAAGGCCGCGTGCTGCCAGCCTCCGCGGCGAGCGAGCGCCGCCTGGTGGTGGCCGATGGTCGGCTGCACGACACGCCTCTCGACGCAGCGGCGTTCTTGCGTTCGCGACTNNTCCGTCACGGCCTTTGCCAGCCGGCGTCTGGGCGCGCAGGCCGGCGAGCGCCTGCTGCAACCACTAGTTTCAGGGCTGTACGCTGGCGATCCCGATGTGGTCAGCCTGCCGGCCGCTTTCCCGCTCATGGCCTCGCTGGAGCGCGAGCATCGCAGCTTGGTTTTGGGAATGCGCGCCGATCTCGAGCAGCAGCGGGCGAAACGGCAGGCTGCCGGCGATGCGCTTCGGCTGTCGTCGTTCGTGAGTGGGCTCGACGAGTTGACCACGGCGCTGGCTAGCAGGCTGGGCGACCGGCTTCGCCTGGGTGCGCGGGTCGTGCAAGTGGAGCGGGTTGCCGCCGGTTTTCGCCTCGCAGTCGACGAAGAGGGGCGCAGCAGCACGCTCGACGCCGACGCGTTGGTGCTGGCCATTCCGGCCCACCAAGCCTGTGTTGTGGTCCAGCCGCTGGATTCCGACTTGTCGGAAATCCTCACGCGCATTCCCTATGTCCCGGTTGCGCTGGTGCACTTGGGCTACTTGGCCTCGGCGCTGCCCGAGCCGGCGGATGCCTACGGGTTCTTCGTGCCCGCCTCCCAGCACCTGAAGATTCTGGGTGCCATCTTTGCGTCGGCGATTTTCCCGGATCGCGCTCCGGCTGGCTTTTCGCTGTTCTCGGTGCGCACCGGTGGCGCACGCCATCCCGAAACGGCAAGCCTGCCTGANNCTCGGGCACATGGATCGGGTGGCGGCGCTGGAAGCGGGCGAGCGGCGCTATCCCGGCTTGTACTTTCACGGTAACGCCTATCACAACGCCGGCGTGCCCGAACTGGTCAGCCGCTCGGGCAAGCTGGCGCGTCGGCTGGCCGAGGAGCTTGCACGATGAGAGAGCTGCTGGAGGCGGCGCTGTTGCGTGAGCTCGGTACCACCTGGCGTGAGATCAGTGGTAACCACTTTCGTGGTCGATTGCGGCCGCCGGTGTTCGCCCTGCACGACGCGGGCGTGCGCCTGGGATTCTGGGACCGGCGCAGCCGGACGCTGTCGCTGGCGCGCTCGCTGGTGTATCAACAGCCCTGGGGTGTGGTGCGCGAGGTGCTCAAGCACGAGATTGCGCACCAGTTCGTCGATGAGGTCATGGGCATCGACGATCAGACCGCGCATGGCCCGGCCTTCGAGAACCTGTGTCGCCAGCATGGCTTTGATCCTACGGCGCGCGGGCTGCCCCAGACGTCAGAGGGTGACGGAAATCCGGTGCTGCGCCGGATCGCGCGCCTGTTGGCCCTGGCCGAGAGCCCCAACCTGCACGAGGCCGAGGCCGCCATGAACACGGCGCAACGGCTGATGCTCAAGCACAACATCGATCAGACTGTGGCTCGGGCGAGCGAGGGGTTCGCCTTCCGGCACCTGGGCCGGCCCAGCGGCCGCATCGAGGCGGCCGAGCATGTGCTGGC
>PMBY01000200.1:14037-23410 GCA_003153875.1 Myxococcales bacterium | reverse complement strand
AGCTTGTACAGCTTCATCTCCAGGATGGCGTCGGTCTGCTCGCCGTCGAGCTTGAAGCGAGCCTGCAGCTTGCTGGCCGCGTCGGCCTTGCCCTCGGACTTGCGGATCATGCGGATGGCCTCATCGAGCGCATCGAAGAGGATGGCGAAGCCCTTCAGGATGTGGATGCGGCGGCGCAGTTCCTGGAGCTCGAACTCGAAGCGCCGCGTGACCACGTCCTCGCGAAAATCCAGGAACTCGCTCAGGATGGCCTGCAGGTTGAGCCGGATGGGCCCAGCCACCTCGCGATTTTCCGTCGGCACCAGGCAGGTCATGTTGACGTGAAAGGACAGTTCCAGCGGGGTGTGTTTGTACAGGTACGCCACCACCAGCGCCGGATCGGCCCCGGGCTTCAGTTCCAGCACCACGCGCACGTCGTCGGTGGATTCGTCGCGCACGTCCACCAGCATGGGAAGCTTCTTGGCCAGAATGACCTGGGCAATGCTCTCCACCAGGTTGGCCTTGGACACGTTGTAAGGAATGGAGGTGATGACGATCTGCGGACCGCGCTTGCTCTCCTCGAGCTTCCACTCGCCGCGCAGGCGCACCGGGCCCTGCCCGGTCTCGTAGATCTCGCGCAGCTCCTTCTTGGAATTGATGATCTGCCCGCCCGTCGGGAAATCCGGACCCTTGATGTACTTGAGCAGATCCTTGCTCTCCAACTTGCGATCGTCGATGAGCGCCACCGTGGCCTCGCACACCTCGCTCAGGTTGTGGGGCGGGATGTTGGTGGCCATGCCCACCGCGATGCCGGTGCAGCCGTTGGCCAGCAACTGCGGAATGCGCGCCGGCAGGACCATCGGCTCTTGCGAGGTGCCGTCGTAGTTGGGCCGAAAATCCACCGTGCCCTGTTTGATCTCGTCGAGCAGCTCGGTGGCCAAAGGCGCCAGACGCGCCTCGGTGTAGCGGTAGGCGGCGGGCGCGTCGCCGTCGAGCGAGCCGAAGTTGCCGTGACCCTCTACCAGCCGGTAGCGCAGCGAGAAGTCCTGCGCCATGCGCACCATGGCGTCGTAGCAGGCGCTATCGCCATGCGGGTGGTACTTGCCGATGACCGCNNGCGCGCGCCGTGATCACGCTGACCGCGTAGTTGAGATAGCGGCGCTGCGCCTCGTCGGCCAGATTGGCGTCAGCGGGCGGCGTCGGCGGTTCGTCACCGCCACCCTTGCCCCGACCCCGTCCTCCCCCGCCCTTGCCCTTGGCCGGCGGCAGGGCAGGCCTTACACCATTTTCGTCGAGAAGATCGAGTTGTCGCTCGGACATGAAACTACTGGGGCGCCGCACAAAACGGCGTGGCCCCCAAGTTAGGGGACGGAAGGCGCAAGATCAAGTAAGGCGGTCTTCCTAGTCGAGATCAAACGTCACGTGCACGACGGTCAGGATGTCCTTATCCAGCGACGAGGTGTCGTTGCGACCTTCCCAGGAGGTCTCGGTCGAGTTGGCCGGATTCACGTTGATGACGCCCATGTCGGCGAAGCGCAGCTTGCCCAGCTTCGCGCCCCCGGTCTGTTCCAGCATGTTGGTGGCGCGCACGCGGGCGTCCTTGGCCGCGGCGGCCAGCATCTCGATCTTCATCTCGCCCAGCTTGGTGTAGAAATACAGCGGTCGCGACGAGGCGATGGGAACCCCGCGTTCCAGAAGCTGGGTGATCTCGCGCGAGATGCGCTCGACCCGGGTCACGTCGCCGGAACGCACGGTGATGGTCTGTGACGTGCGGTAGCCCTTGAAGATCTCGCGCTGCACGCGGTCCTCACCGCTGCCCGAGGTTTCCGTCTGGTGCACTTCCTGAACGCTGGCCGAGGCCACCCGGACCTCTTCGTTCTTGATGCCTTGTTCGGTCAGGTAGGCGAGAGCCGTGTGCACGTGACCGGCCAGCGTGCGGTAGGCCACCGTGCGATCCATGTTCTGCGTCTCCAGGCCGGCGCTCCACTCGATCTGATCGGACACGATGCGCTTCTTGGCCGAGCCGGTCACCTCGATGGTGCGGCCCTTGGGCCGCGTCTTGGTCCGCTCCCAGGTGTTGCCTGCGATGATGGTGGCCACCACAAAAGCCACACTGGCCACCACCATGCCTCCGCCACCCGGACGGGTCACAACCGTTCCGTTTGCCATGCCGGGATAGTATCACAGAGACGAGTCCGCCCGAATTCGGGCGACCGCAGGTCGCCCCTACACGGGCGAGGCGATTTCGTAGGGGCGACCTGCGGTCGCCCGGATCAGCTTTCCAGTTTCCTGCGCTTCCAGCCGCGCGGGGGCTGCTTGTCCCAAGCGTCGGGGTTGGAGCGCGAATTGTCGATCCAGCGATAACTGGGCGCGGGCCGAACGTCTACGTGGATAAATCCCACCCGCGGGTAGAAGCCGACCCCCATGCCGCCGGTATCCAGGTTGTGCACAAAGGTTCGCAGGTCGCGCGGTCGCACGCCGGAAATTCGGATGTCGGCAGCGGTGCCGTGGAAATGGTTGCTGGTGGTCTTGCGCTGAAAACGATAGCCCGAAAGCAGTTCCAGGGGCCGGTCACCGAAATGGTCGTACACATGCGAAAGGATGGTGAGCAGGCGTGGATCGATTTCGTGTTCCTCGCCGGTGCGCCGGCAGCGAAACACGTGAGCGATCTCCTTGGCCGCTACCAGGTCGTACGAGCCGTCGGGGTTATAGATGTTGGTCTGAATTTCCTCTTTGTAGTTGATTGAGTAGACGCGAATGTTCCCCGACGGCGGCGGCAATGGGCTCATGCGCAGCTCACTGTCGGACACCACCCGACCGATCATACTTCCGCGACCGCGTCGCTTGCCGACCCTGGCCGGCCTACTGCGCTCCCCGGCGCCTGCACTGGCCCGCGATGACCCCGGCCCAGTTGGGGCCGGCCCGCCCGCGGCGTCTGCGTGCACGACCCCCACATGCGCCAAAGCCAGACTCAATCCGAGCAGGGCTGTCAGGGGTGACCTTGGCATGCCTGTATAAGGCTTGCCGGGACTTGGGTGCCTGTCAACTTCTAAAAGCCGTGGAAACCGCGCCGATGTGCGCCGGAAGCCGACACCTGGCGCAACATCAAGGCATCGACTCGGAAGGGGGCACTGCGACAGATGGCTCTGGGCCGGCCAGGTGAACCAGCTCGATGGACAGGCTGGCAGCGACGGAGAAGATGCGATCGTCGCGATAGAATTCGCCGTAAACGATGCGACGAATGCCAGAGTTGGCAATCTCCTTGAAGCAGTTCCAGCAGGGGCTCGCGGTCACGTAGATGGTGCCGCCGTCGATCCTGACGCCGTTGCGCGCGGCCTGCAGGATGGCGTTGCTCTCCGCGTGAATGGTGGCGACGCAGTGGCCATTCTCCATCATGTGGCCCACTTCAGTGCAGTGGGGCATTCCGCGGATGGACCCGTTGTAGCCTGTCGACAGGATAGTCTTGTCGCGCACGATCACAGCGCCCACTGACTTGCGTGGACAGGTCGATCGCGACGACACGACCCGCGCGATGTTCATGAAGTACTCGTCCCAGGAAGCCCGCTCGGCCATGCGCCCTCTTTATCATGCTTCTGCTAGTATCCGACGACCCGTGGACTGGAAAAACACACTCAGCCTGCCCAAGACCGAATTCCCCATGCGCGCCGATCTGGCCCGCCGCGAGCCCCTGTGGCTCAAACGCTGGGCCGACGAACGCCACTATGAGAAGCTGCTGGCGGCCCGCGAGGCGGCCGGCGCGCCAGCCTTCGTGCTGCATGATGGCCCTCCCTACGCGACAGGCGGGATTCACTACGGCACCCTGCTTAACAAGGTTCTCAAAGACATCATCGTCCGTTCGCAGCTGCTGATGGGCAAGCGCGCGTGCTTCGTGCCCGGCTGGGATTGTCACGGCCTTCCCATCGAGCATCAGGTGGAGAAGGCGGCCGGCGGACGCTCCAAGCTGGACACGACCGAGTTCCGCAAGCGCTGCGAAGCCCACGCGCTCAAGTTCGTCGACGTGATGCGCGCCGATTTCCGGCGTCTGGGTTGCGTGGGCCTGTGGGACCAGCCCTACCTCACGCTAGCCAAGGGCTACGAGGCCACCATCGTGCGCATCCTGGCGGCGTTTGCGCGCCAGGGGCTGCTCTACCGCGCCAAGCGGCCGGTGCACTGGTGCACCACCCACCAGACGGCGTTGGCCGAGGCTGAGGTGGAATACGCCGATCACAACTCGCCGTCGATCTACGTGCGCTTTCCGCTCCTGCCCAACCAACCAGCGGTGGAGCGGCTGTTCGGCAAGGCGGAGGCCGCCTTGGTCATCTGGACCACCACGCCGTGGACATTGGCCGCCAACCTAGCCGTGGTGGCCAACCCGCAGCTCGCCTATGTCGGCGTCCCAGTCGAGCGCGCGGGCCGGCGCGAGTACCTCATCGTGGCGCGCGAACTGGCCGAGGCGTTTCTCAACGCCTGCGGTCTTCCCGTCCCGCCCAGAAATGAATGGATCGAGATCGCCGGCGACAAGCTGGCTGCCCTGCGCGGCGTTCGCTACCAGCACCCCTTTGTCGGCGAGCCGCGCAGCGAGCGCGATTTCCGCGTGGCCTTCGCGTCCCACGCGACCCTGGAGGCAGGCACGGGCCTGGTGCACACCGCTCCGGGCCACGGCGCCGAGGACTACACCGTCGGTCGCGCCGAGGGCCTGGAAATCTACGCGCCCGTGGACAGTCGCGGCCGCTACACCGCCGAGGTGCCGCTGTGGACCGGCCAGCCCGTGCTGGAAGCCAACCCCAAAATCGTGGCCTTGCTGGCGGAAACCGGCTTTCTGCTCAACCAGCCCGGCGAAACCGTGCGCCACCAGTATCCCCATTGCTGGCGTTGCAAGCACCCGGTGCTCTTCCGTGCCACCAGCCAGTGGTTTGCGCGCCTGGGCGATCGCAGCGATGCGACCAGCCTGCGCGAAAAAGCGCTGGCCGAGATCGATCGCACCCAGTGGATTCCAACGTGGGGCAAGGATCGCATCCGCGGCATGATCGAGGTTCGGCCTGACTGGTGCCTGTCGCGCCAGCGCCTGTGGGGCGTGCCCATCCCGGCCTATGTTTGCAAGGCCTGCGACGAGTCTTTCCTCGTGCCCGAGGCGATGGAGTTCGTGGCCGCCCTGTTTGAGGCCGAGGGCGCCAACGCCTGGTTCACCCGGCCGACCAGCGAGCTTTACCCAGCGGGCACGCGCTGTCCAAAGTGCCAGGGCACCGATCTCGAAAAAGGTGCAGACATCGTCGACGTCTGGTTCGAGTCAGGCGTGTCCTGGGCTGCCGTGGCCGACGGTAAGTTGGTGCCCAAGGGTGAAAAGGTCGATCTCTATCTGGAAGGCGCCGATCAGCACCGAGGCTGGTTTCATTCGTCGCTGCTGGCCGCGGTGGCCGCGCGGGGCAGCGCGCCCTACAAGGCGGTGCTGACCCACGGTTGGGTGCTCGACGAGCGGGGCAAGGTTTATTCGAAGTCTGAAATCGAGAAAGCGCGCGCCGCAGGCGTGAAGACCGACTACGTCGAGCCAGGCGCGTGGATGGAGAAGAACGGCGCCGAAGTCTTGCGCCTGTGGGCCGCCGCGGCCGACTACCAAGCCGACGTGGTGTTCAGCAAGACCATCATGGATCAGCTGGGCGAGGCGTATCGCAAGATCCGCAACACCTGCCGCTACCTCTTGTCGAACCTGTACGACTTTGTGCCCTCGCGCGATCTTGTGCCCGACGACAAGTTGCGCGACCTGGATCGTCTGGCGCTGGAATGCCTGCGCGACCGCGACCGGCAGGTGTTCGACGCCTATCGCGGCTACGCCTTCCACGAAGTGGTCCGACGGATGGTGGACTACGTGGTCACGGTATCGGCCGAATACGTGGATCCGGTGAAGGACGTCCTGTACTGCGACGCCCCCGGCTCGGCCAGCCGGCGCAGCGTTCAGACCGTCTTTCACCAGATGGTGCGCACCATCGCCACTTGGATGGCGCCCATCATGTGCTTCTCGGCGCAAGACGTTGCCGACGAGCTCTTGCGACAGACCGGCGAGCCCTTCGACGTGCACGGCCAAATTCGTAAAGAGCCGACACCGCTGGGCGATGCAGTCCGGCGCTGGCAGGATGAGGTTCGGCCCTTGCGCGAAATCGTCCTGGCCAAGTTGGAACCCTTCCGCGCCGCAGGCCACAAGTCCCTGGAGGCCAAAGTCACTGTGACGCCGACTGCGTCGCAACGAGGGCAATGGCAGCGCGAACTCGCGAACCTGCTTGAGTTGACCGTGGTGTCGCAACTGGAGCTCACCGCCCACGATGCCGCGAGCGAAACCGAAATCGCCGTCAGCGAAGCCGGCGGTCCGGAATGCCCGCGCTGCTGGCGGCGCACCGGGTCGGCCTCCGGCTACGCCGCTGAGCCAAACCTTTGCACTCGCTGCGCCGCCGTGGTCAGCTTGCTGGAGTCGCAATGAGCCCCACAAAACGCCGCACCATCCTGTTCACGGTCACGGCCGTGGTTTCGCTTTTTCTCGATCAGTGGACCAAGGTGCTGGCCCGTGCCGACCTCAAGCCTCTCGCCTCGTGGCGAAGTGTCGTTGTGGTTGATGGCTACTTCGACTTGCGCTACTCGGAGAACACTGGCGTGGCATTCGGGATGCTCCAGCAACTGCCTGGCGGCCGAATCTTGCTGTCGCTGATGGCTCTGGCAGCGCTGGCTTTGGTCTTTCACTACCTGCGCCGCACAGATCCCAGCCAAGTCCGATTGCACCTTGCCCTGGGCTTGGTGGCCGGAGGCGCGGTGGGAAACCTCGTCGACCGCATCATCGCCGGCCGGGTGAGCGACTTTATCGTGTGGAAGTACCACGGCCACGAATGGCCTGCCTTCAACGTCGCCGACGCAGCCCTGGTGGTGGGCGTGTGCCTCATGGCGCTCGACATGATGCTTGACCGGCGCCGCGCAGCCGCACCGCCCGAAGGTGCGAAGGGCCGCCGCTAGGCGCGAGGCGACCATGCGTCCGATCCTGATCGACTTCGGGATCGACATTCCCTGGCTGGGGCGGCTCGACGTGCCCGCCTACTTCACCGCGCTCGCGCTCAGCTTCCTGATCGGGCTGTGGATGATGCGGCGGGAAGCGCCCAAGCTCGGGCTTGACCGCGAGCGCATCTTCGACCTTTGGATCGATCTCATTCTCTGGGCGGTGGTCGGGTCGCGCGTCCTGCATGTCATCGCCGACGGCCATTTTCACGAATACGTCAACCTGTGCGTGGACAACTTCAAGGTCGCCGCGACCGAAGCCAAAGTTGCCCACTGCAACGCCAGCTCGGAGTGCGGCTGGGACTACGTGTGCAATCTGGCTGCGCACACCTGCCATCCGCCGCGCGACTGTCTCGCGGTCTTCAAGGTGTGGCGCGGCGGCCTGGCCTACTACGGCGGGTTCATCTTCGCCGCGGTCTTCGGCCTAGTCTACGCGCGCAAGCATCGCATGGGCCGGTGGGTGGTGGCTGACCTGGCCGCGCCCTGGATTGCCTTCGGCCTGGCGCTCACCCGCGTGGGGTGCTTCTTCAACGGCTGCTGCTACGGCAAAGTGTCGCATCTGCCCTGGGCCGTGCGTTTCCCCGTGGGCTCTAGTGCGTGGGAAGCCCAGCACGCCGCCGGCCTGATTGCCGAGGGCAGCCCGGCCCTGCCGGTGCACCCGACGGAGATCTACCTCGCTCTGCTCGACTTCGTGATGTTTCTGCTGCTGTACTTCGTCGTGCGCCGACGAAAACGGATCGATGGCCAGGTCTTCGCCTGGCTGCTCATCATGAAAGGCATCCTGCGTTCTTTCGTCGAGATCTTCCGCGACGATGATCGCGGCGTGTTCTTCGGCTGGCTGTCCACCTCGCAGATCCTGTCCCTGCCCCTGGTCGCGATTGGCATCTTCCTGCTGCTTGGTGGTCTGCGTTCGCGCTGGCTGGCTGACCCGGCCCCGGCCCGGGAGAGCGTGTGAGGCCGAATCTCCTCACTCTGCATGTCGGTGCCCGCGGGTTGGACGTCCATGCCTACGGCTTTCTCATCGCCCTGGGCGCGATCGCGGGTGTGCTGTTGGCGCTTCGCCAAGGACGGCGCATGGGCTTCGACACGGCTGCCGTGCTCGACCTGACCTTCTGGGCTCTGGTGGCTGGCATCGTCGGCTCGCGCGCCCTCTACGTGCTGGTGCACGTGAGCGACTATTCGCGACTGTGCGCGGGAGCCGGCGTCCCCCGCCCTGCCCTGCGCGTGCTGCACGATTGCGCGGAACCGTTCTATATCTGGCAGGGTGGCCTGGTCTTCTACGGAGGCGCTCTCGGGGCGGCCGCCGTGGTCTTGCTCTTCGCGCGTCGGCGGTCCTGGTCCCTGGGCAACGTGGCTGACCTGCTCGCCCCTTCCCTGGCTCTCGGCCATGCCTTGGGACGCGTGGGTTGTTTTCTGGCCGGGTGCTGCTACGGCAAGGTCACCTCGCTCGGCGTGCGTTTTCCCCCTGCCAGCGTCGCGTATCATGAGTTGGCCCAGGCGGGCCTGGTCGCGCCCGGCGCCGCCTCGACCCCAGCCCTCGCTCCCACCCAGCTCTACGAGGCTTTGGGCGAAGCCCTGCTGTTCACCTTGCTCTTGCTCCTGCGCCGACGCCGGCGCTTTCCCGGTTCGCTGGCCCTCATCTACGCTATGGGGTACGCGCTCCTGCGCGCGACCGTGGAGGTTCTGCGCGGAGACACCAGCCGGGGATTCCTCTTCGAGATCTCCCTACCCCGCCTGGCCAACTGGCTCGACCTGCCCGCCAACCAGCCCCTCGCGCTCTCCACCGCGCAAGCCCTCAGCCTCGCGCTGGGCACCGCCGCAGCCGTCGCCTACCGGATCCTCCGCCGCCGCGTCGCCCACTGATCAGACTCTGTGTCCTCCCCTTTCCCCTCATAGCTGCCAAACACAACGCGCCCCGCGAGTCCGCTTCGGATTTCACCACAGAGAGCCAAGTCCCCGTAGGGGAAAAAGCTAGCCTTCCTTCCGGACTAGGCCGATTCCCGTCTGACTGCGCCCATCGCCTTGGCGAACCCCCACACATATTCGACCCCGGACGCCAACGAGACCACCAGCGAAACGTAGAGTAGCACGCTGCCCGCGACCTGATAGTCGACCGAAACACCCAGCCCCAGGACCGGGTAGCTGAAGTGTATGAGAAGCATGCTGATGGCCACCAATTGCAGCGCGGTCTTGATCTTTCCGCCCGGGCTGGCGGCAATCACCACGCCCTCGCTGGACGCGATGCTGCGCAGGCCGGTGATGCACAGGTCGCGCGCAATCAGCACCACAACCACCCAGGCCGTCGCGCGGCCCATCGCCGCGAGAAAGACCAGCACCGCCGTGACCATGAGCTTGTCGGCCA
>PMBY01000200.1:7240-14001 GCA_003153875.1 Myxococcales bacterium | reverse complement strand
TTCGCCATGTTTGGACAGCAATACTACCCCGACACCGGTGCAGGTGACATAGGCGTCGCCCGGCTCGCCTTCCCGCCCAGCCATGCTCTGCGCGACCACGCGTCCCACCCAGCCGCTGAGGCGCAACCCCAACACGGCCAGCGAATCCCCCTCGCTCAGACGCACAGCCACCAAATCGTCAGGATCTGCGGTCACAACCACCCGACCCGTGCCACGAAACTGCAGCAAGGCTGGCCCACCGCCCGGAACACGCCCCCACTCCCACACCAGTTCATCGCCCCAGGCCACCACGTGCTCGTCACGCAGGTAGAGCACGTCCCGGTCCAACGTCAGTGCGAAAAGCGCACGTCCCGCACGCCAGGGAGAAAGCCACAAGTCCCCAGCTCCAGCCAGGCGAAGGAATCGCCCACCCTGTGAGGTCAGGGTTTCGCCCAACATGTGTCCGCGCATTCGCCGTCGGGCCGGAAGCAACTCAACCCCACCAAGCGCCGCCAGCAAGGCCGACTCACGCACGTAGGTCTCGCTGGTGGCAGCAAAACGCAGAACACCCCGCCCGAGCCAAGCCAGGGGCGCCAGATCGGGCGCTGGGGCCAGCATGCGAGCCATGGCAAAGGCGGAGAGAGACACGATCTCACCTGGGCCAGATGCCAGAGCGGACTGCGCGGGCATGATCGCATCGAGTGCCGGCGCACGCAGCTCCGGCCTGGGCGTGGCCGGTCCCATGTCGACGGCACGCGCGCGGTCGGGCTCGACTGCGGACGTTCCTTCCACTTCCGACGCTGACGAAGACGCGCTCGCCCCCCGCTCCATCTCGGCGGCCAGCTCGTGCTGGCCCGCACGCCGGAAAGCAGCCGCAGCTTGCCCACGCGCACCCGTGCGCGCGCAAGCGTACCCGAGATAGCTCCACGCGCGCCGATCGTCGGGATGCAGGCGCACGGTAGTCTCCAGCTCGGTCACGGCTTCGTCGAACCAGTCCAGCTTGAGCGCGATGAGGCCCAGGTTGAGGCGAATGGCGGCATCATCGGGCGCGATCTGCGCGGCTTCCCGGTAGATCTGGCGCGCCTCGGCCAGACGCCCCAGCTTGAAGCGCACCAGCGCCAGCAGCTTGAGCACGCGCAGATCATGGGGCGCGTCGGCCTGCGCACGCAGCAACTGCAACTCCGCCTCGGGCAAGCGCTGCGCCACCACCAGCTCGCTGGTGCGATGGAGCTGCTCCCGTAGCGCTTCGTCCTCACGTCCGGCGGCAGGTCCGGAAGGGACCGGCGCGGGCGCGGACTCGTCGGGAAGGTCGATGTCAGCAGGCACAGGTCACCGCAGCGCCACGGGCGCGGCTCCCACCCAGGCCGACAGCGCGGCCTCGCGCTTGTATCGCTGCCACACGGCGTCCACATAGGTCCGCGTGGTTTCATAGGGGGGCAGTCCCCGGTATTTCTCGACGGCTCCAGGCCCGGCGTGGTACCCGGCGAGCACCTTGATCTTCTCGTCGTCCGAACATGTGAAGGCGCCACCGCCCGCTTCACCCCGTCCCACTGTGGGTGTCCTGCAGAAACGTTTGGCCAGGGTCTGTAGGTAGCGCGCACCGCCCATAATGTTCTGGCGCGGATCCCATACGTTGGTCACACCCATGGCCCGCGCCGTGGCCGGCATGAGCTGCATCAGCCCGAGCGCGCCCGCACTGGACACCACGTTCGGGTCGTAGTCCGACTCGGTCCTTATGACAGCCCGGATAAGGGCCTGCGGAATGGCAAAGTAGGCCTGCTGATCGCGGATGTGGTCGTCGAAACGATGGTAGCGAGCCAGGGAACTGTCATGCGGTGGGACCAGGTCCGAGTCACCCCGCATGGCCGAGGCCTTGCCCGGCCCGATGCGAAACAGAACCTTCCAGTGCCTGCCCACCGGGGGCAGGTTGGTGAACTCGCTCACTCCGTCGGTGCGATCGCGGGTCCACATCACACTGTCGATTCTTGACGCCGCTTGGGCGTGTTCGTGCGGCCTCACAGAAGTGCGTGTCGTCTCGGACTCGGGAACGGCCCGCCAGTTTGGACCCGGGGTGGGAGCGTTGGTAAACTCCAAGTTGCCGTCTGCCCTCTGGCGCTGCCACACCGTGGCGTGCCCAGGCGCCGACAGCGCGGGCAAGAACAGCAAGGCAAGATAGAGACGGCCAACCATATTTGGCTGATCGTAACACAGGCCGAATATCCTCGCCGCTTCTATGCGATGTCTCTCCGTCGAACGTATCTCGAACATGTCGCGACCTCGCCGGTCTGGTAGATTGGTCCCTTCGTGGAAACAGATTACCTGGTACTGGGTTCTGGCCTGGCTGGCCTCTACTTCGCCCTGCGTGCCTCCGAGCACGGCCGCGTGCTGGTGGTGTCCAAGCACAGCCTCACCGACGCCAACTCCCACGAGGCTCAGGGCGGAGTGGCCGCGGTGCTGGGGGCGGGTGACACACCGGAAAAGCACATCGAGGACACCCTGCGCGTGGGCGACGGCCTGTGCAATCTCGACGTGGTGGACATGTGCGTGCGTCAGGGNNCGCGAGCCCGACGGCCAGTTCCAACTGGCCCGCGAAGGCGGTCACAGCGCCCGCCGCGTCGTCCACGCCCGCGACATGACCGGCGCCGCCATCCATGACACCATGCTTGAACGTGTGAAGGAGCGCGGGGACCGCATCACGCTTCTGCCCGAGTCCATGGCGGTGGATCTGCTGACCACCGCCAAGTACGGCGGACCCAACGCCGTGTTCGGCGCCTACGTCTACGATCAGAAAACCGGCGAAATCCGGACCGTGGTTGCGCGCGCCGTGATCGTCGCCACCGGGGGAGCGGGAAAGGTGTACCTGTACACCTCCAATCCCTACGTGGCGACCGGCGACGGCGTGGCCATGGCCTACCGGGTGGGCGCGCGGGTTGCCAACATGGAATTCTTCCAGTTCCATCCCACCTGTCTTTTCCACCCGGCGGCCAAGTCCTTCCTCATCAGCGAAGCCCTGCGCGGCGAAGGCGGCATCCTGCGCCTGATCGATGGCACGGCATTCATGCCGCGCTACCATGAAATGAAAGATCTCGCCCCACGCGACGTGGTGTCGCGCGCCATCGACGCCGAGATGAAGCGCACCGGCGACGACTATGTCGTGCTCGACATGACCCACCTGCCGGCGCAGTTCTTGGTGGAGCGTTTCCCGAACATTCACCGGCGCTGCTTGGAGCTTGGCATCGACATGCGAACCATGCCCCTCCCCGTGGTACCCGCCGCACACTACAGTTGTGGGGGCATTCTGGTGGACGCGAACGGACGCAGCAGCGTGCGCAACCTCTACGCCATCGGCGAGGCATCGATGACCGGTTTGCACGGCGCCTGCCGACTGGCTTCCAACTCGCTACTGGAAGCGCTGGTCTACGCCGCTCGCGCCGCCGACGACGTGCGCGACGCAAAGGTGGACAGGCCGCAACAGGTGGCGACCTGGTATCCAGGCGATGCCACGGCGGCGGACGAGGCCGTCGTGGTCAGTCACACCTGGGACGAGATTCGCCGCCTGATGTGGAACTACGTGGGCATTGTCCGCTCGGACAAGCGGCTGGAGCGTGCGGCGCGGCGGATGCAGCTCATCCGCGAAGAGATCCGCGAGTACTACTGGAACTTCCTAGTGGGCCGCGACNNTGCATTTCAATCTGGACCATCCCGACCACGACCCACGCTTGGCCAGGGACACCATGCTCGCGCGCGGCGACGGCCCGGCTGTGTAGAGGCACATAGCAAAAAGCCCCGGCGGGGATATCCCGTCCGGGGCTTGCTCGACCTTCTGGGTCGTGTGAGGGGGGCTACTCCAGTTCGTTCTTGACGAGCGGCTGGTAGCTGCCGGTCACGTCTCCAGTCGCGTTGACGCCGCCACTGCGAATGAACTCGGCCAGGGTCGTGTCGCAGTCCAAGTCTCCCTTGGCATATGCGGTGAACTGGGAGGCGATACCCGTGCCAGTGCCGCTGTACCCGGGCATATAGTTGTGCGCATCAGGCAAGGAGAAGTTGAGGGCCAACCACACAGCAGTACCCCAAGCCGAAGAGTTGCCAGCGCACCGCTGACCGGTCGAACAGCCGCACTCTGTGGCCTGAGCCCATTCGCCCGTGGGGCCGGGGAACTGTTTGGCCAGCGCCGTGCCGCCGGCCTGCATGTGGTCCGTCTCATAGTAGGACAACGAGCCTGCCCATTCCTTGTTGAGGTGACCCATCGCCTCAGACGTACGTGACTTCTTCACGTAGCGGGTGAAGGCGGGAATCGCCACTGCTGCCAGAATTCCGATGATCGCCACGACGATCATGAGCTCCACCAGGGTGAAGCCTCCGCTGCGCTTGCGAGCCTTTGTAGTCATTTTGCTTGCCTCCTGGCTGCTTTGACTGTGCACCCAATGTGCCACAGCGAAACAACTCGCGTCATGCCAGCTAACAACCTGTGATCCCTGTGGAAACCGAGCGTGGGTCGAGTCCGGGCCCATCGTTCTTGGGTGACAAAGATCGCGTTTGGGCAGCTGCGACTGACAAAAAGAGTCATCTTGGACGCATCTCTCTGTGGGTCTGTTCCCGACAACCACCGACGGTGAAAATGGGAGACTAGGCTCGCTTCGCATCCTCGGGTTACCATCCCGATCCCGGTATCGCCGGGTTCATGAGCGACCCGCATCCCAACCTGTCCCTGCGTCCCCGCGTCCCGTCCCGTGGGTTCATGGTCCTGGCCATCTCTATCGCCTTGTTCGGGGGCAGCCTGCTCCTCTATGGGGCATCGCTAGGTTTTGGCTTCATCGGCTACGACGAAAATACTGTCCTGCTCGGACACCCGAACCTGTACAACCAAAGCTCGCTCCTGGATGGCGTGCGCGAGATCCTGGTCGGCTACTTTCCGCGCGAAGAGCCTCTTCTGGTTCGCGACCTGAGCTGGCTACTCGATGCCCGCCTGTTCGGCTTCACCAACCCCGCCGGCTACCACCTGGGTAACGTGTTGCTCAATGCGACCAATGTCGTCTTGCTGTTTCTCTTCTTGCTGCATGCCACGCGATCGCTTGCCTTCGCCGGTCTGACCGCGGCCCTTTACGGCACCCTGGCCATCCACGTAGAGCCGGTGTGTTGGGTCATGGGACGCAAGGACGTCCTCGCGGCTTTCTTCACCTACCTCGCTCTGCTGACCCAGTCCCTCGCCCTCGGCCAGGCCCGGCGCGGGCGGCGTCGCGCTCTCCTGTTGATGGTCTTCCTGCTTTGTCCGCTCGCTGTGTTGGCGAAGTTCAGCGCCATCGTCTTGGTGTTGCTGCTGGCTGTGCACCGGATCTTCGCGCCCTATCTGGCTGGCACGCGCGGATCGAATGATCCTCTCGACCTCCGCTCGCGCGGACGCGAGCTCATCGGCCTTCTGCCCCATCTGGCGACTACGCTGGGACTCTACTTGTGGTACCAGCGGATCCTTGCCGCCTTTCAGGTCATCGGGGAGCGCGGCCCCCCCCCGCTCTCGCTCCAGCACCTGAGGACGCTTGCGCTTCTCGTTCCCCTCAGCCTAGGCCGCACCCTGGCCCACATCGGGTCGGCCGCCGAGCATTCCATCTCTTACTTGCGTCCCAATGTCGCCCTCCCACTCACGCCAGCCGAAATCGGGATCATCGTGGCGATGATAGCCGGTTCCACAATCGGGCTTGTGGTTGTACTGCGCTACCGGAAAGACCTCGCCTTCTACGTTCTTGGCTTTTTCATTTTCATGCTGCCCTACTTCAATGTGGAATACCTTGGACTCTGGGTGGCTGATCGCTATGCGTACCTCTCCTCCTTCTGCGTGATGGCCTTGCTGTCGACTCTGGCGATCGATGCCTGGCGTAGCCCAAGGCCATACCTTCGTCGGCTATCCACGGCGGCGGTCGTGGCCCTGGCCTTCTTCGGCGGCTACGGCGTGGCCGCTGGACGAACACACCAGCAGGCCTTCCGCAACGCGCATTCATTTTGGGCCTACGAAAGGGGACTGGCGCAGCCGTCCCTTCTGGCTTTCGAGTCCGACGCCCAGACCATCTTGCAAGATGCCGCGAGGGCCGAGCCTGGGTCGCAGGCTCGCCAGCGGGCGCTGGAGCAGGCGACCCGGGTGGCAGAGGAAGGAATTCGCTATTACCGATCACTGCCCTGGAAGCCGGCACCGGGCTACGTCAGCCGAGATCGGGCAGAAACGGCAGAATTGTACTCGGTGCTCGGCCTAGTGGCCACCTTGGCCGGAAACCCGATCGAGCAGCGGCTGGCCTTTCACCGGGCTGCCTACCAAATGATGCCCAACCAGCACACGGCCCTGATGCTGGCGCAGGCCTTGCTCGATTTGGCAAAGCGTGAACCCGCAAGCGAGCCGCTGGCCCGCGAATCCTTGCGCTACTTCCACCAGTACCTTCGCCAGGCCAGCAACGATCCGCTGCACCGGTCGGGCTTGCGCGGACTTCTGCGCCAGTACACCGACCCTTTCCCCGCGTTGATGGATGAAGCGAGGCGGATCGCAGAGGAGAGCCTGCCGTGACTTCCAGCAATCCCTATGTCGGAGCCTACCCCTTGCTGGCCGATCGGGCAGGTGTCTGGCGCGAAATCGCCCTCTTCGTTTCCAACGATGCGTCGAGCGCGCAGATCGTGCTGGAACTGGGAGCGGGCTACTGCGACTTTATCAACAACTTCCCGGCCCCCACCCGGATCGCTTTCGACCTGAATCCGGAGATGTCCCGCTTTGCCGCACCAGGGGTGGACCTGCGCATAGGTGA
>PMBY01000200.1:0-7235 GCA_003153875.1 Myxococcales bacterium | reverse complement strand
ATCCAGCCTAACTTCTTGCTGTGCCCCGTCCATTACTGGGAGGATCCAACCCATAGAACCGCGTTCCACCACCAGAACCTGCCTGGCCTGCTCACGCAAAACGGGTTTCGCATGGTGCGCCTGATCCCTGGCCTGTTGCCTTTCTCAATGAAAAGCCGTCTGCCTAGAATTCCGCTTCTGGTACGCTGGTACCTTCGTTCTCCCTTTCGACCGCTAGCCGCACAGATGTACGCGGTGGCAGAAAGGATCTAGACCATCTGGAAGGGACAAAAAGTCTCCCTGATCCTGCCGACCTACAACGAGCGGGATTCGATCCGTCGTTCCATCGAGGAATTCGTTGCGACAGGTGTCATCGACGAGATTCTGGTCATAAATAACAACGCGGCCACCGGCACCAGCCAGGAGGTCGCGCATACGCCGGCGCGGGAAATCCACGAGCCGGTGCAGGGCTATGGGGCGGCCATGCGACGCGGACTTCACGAAGCTTCGGGCGACCTAGTCCTGGTTTCCGAGCCGGACGGCACCTTTCGCGGCCACGACGCCCTGAAGCTGCTGGCCTACTCCGACGACTTCGAAGTGGTCTACGGTACCCGCACGGTGAAGGAGCTGATCTGGAAGGGTGCCAACATGGGCCTGTTCCTCAAGTGGGGCAACTACTGGGTGGCCAAGCTGATGGAGTTCCTGTTCAACACGACCTCCCTGACCGACGTTGGCTGCACCATGCGGTGTCTGCGCCGTGAGGCGCTGCTGGACATGCAGCCGCACTTCACCATCGACGGAAGTTTTTTCGGCCCGCAGATGATGGTGCTGTCGATCTTGATGAAGATGAAGATGATTCAGATCCCAGTGAACTACACCAGGCGGGTCGGAACATCCTCGGTCACCGGAAACAAGTGGGTCGCCCTGCGGTTGGGCCTGTGCATGATTTGGATGATTCTGGGCTACCGGGTACGCTCATGGCTGACCCCCAGTCGCTTTCCCGGACTGAGAAAGCGTGCCGAGGACTAAGGTGGGAGAGCAGGATTCGAGCATCCCAAGCCCCCCTGCGAGGGCTCAGGGCTTCTTGCTGCTGGCCGTACTTGCGCTCGGCGCCGCCCTGCGTCTGTGGAACCTCGGAAGCCAGATTCCGTTTGACGACGAGTGGCACGCCATCCGCTACGTTCTCGACCACGGCCTTGCCTACCTCTTCACGCACTACTCCCGGTTGGGTGCCAACAGTGTGCCGCACAATCTTTATCTTCGGCTCATGCTGGATACCTTCGGCTTGTCTGAATGGTCGATAGTTTTCCCCTCGCTGATAGCCGGCATTCTTCTGTTGTGGTACTACCCTCGCTGGGTAGGGCAACACTTCGGGGCCAGGGCAGCCGTTCTATCCGGTTTGATTGTCGCGCTGGCGCCTTTTCTGATTTTTCACAGCCGATTTGCTCGTCCTTATGCCCCGCTGCTTCTGCTCGAGTTCCTCGCGCTCGCCCATCTCAGCCGTTGGACCAATAGCGCCCGCCGGAGCCATGCAATCAGCGCGGTCGTACTGGGCGCCTTGGCGATTTGGGTTCACGTCACGGCTTTCCCTCCGCTGTTGGCGGCCTGGGCAACGGCCTGCTTGCTACAATGGCGCCAGCGCAGATTGGGACCGAGTCCAAAGCGGGTTGTCTTGGCTGGGCTGGCGATGTTTGCCATAGCCGGCGCGCTGTCCCTGCCGGCGATGCTTCAGTCCGTGTCATCCGCGGGACCGGCGTATCTGCCTTTCTCGGTGCGAACCGCTGGTGCGCTCCTGCAGCTCGTGTGCGGAAGCGCTTCTGCTGAAACCCAGGTGGTCTTCGTGGGCCTAACTGCAATTGGGCTACTGCTGGCGGCAAAGCAGGCGCCACGGGAACTGATGGTTCTCGGCTCGGCGGCTGCCGCCTCGGTCGCCGCTGTGCTTCTCATCCATCCCATCCAAAGCGAAGTGGGTGCCATCTTTGCCCGCTACAGTTTGCCCATCTTTCTCTTGCCGGCCTTCGCCATCGGGGTTGCGGGTCAAACCCTGGCTGACCTGATAAAGACACAATACCTGCGAGAGTTCGTTTGGGTGACAATCCTTTTCGGTCTGGCCGGCGCTTTCTATTTCTCAGGCCCTTTGCCATTCGTTCAGGTCGGAACGACAAGTTTCACAAAACATCCAGTATTCCAATATGACTACTCACAGTTTAGCACCGCGAGAAGCAGGCCCGATCCCGTCGAGGACTCGCTGCAACCCCTCCTTCGCTCCCAATTGCACCCATTCTATGCACGGGTGGCCCGCGAAGGGGGAAAGGCCCCTCTTATCGAGTATCCTTTCGTGATCGGAGAGGACTACAACCGCCTCTACTTCGCGCAACTGGTCCACCACCGACCCGTGCTTGCGGGCTATTACGAAAGTGGCGCAAGTTGGAAGGACGGGTTTGGCTTGGCGCTGGATGACAGCCCAGAACGCTCCGAACCCTCACGCGGCTACCTTCTCAGTCATATGACTATCGATCATGTGCTGGGACAGGGGGCGCCCCACCGGGGAATTCGTTTCAACACGGTTGTGGACATCTCTGACCCGCGCGCCCTCAGAGCGAGCCAAGCCCAGTACTTGCTGCTCCACTGGAACCTGGCGCGAGAATTCTTGTTTCTCGAGGTGGTGAGCCACCATAGCGCAAACCCGAAGAGATTTGTGGCGCAGATTCGTGAGCGCCTGGTCGCCGCGCTAGGGAAGCCCATCGTAGACGACGAAGTCCTTACGGTTTTCCAAGTGCAACGATCAGCCGCAGAAGACACAACCAGGGATGTCCCTGCTATGGGGACGCCCCCTAGCGACCGTCGTTAATCGTGCGGAGCGCAGGCGAGTCGTAGGTGAGCACCAAGAGTGTCACGTTGTCCGGGAATACGCCGCCATCTGTGGTGCTGAGGTTGCAGGCTGCCACGGCATAGAACCAAGGGACTAGCGGCGTCGTGGCCCACAACTGCGACCCGATGGGGCCAGAGGGCGCCTGGCCAGCGCCACCGGCATTGACCAGGTAGGTGCAGTAGAGCTGATTCCAGCGGGGGCGCAGGCCGATCAGCCTCCAGGCAACGGGAAATGATGGGGTGGAAACGGCGTGCGGTGTGCGGGCCGATTCGAAATCCGCAGCGGTGGGGCTAACGGGTATGAACGCCGATGCGCCTTCGTCGGGACTGGGCTGGGTGAGGTTGTTGTCTGCTCGCGCGGGCACGTACGCGCCCACGTCCATGAAATAGAGTTGCTCCTTGGCTGACAGCTCAGCCAGCATGGCGTTTGCCTCCGACAACCGCGCCCGCGCCACGTAGCGCTTGTACCCAACCGTGGCGATGGCGGCCAGGATGCCGAGGATGACGACCACGATCATCAACTCGACCAATGTCGACCCCCGTGCACGGCTACGGCGCTGGCGCTTCGTCACACCCTCCATTGTAGGGCCGAGGTGCCAGCCGCTTCAACTCGAATAGGCACTCGCCGAGCGTGCAGCGAACTCGCGTTGTACGCTTGCTTGAGACCTCCTATACTGACCCCGCAACATCGCATTGCAGTAACACTACGCGTCGGCCGTCGACACGCCCACCCTGTTTTTTCCAAGGAGGGTTTCCGTGGCACTCACGCTTAGAATCGGCCAACAAGCCATCTATCCTTCGCGCGGCATTGCCCAAGTCGTGAGCGTGGAGAAGCGAGAGATCGGCGGCAAGGTCCAGAACTTCTACGTCCTACGCTTGGCCAGTTCCGATCTCAAAATCCTGGTTCACGTCGACAAGGCCGAGCAGGTCGGCATCCGGCCGGTTGCGGGTGCCCAGGAGGTGGACGAGGTCCTGCAAATCCTGCGTGAAAAGGCCGTCAGCTTCGACCGCCATCCTTGGAATCGGCGCTATCGCGCCTACATGGACAAGATCAAGTCGGGCTCACTGTTCGAGGTCGCCGAAGTCTTTCGCGACCTCCACCGTCTGAAGAAGACCAAGGCGCTCTCCTTTGGCGAGCGCCGCATGCTCGACACCGCGCGCGGCCTGGTGTCGCAGGAGCTGTCGGCAGCCCGTTCCGTCGATCGGGCCACGGTCGAGAAGGAACTGGAGTCGGTGCTCAACGAGGGCCAGGCGTAGCTGCGCCAGCTTGAGATGACGCCCGAACCGGGGAAGCCCGATTCCCTTGCGGAACGTGAACATGCGTTGGCGCAAGCGCGGATCCAGGATCTGCGCAGCCAGATCGCGGAGCATGACAACCGCTACTACGTGCTCGATCGTCCCGTCGTCTCGGACGCCGAGTATGACGGCTTGATGCGGGAGCTGCGCGCTCTCGAGCAACGATTCCCGGATCTGGTCACGCCTGACAGCCCAACCCAGCGCGTGGGCGGCAAGGGTTCCGAGCTGTTTGCGCCGGTCGAGCACCCTTCGCCCATGCTCTCGCTGGACAACGTGTTTTCCACTGAGGAGCTGCGTGCGTGGCTGGGCCGTTTGCAGCGCGCGGTGGGCGGTCGCGTGGGGAGCCCGCCGGCTCAGCCGGCGGCGCACCATCGCGGGAGGGATGGCGAGGCCGAGCGAAGCGAGCGGGGAGGCGGTGGCGGGTGGGGGGCCGAAGGGCGAAGCGAACCCTCTCAGGGTTCCCATGTCAACGCCAACCACCTCGACTTCGTGTGCGAGCTCAAGATCGACGGATTGGCGGTGTCACTTCTCTACCAGGACGGTGTCTTCGTGCGCGGAGCCACGCGGGGTGACGGACGCGTGGGCGAGGACATCACCGCCAACCTGCGCATGGTTCGCCCGATCCCGGCCCGCCTCTCGGGCAGTCAGCACCCGGACATGCTGGAAGTGCGCGGCGAGGTCTATCAGCCAGTTTCAGTCTTTCTTCGCCTGAACCAAGAATTGGCAGAGAGAGACGAACGACCCTTTGCCAATCCCCGCAACGCCGCGGCCGGGAGTCTGCGCCAGAAGGATCCCGCCGTGACCGCAGCCCGGGGTCTGAGCTTCTGGTGCTACGGCGCAGAGACCAATGCAGGCCGACCCGGCCCGGCGCACGCCGAGCGCCATTCTAACGACCTGGAGTACCTCCGCTCGGTCGGCCTACCTGTCAACCCGAACATCGAGCGCGCGTCCACGCTGGAGCAAGTGGCCGGCTACTGCGCCAAGTGGCAAGAGCACCGCCACGAGGTCGACTATCAGATTGACGGCGTGGTCATCAAAATCGACCGCTACCGGCAGCGCGAGGACCTGGGCTCCACCAGCCGGGCGCCGCGCTGGGCGGTGGCCTACAAATTCCCGCCCGAGGAGCGTACCGCCCTGGTGAAACGCATCGCCGTACACACGGGCCGCACCGGCCGGGTCACGCCTTACGTGGAACTCGAGCCCGTGCACGTGGGCGGCGTGACGGTAACCTCGGCCACTTTGCACAACGAGGACGATGTGAGGCGCAAGGACGTGCGCGAGGGAGACACGGTCATCGTCCACCGAGCCGGTGACGTGATCCCCGAAGTGGTCGGCCCGGTGTTGGAGAAGCGGCCGCCCGGCACGCCGGCGTGGACCTTCCCCAAGCAATGCCCAGCGTGCGCAACGCCGCTTGTGCGCAAGCCAGGCGAGGCCGACTGGCGTTGCCCCAACCGCAAGGAATGTCCGTCACAGACCGTGGAATGGCTGTGCCATTTCGGTTCGCCTGAGGCTCTGGACATCGAGCACCTCGGCTATCAGACGGTGACCGCGCTGGTGGAACGCGGCTGCCTCGCCGATCCCGCGGACCTGTACGCGCTGGACGCGACGCAACTGCTTCAGCTTCCTGGTTTCGCCGAAAAGTCAGCTCAGAACCTGCTCGACGCCATCGCAGCCTCGAAGCAGCGGCCTCTGTGGCGCCTGCTGGTGGGGCTCAATATCCGGCGCGTGGGCGCGCATGTGGCGCAACTCCTGGCCCAGCGGTTTCTCTCGCTGGACGCCGTGGCCGCCGCCAATCTCGAGGATCTGCAAGCCATCGAGGGCGTGGGCCCAGAAATCGCCAGCGCGGTCCACGACTGGTTCCGCGAACCGGAAAATGGCGCACTCATCAGGAACCTGGGCGGGGCCGGTCTGCGCGTCAAAGACCAGGCAGCCGGTGGTCCTGCGGCTCCCCGCCCGTTCGACGGCCAGATCGTGGTCATCACCGGAACCTTGCCCACCCTTTCGCGCGAACAAGCCACGGTACTGGCCCAGCAAGCCGGCGCGCGCGTGACGTCAAGTGTGTCCAAGAAGACCAGCTTTGTGGTGGTGGGACAGGACGCCGGATCCAAGCTCGCCAAGGCCCAGGAGCTCGACATCGAGACCATCGACGAAGGCGAATTCCTGCGGCGGATGGGGCGCGGCGCGCCCCCAGAAATGAAATGAATATCAGCGCGCCAGTTGCCGAGACCGTCGTGACGTGCCATTCTCACCTCGTGGTTCGCGCCTGGAGTTCTTCTGACCATGGCTGCGTGGGCTTCGTGTTTCTCTCGCGAGTTGCCCGAAGATGATTCTGCCTGGTTGGCAGATGGATAGGTCTTGATTCATGGGGATGCGCATCGGTCTGCTTAGCCTCACGGACACCAACGTCGCCCGCGTTGTCAAGTCGCCTTCCCTGGCCTGGCGTCTCATCGTGCCCGAGATTCCAGCAGAGGCTCAGGTCGCGCGGCCGCAACCCGGGAAGTCTCCCGTACGGGGCAAAAAGACGGCCGGCACCCGGAAAGCCAAGCCGGTGCCGATGCTGAAGCTGGAAGCCAACGAGGGCACGCGCTGCGATCTCGAAAAGTCGTGGCATGGAATCCACTACCTCCTCACCGGCAGCGCCTGGGAGGGGGATCCGCCCCTCGATTTCCTCGTCAATGGCGGGCGTCAGGTCGGCAAGATCGACCCCGACCATGGTCCGGTGCGCGCCTTCCGCGCAGACCAGACCCGAGCCATCTATGAAAGCCTCTCGGCCCTGAGCCCCTATGAGCTGCGCAAGCGGTTCAACGCCAGAGACATGACCGCAAAGGAAATCTACCCCGACATTTGGACCAGGTCCGTGCTGGAAGAAGACTCGCTCAGATACCTCATGGACAACCTGGATAAACTGCGGGCCTTCCTGCGCCAGACCGCCGAGGCGCAGCTCGGAATCCTGGTGTTCCTTACTTAGCCCGCGTGGGGAGCCCGCCGGCTGTGCCCCCAATGGGACTTCGTGACGGACAGCCCACCCCGCCCACCCCGCGCGCTTCGCGCGCGCCCTCGCCGGCGGCGTACCATCGCGGGAGCATCTG